>NZ_JAPDDT010000001.1:0-300000 GCF_025950235.1 Luteolibacter arcticus | reverse complement strand
GAATCGCGCTACCATGAAGGCTTGGCGTGGATGTTCCGTGCCCATGTGGCAAAAGAACGTGGAGCGGAGTATCCCGGCATGCTCTTGTATGCCGCGACCGCCATCGGCTTCGAAGGCTCCGGACGCACCGATGAAGCCGAAGTCCCCCACCGCTACATCACTTCGCAACGCGATCGGAGACGTCACGAGGAAGCCACCAAGTGGCTCAAAGGCCTGCCATCGTATCTGCCGGTGTGGAGCAGTCCGCTGGCGCCCGTTCCGCTTGAGGCGCTGGCGGTGAGTCCCTCCGGGCGTCACGTGGCGGCCGGAGGCCAGGATGGCAAGGTGATGCTGTGGGATTTTTCCTCCGCTGGCCCGGCCACCGTGATTTCCACCGATGCTCCCGCCATTGCCGACCTATCGTTCGCACCCGACGGGACGTGCCTGATGGTGGCCACCGGCAAAGAGACCCATTGCTGGAACTTCGAGACGCGCACCTTCTCCGCCCAGCCCCTCGCCGCAGCCACTGCCATCGGCTACGGCAGCAATGCTGAGTCCCTGATCTCGGCCCAAGCCTCCGGCGAGCTCTCCATCCGGAATGATGGCCAGGAGATCATCCTCCAGACCGGCTCGCCCACACCCGCCGCCAGGATCGCCCAAGACGGAGTGGCATCCAGGACGGTCGCTACCGTTCCGGATCGCGGACTGCTGGTGTTCTTCCCGGAGGTGGGCAAGGCCGCCAATGCCTGGATGAGCGAAGGTTGGAATTTACCCAAGCCGTCTAACACATCCCCTCCCCCGCAATGGCTCTGCAGCGACGCCTCGGCAGCAGCGATATCCCCGGATGGAACCTTCCTGGCCGTCGGTAGCCGGAATGGCTCCATCAGCATTTGGGACGCCGCCACCGCGGTGAAGCTGGCCGAGATCTCGCCCGACCAACGCCACCGCGACCGGATCCTCGACCTCGCTTTCCGTTCGGATGGGTTGGCACTCGTCAGCGCTTCAGGCGACGGCCGGATCCGGATCTGGCGATTGGCTCCGGCCCAGCCGGCGCCATCGCTCGTCGCCACCCTGACCGGCCACATCGGCCCCGTGAACCGGGTGCGCTTTCTCGCCGGCGGCGAACTGCTTGCGAGTTGCGGCGCGGACGGCAGCGCCAAGCTCTGGAACGTCTCGGAGCAAACCTCCAATCACAGCGGCCTCTACCGCTATGTCCGCGAAGGCTGGTATCGACTCGGCTTGGACACCGATCCACCGCGGTGGGGAGGAAAGTCCGGCTTCATCGATCTCCCTGAGACATCTCTCCCCTTCCTATGGCAGCGTCCATCTCCTGCGACAGGAGTGATGACTGTCCTCCAATCCGAACAGGAATGGCCCGGAGTCATCTCGCTGATGCCGGGCCTTTCCGAGGCGGATCGAATGACGACCGCCAGCAAGGTCACGACCTACTTGTCCGAAGAAGCTGACAAGGGTGCCGCGGCGGGTCGCTGGAATCTGGTCCGGATGCGACTCAGCCAATGGCGGAAGATCGGCCGACCTGCGAGCGAGACCTTGGAGCGGCTTGAACGGGAGGTCGCCGTCTTGGCCAGCGAGGGAAAGAACTTCACGACCGGGGATCAGATCGACTTGGTCTGGTGTCGTGCGGGCACCTTCACGATGGGCAGCCCTGACACCGACCCCGAGCGCCGGGATGAGGGCGAGATTCCGCATCAAGTGACGCTCTCCACCGGCTTTTGGATCGGAAAGCGCGAAGTCTCCCAAGGGGAGTGGAAGACGGTCATGAACAGCAATCCCTCCGAGTATGATGAACTCGGAGCACAGCATCCGATCGAGCGAATCGATTGGCACCAGGCGATGGATTTTTGCCGCAAGCTCACCGACCGGGAGCGGGCTCGTGGCAGCTTGCCCGCCGGCTGGGAATACTCGCTGCCTACCGAGGCCCAGTGGGAGTATGCATGCCGTGCCGGAGGCCAAAGCGTCTATTGCTATGGCGACGAACCCGGCGAACTCCATGCCTACGGTAATTTCAGGGACCTGAGCAACGCAAAGGTCTTCCCGCCCGATCCGCAAAATCCCGCCGACCTGGCCCAAGATGACGGGCAACCGGTCACGTCACCCGTCGGCCGCTATCAGGCGAATCGTTGGGGTATCCACGACATGCACGGCAATGTCCGCGAGTGGTGCAGGGACAGGTTGGTTCCGCAGAACCAAAAGCACTTCAAACCCGGGGATGTGGTCCCGCCCGATCCGCTGGGCGACAATGGCAATGGTCGTGAAATACGGGGCGGATCGTGGAAATCCCATCCGCGCGATTGCCGCTCCGCCCGTGGCTTTGCCCAAGCTGCAACCAGCTCCACTCCGGATGTAGGCATGCGGGTGGTCCTCACGCGGATCCGCGAGGCACCGGCCGCCGGCGCAGTCAAAGCCCCGGCCTCCAACGACTGACCTAACAGCGGGCTGCCATCGTTGATGATTCCCCCTAAAGCACCAACCCACCATGCCTGCTTCTGCCTACCGCCCGAGACGGATCGATGCGTCCACGATCGAGTTCACCGTAGAGCAGCAAGCGATCATCGAAAGCCTTGCCGAGCAAGTGCATGACGAATGGTCGGAGGGTCGCATCTCTGCCGGCTGGATCTATGGACCGGAACGCAGCGACTCCCGCAAGGAAACCCCCTGTCTGGTTCCTTACGACGAGCTTCCCGAGAGCGAAAAGGAGTATGACAGGCGCACTGCCGTTTGCGCGGTGAAGGCGATCATGCTGATGGGATATGATCTGGTGCCCAATCCGGTCCGATTGCCAAGCGGTTCCCGGGAGGGGATGAAGAAACATCTGCTGGAGTGCTTGCAGACGCCGGGAAGCGGCACCGCCGCCGCGGTCTGGCGTATCTGTGAGTCGTGGGGGAATGCGGAGATTGGCCTTGAGCTCCTGCTCTCCCTTGCCAAGACGGCGCTCGCAAACGGCGAACTATGGATCTGCGGAGAGGTGCTCGCGCGGTGGCATTCCCACCACGAACAGCAGAATGATGATGCCGCGGATCCCATGTTCCGGCTGATCGAGGCTCGCTTTCTGGTGCAAACCGGGGCCTACCTGAAGGCGCAGGAAATCCTCCTCGGACTGACCGCAGCCGGCCACCAGGATGGCGAGACGCTCGGACTTCTTGCCCGCACCCGGAAGGATGCTTGGTGCGACGCCGAGACGGTGCGACGCCGGACCGAAGCAGTCGCTCCCGATTCGGTGGAAGCAGTGGCGGCCGCCGCGGCGGCGGACCGCGCGCTTGAAGCATGCCGTCGCGCCTGCATGGAGGCATTCGCCGCGGAGCCCGGGAATTACTACCCCGGGATCAATGCGGCCACCATCCACCTGATGGCGGGGCGACTGGCGGAGGCGCGGGAACTTGCCAGCCGTGTAATTGAGCTTTGCCATCGCGAGGTGGAGCAAGCGGGGCCGAATGCCTGGAATCTGGCAACCATCGCGGAAGCGCACGCGATTCTGGGAAACGCCGACGAGGCGCACCGCTTTTACACCGAGGGTGCCCGTCAAGCCGGCGCGGGCCTCCGTGATGTCTGCGCAACCCGCAAACAAGCCCGCTTGATCGCCGGGAAGCAAGGATGGGGCAGAGACCGGTTCGACCCATGTTTCGGGCTTCCCCCGGTGATCGTGTATGGAGGCCACCGGGTCGATGAGAGCTATCGCGCCGAGGCACGCTTCACCCCTGAGATGATCGGCACGGTGAACGGGGCCATCGGCGACTTGCTCACGTCCCTTCGCAAGCAAGTTCAACCCCGGTTCCCGCTCATCGCATTTGGATCGGCGGCGGCAGGCGCGGACATCCTGATAGCAGAGGCTCTCACAGCGCAGGCCCCGGTCGAGGCCACCTTGGTGCTCTCCAGTCCGCGGGAGAACTTCGTGCAGTGCAATGCCGAGTATGCCGGATCCGACTGGGCGGACCGCTGCCGGGAGCTGATGACGGGTGCCTACGAGGTGATCGAGGCCAGCCGGCACCAGCCCGTGCCGGACTCCCTCAGCTACCAGTACGCGCAGGAAGTCATGGCCGGGCTCGCCTGCATGAAGGCGGATTTTCTCGGGCTGGATATTCGGCCGGTCGCTGTCTGGGACGGGCGGCCTGGCGACGGATGCGGGGGAACGGCGGATTTCGTGTCGTTCTGGCAGCAGCGCGGCCACGCCGTGGACATCATCGCGCTGGGTGGCGGCCCATTCGGAACCACGGTGGAGCGCCCGGCCGCACCTCGCGCGCGTTTCTGCTTCGGCTTCCAAGAGCAGCATCTCAAGGCCATGCTCTTTGCGGATGTACGGCACTTCAGCCGCCTCACCGAGGCTCAGTTGCCATTGTTCGTCGAGAAATTCATGGGTACGACTTCTGCCGTCATCGCGCGATCGGCGCATCGGCCCGTGGTCATCAACACCTGGGGTGACGAATTCTACATGGTGTTCGACACCATCGAGGACGCCGGCATGCTGGCGTTGGAATTGCGCAACGCGCTATGTCCGCCGCCGCAGGGCGAAGCTCTTTGGGAGGCTGCGGGCCTCCCCGCCGAGCTAAGCGTGCGCTTCGCCGTGCACGCCGGACCGGTCTTCGCCATCGCGGATCCTGTCGTGCGGCATCTGTCGTTCACCGGACGTCACACCACGCAGACGGCCCGGCTCGAGCCTGTGACCAAGCCCGGGGAAATCTTCGCCACCCGGGAGTTCGCGGCGCTTGCGCATCTGCAGGGGATTCGCGGCTTCACCTGCATCTATCTCGGCAGGACTGATCTCGCCAAAGGCTACCGCGACAACGAAGCCATCTACCAGATCATCCCGCAAGCGACCTGATCCGGCCGCAAGAAAGGGTATCGGGTGCCGTCATTCCTTCGCCTTCCCGTTGCTCTCCCATCTGTCGGCGGCAACCAGCACCGAGCGAGCCTTCTCGCCATTCAGCCAAGCCTTGGCCTCCGGCTTGGCTTTCAATTCAGCATCCCAAAAGGCGGTGGTGAGCGCCAGAATCGCCTTGTGATAACGAGTGGATCCCGCGGCAGATCCGGCCTTCTCGCGTTGGCCGAAGTCCATGTGGGTCGCTTGATCGAAGACCACCTGCCATGCCGGTGCTTGATTGAGATGCGGGAAAACCTTCAAGCGATCCGCCGGGGTGGTATTGCCGATCGGGCTGTCATCGCGGGTGCCGGTCAGAAGCAGACAGGGGATCTTGATCCCGGCAAACGACTTCGCCGGATCACCAATCGCCGGAGGACTCGGGCTCATCATCACCGCGGCATCGATCCGCGGCTCGGCCAGCGACAATCGCGGCCGTGCCCCCTGCCCCGCCAATGCCTGCGTGGTCTGGGCACCGAACGAATGCCCAGACATGCCGAGATGCTCGAGATCCAGCCTGCCGGACAAAGCATGGTCCTTTTCTCCGTTCCAGCGGGTTAGAGCGTCGATGACCGCGGGGACATCCTTGGCCCGGTTGAGATAGTTCTCGATCGAAGCGGCCTGTTTCATCGCGCCCATCCTTTCCAGCATGGCGGCATCCTTCCAGACACTTTCGTCGCTGCCGGGATGCTGGACGAAGACGACGGCATAGCCGCGCTTTGCCCAATGATTCCCCAGGTAGGGGCTGTTGTCCCGGGATCCACCGAGACCATGGGAAAAGAGAATCACCGGAGCCGCGTCCTTTCCCTCCGGCAAGTAAACACGGATCGGCAGCGTGCGGTTCCGCCCGGCGTCCTTCACCTCGAAGGTCTTCGAGACGATCTCCACCTCGGGCACTTTCAGCGGATCGTACGCCAGAGGCTCCGCAGCGACGAATCCGGCTGTGGCAGCCATGGCCAAGACCCACACGGCAATTGATTTCATGATGGATGAGTCAACCCGCCCATCCCCGTTGGGTTGCGCGCGATGCCAAAGCCGCGGGGTGGCCGAGTGCTGCTAGAAAACCCTTGCGTGGCCGTCGCCCGTGCTTATCTCCGCCGGATATGCTCCCGTCCGAAGACTCCCGCATCCCGATCCGCGAAGGCTACTACTTCCTCATCATCGTCCAAGGTGAGGAGGTCACCCACTACACGCCGGACTTCGGTCTCTCGCATGTGGACTTCGTGAAGCGCAAGGTCGGCAGCCTTCCGGACGGGGCATGGGTCGGCTCCGCGAGCAAGAATGATGGTCAGCTCTCGGCCGTGAATTCCTTCACCTTCTATCGCAACCAGCTCCCCGGTCCGGACGCCACGCAGCGAGCGGTCTTCAAGAAATTCCGCTGACCGGGCTCGTGGATTCTGAAACACGCAGAAAGGGCGGACCTTGCGGTCCGCCCCCTGTGAGATGCTTGGTTTGCTGATGGTGATCAGCCGTTCTCCTCGTCCTCGCCGCCGTGGTTGAGGATGAACTGCAGGTCTTCCAGTCCGAGGTTCGAGGCGAAGCCTTCGTCGCCGAGCACGTTCGTCACGAGCTGGGTCTTCTGGTGCTGCAGGATGCGGATCTTCTCTTCCACGGTGTCGCGGGTAAGCAGACGATACGCGATGACCTTGTTCTTCTGACCGATACGGTGGGTTCGGTCGATGGCTTGGTTTTCCACCGCCGGGTTCCACCACGGATCGTAGAGGATGACGTAGGAGGCCGAAGTCAGGTTCAGACCGGCGCCACCGGCCTTCAGCGAGAGCATGAAGACGGACGGATCCTTCGTCGTCTGGAAGCGTTCGATCTCGCCCTTGCGGTCCTTGGTCTGGCCGGTGAGGTAGTGGAACGGACGGGCTTCGAGTTCGAGGCGCGCCTTGATCAGGTCGAGCATCGAGACGAACTGCGAGAACACTAGTACTTTGTGGCCTTCCTCGTGGAGCTGGTCCAGGAGGTAGAAGAGCGACTCCATCTTGGCGGACTCTTCCTTGAGGTACTTCGGATCGATCAGGCCGGGGTGACAGCAGATCTGGCGAAGACGCATCAGGCCTTGGAGAATGGCGAAGGAGTTCTTCTTCACCGCTTCATCCGAGTCGAGACCGAGCAGGGCCTTCTGGATGCGCTTGAGCTCCGCCTTGTAGAGCTCCTGCTGGATGTTCTCCATCTTGGAGTAGACCTCCTCTTCCGTCCGCGGCGGCAGGTCCTGGGCCACCTGCAACTTGGTGCGACGGAGCAGGAACGGACGCAGGCGGGCGGCCAGACGGTTCTGCGACAGCGGATCCTTCCGCTTGTCGAAGCGCTTCTTGAAGTAAGCGCGGCTGCCAAGCACGCCGGGCATCGCGAAGGCCATCAACGACCACATGTCGAGCAGGCGGTTCTCAATCGGCGTACCGGTGAGGACCAGGCGGTTCGCGGAATCCAGCTCGCGGGCACACTTGGCGGCCTTCGAGTCCGGGTTCTTGATCTGCTGGCCTTCGTCGAGGATCGTGGTCAGCCACTTGATCTCGTTGAGCAGGTCGCCACAGACGCGGAGCTGGGCGTAGTTCAGCACCAGCATGTCGATGTCCTCCTGGGTCTCCTTGACGTTGAGGTCCTCGCGGTTGCGAAGGACTTTCACGCGGACACCGGGAGCGAACTTCACGGCCTCGCTCGCCCACACGTCCAGGACGGACTTCGGACAGACCACCAGCACCGGGCGGTGAGCTTCTTTGTTCTTCTCGGCCTCTTCCATCAGCCAGAGCACGTAGGTCAGCGACTGGATCGTCTTACCGAGACCCATGTCGTCGGCGAGGATGCCTCCGAAGTTGTTGGTCGCGAGGTAGGCGAGGAATCGGAAGCCATCGACCTGATACGGACGCAGCGTCGCATTCAGCTTGTCGGGGACATCCGGCATCACCTCGATCTGGATGTCGCCGGCACGGTCCTTGATGCGCTTCCACGCCTTCGGGTCGAAAACATCGGCCGCCTTCGGGTCGGCGAGCTGCAACGCGTGCATGCGGTGCGTTTCGCCGGAAAGGTCGAAGGGATCGAGACCCAGGCGGGTGACCGCCTCGCGCTGGTCGGCATCGAGCTTGATCTCCAGCCGCATCCACGAGCCGTCATCCATGCGGACGTAGCCACCGCGTGCGGCGACGAGCTGGCGGATCTGCGCCTTGGAAAGATTGACGCCTTCCACATCGATCACGATGCGCAGGTCGAACCAGTCGATCTCCTGGTTGATCACCTCGAAGCGGACTGCCGCAGTGACCGGATCGTTAAGGATCGACTTCAGGCGGAGGTCGATATCGAGCTCCACCGACTCCGGCATTGCCTTGATCCACTCCGCGAATTTCTCCGGGAATTGCTTGGTGATGCGGGATTTGAAGGAGAGGAGCTTCTCGTCGTAGGTGAGGCCCATCTCATCGAGGAGGGACGGCACCGGATAAAGTTCTTCGCGAGCGAAGCGCAGCAGCTGCTTGCCCTTGAGCGCGGATTGCTCGACGAGTTCCCAGCCTTCCTTGGTCAGGCGCTCGGTGCGGCGTTCCTTGGACTCGATCGCCGTCACATCGATGACGAGGTGCTCGGTTTCCGCGGCCGTCAGGCCGGCGACGAGCTTCATCTCGAACTTCGGCTTCAGCTCCAGATCCACCACGCGCTTCTTCAGCGATTCCGGCAGGGAGGCGCCGATCTTGCGGAGGAATTCCACGCCTTCCAGCGAGTCGATCACCCGCTTCGGGATGAGGTAGCGCGGCATCACTTCCGTCTCCTCCAGCCAGCGCGGCGGACCGGGGAACACCGTTTCATCGGACTGATAGAGCTCCTTGCGGCCCGGCAGCATGCGCACGGAGTGGGAGACGTTCTCACCACTGTCCGTCACGAGTTGCAGGGCGAAGCTGCTAGGATCGTAGGGGTCGTCTTCGCAGACCCACTTGAGGGCCTCGGTCACGACCTTGAACTCGCGTTCGTCCAGGTTCACCAGATAGCCTTTCAAGGCCGGCTGGCGGAACACACGGTTCATGAAGCGGCACGCTTCCTCTTGGTCGAAGTCGAAGGTGATGTCGCTATGGTCGCGGTAGTAGGCGAGGAAATGCTCCCACAGCACCTGGCTGGAGGCATCCATACGCAACGCGGCCTGATGGTGCATCGTGACCAGGCGCTCGATGTCGCCCTTCTCGCGAATCTGGGTCCAGAGGCCGTTGACGCCTTCCTTCACCTCGAGTCGGGCTTCGTTGATCGTCGCGACCAGGCGGAAGGCCACCTCGATCGGCGGTTCCTGCGGTGGGCGCTCGTTGACCTGCTCGATGCGATCGTACCAGGACGCGACCTCGCGCTCCTGCTCCCAATCCGCCATCTTCTTCTGAACGTGCGCCAAATCGGTGATCACGTTCATGAAGTCCGGGTAAGGGAGCTTCTTCTTGTAAAAGGCGTAGGCGAGGTAGTTCCAGAATTCCAGGATGTCACCCGGCGGCATCGGCCACAGCTCGAGCGGCTCGTAGGTGGTGATTTCCCAACGCGGCGTGATCCGGACCATGTCGTGGTCGTGCAGCTCGCCCTCGATCACGTAGCGGCGGTAGCGCTTCTCGATCTTGGAGACGAAGTCCGCCTCCTTGTCGTCCAGCTCGCGGCCCAGCTTCTCCTCGATGATGTCGAGCACCGGGGTGTCGTCGAATTCATTCGGCGACTCCGGCAGGTCCTCGCCGCGGTGCATCCGCTCCATCATCGTCGCGTACTGGCACGCGGCGGCGATCAGCTCGTCTTCGGCGGTGCAGGAGCCGAACCAGCGGTTCCCTTGCAGGCGCAAGCTGGTGCGGAAGGTGCCGGTCTCATCTTCGACCCGGCCCTGGATGAAGAGGTGGTTGCCGAAAATCTGGGTGACGGCGCCGTCCTTCTGGAGGCGTTCGCCGCGTTTGCGGGCTTCCTCGGGGAAGCTATTCAGGAAATTCAGCGTCGCTCTGTCCGGATTCATTTGCTCGATGTGCGAAAGGCCGCCGAGCGATTCATTCCGGCACCCTGCTAGAACGGACGCGACGGCGGGCCGCGAGGATAAGCCCCGGATTTCAGAGCCCGCAATAAAAACCTCAGGCGCAATTTTTGCGGAAAATCACGCAGGATTCAGGGCCGCTGAGGACCGTCATTCCAAGGATTCTCCGAGAAACCGCAGCAGGAGCGCCATGCACACCCGCGCCAAGGCCGGATTGTAACGCGCACCTTCGTCACGCAGAAAGGCATGCGCGGCGTTGAACTCATGCCACTCGAATTCGCGGCCGGCTTCCTCCAAGCGCCCATGGATCAGCTCCCGGCCCTCCTGCGGGATGTGCGGATCCTGGCGGCCCCAGACGAAAAGCATCCGGGCCTCCAGTTCACCGATCCGCTTCAACGTGTCGTCATTCTTTCCCGCTCCGAGCGTGGCCGAGTGGACGTCGGTGGGGTAGAAGCATGCCACCGCCGAAATGCCGTCATGGAAGCCGGCGCGCAGCGAGAGATGGCCGCCGAGGCAGACGCCGTGGCTGCCAATTTTGCCGGTGCATGACTCGTGGCCTTGCAGCCATTTCACCAGCACGTCCACATCCTCGTCGTAGGAAGCCAGCTCCTTGGTGAATTTCAGCTCATTGCCACGGTCGGAGCCCGCTTGATCGTAGGCGAGCACACAGCCCAGTGGCTCGAACTCGTGATAAACCTCCGGTACCGCGACCAGATACCCCTCACCCGCCAAGGCCGCAGCCATCCGGCGAATCGGCCCGGTCACCTGGAAGATCTCCGAGAAAAAGATCACCGCGGGATGCTTCCCGCTGCCGGTCGGGGTGAACGTGTGCACCCGCATGAGACCGCGGGAAGTGGTGAGGTCGGTATGGGCTTCGGTCAGCGTGGCCATACACCGACCTTGGTTCGACACCGTGAGGGGGTGAAGGACAATCCCTCCTTCACCTCCCTTGCAACCTGCGCCGGGCCGGTCACCCTGTCGGGGTCTCTTCCGTGAACCCAACGCCGCAGCGCCTCCTGTTTCTCTGCTCACGCAACCGCCTGCGCAGCCCGACCGCCGAGGTCATTTTCTCCCGGGCCGGAGTTGAAACGGATTCCGCGGGGCTGAGTCCTGACGCGGAAGTCATCTTGAGCCCGGAACAGATCGAGTGGGCGGACCTCATCCTGGTGATGGAAGCAATCCATCGCACCCGGCTCAATCGCGACTTTGGCCCTCATCTCAAAGGGAAGAAAGTGGTGGTACTCGGCGTCCCCGACGACTTCGACTTCATGGACCCGGCACTGGTGAAGCTGCTTGAATCGAAGTGTGCTCGTTACTTTCCCTAGCGACAAATCCGTCGCTGAGCCAGATGGCGACAGAAGCTTGCGGGGAAGCGGAAAATCCGTCTAATCCGGGGAACCCGTGAACCCCTACTCGCCGCCAGCAGCCCCATCCTCTCCACCGGCGGAGGATCGTGAAAACGACGCCATCACCGGGGTGAAGGTGGGACACCGCTGCGAGAAATGCGGGAGCACTCATACCTCCGGCGAGGAAGCCCTGCGCCGCAAGCCGAGCATCCTGGCGTTCCTCCTCTTCGGATGGGTGTTCCTCCTGATCCGCACCGCTTTTTCGAAAAGACGCGAACATTGTCACGATTGTGGGGCGGTCCGGATTTACAGGACGACCGGTTCGGTGGTCGCCATGGTATTCCTGCTGTTGCTGGCGATCCTATTCGCGATCGGCTACTTCGCTCCCGCGTGAAAACCTACCTCGCCCTCCTCCGCGGCATCAATGTCTCGGGGAAGAATCCCGTCCCGATGGCCAAACTGAAAGCCAGCCTTTCGGAACTCGGGCTCGCCGACGTCCAGACCTACCTGCAGAGCGGCAATGTGGTTTTCCGGACGAAGAAGTCATCATCGCCCGCCAAGCTCGCCACGGAGATCGAGGCGGTCATCACCCGCGATTTCGGCTACAAGGTCCCGGTGCTGGTCCTGACGGCCGCCGAAATCGAGCTTCGATGCGCTCAAGCTCCCCGCCGCGGAGGGAGAGCGAGCCGTTCTCTCCAAAGGGGTAGTTCTGCTCCACTGCCCGCACCGCTACGGCCGGACCAAGCTCAACAACATGTGGTTCGAAAGAGCGCTGGGAGTAAGGGCAACCACTAGGAATTGGCGGACGGTGCTGGCGCTGCGGGATCTGGCGGGAACGTAAAAATCGGGTGGGAACACGGTTGGCCACTAAACCTTTGCCACTTCCGGTCGTAAGTAACTCGTGAAGCCCACTATCCTCGCCTGCGCCGCCCTGATCGCGGCCTCCCCCACCCTGCTGGCCGCCGCCGAAGTGACCAAGGGTTTTGGCCCCTCGGATGCCGGCTTCAAGCTCGATCCGGTGCTTCCTCCCGCGCTCGACGACGCCGCGGCGAAGGCAACCTTCTCCCTCATCGATGGCGAAAAGGACGGAAACAGCCCCGCCCTGGCCGTTCTCGGTGATGGCAAGGTGCCGGCCGGAGAAGATCAGCCATCGGCCAATTTCTTCTTCGCTGGAGATGGCGGGCGGATCGGCCTCGATCTCGGCAGCCTCATCTCCGTGAAGGGAGTGGCCACCTACTCATGGCATCGCGAGGGCCGCGGCCCTCAGGTTTACAAGCTCTATGCCGCCGACGGGACCGCGAAGGACTTCAACGCCACTCCCAAACGCGGCACCGATCCGAAGACCTGCGGCTGGGAACTCGTCGCCGAGGTCGATACCCGCCCGAAGACCGGCGATGGTGGCGGCCAGCATGCGGCCCAGGTTGCCAACAAGAACGGCAAGCCACTCGGCGAGTTCCGCCATCTGCTTTTCGACATCTCCAAGACCTCCGACAACGGCTTCACCAATACCTTCTTCAGCGAGATCGACGTGCTCAATGCCAAGCAATCGGAAGTCCAGCGGATCAAGCCGCTCGAGAAGATCGTGAAGCAATTCAAGTCCAAGGACGGGAAGTTCCGCTACACCATCGACAGCACCAAGGCACCGGCGCTGACCGAGTGGAGCGAGAAGGAACTGCTGCCAGTCATCGAGGAGTGGTATCCCAAGCTCGTCGCCATGCTGCCGAGCGACGGCTACCGCGCCCCGGACCAGGTGACCTTCGAATACCGCGATGACATGGGCGGCACCCCTGCCTACGCCGCGGGCAATCGCATCGCCCTCAGCGCACCGTGGTACACCGGCCAGCTCAAGAACGAGAAAAACGAGACCAAGGGCTGCGCGGTCCACGAGATGGGCCACGTGGTGCAGAACTACTGGCGCGCCCGCATGACCAATCGCCAGCCGAAGGACACCCCGGGATGGATCACCGAAGGCATCTGCGACTACATCCGCTGGTTCCTCTTCGAGCCGGAGAGCAAGGGTGCCCACGTTCGCGATGTCCGGCAGGCGAAGTACGATGCCAGCTACCGTACCACCGCCAACTTCCTCGACTGGGTCATCAAGGAGAAGGACAAGGATCTGCTCCAGAAGCTCAACGCCGCCGCCCGCGAAGGGAAATACGAGGAGAAGCTGTGGAAGGACTGGACCGGCAAAACCGTGCAGGAACTCGGCGACGAGTGGAAGAAGGCCGTCGAAGACGGGAAGCGCTAACAATGTAGCGTCGCGTCTATGACCGTCGCACTTTGGCGGCACGGGCCGCATCCCCGTGGTTCGATTCGGGAGCCCCACGATGCGGCCTGCCGCCACCAGCTTCCGACCGCCGAAAAATCGAAGCTGCAATCGAAGCTTGCCATGCTGCAATGGCAAGCTACAGTCCCCGCGTCAGCAGCTTTTGCTGACGGGAGCCATTCGACGGTTCCCACCCTTTTCCGGTCTTCATCGATGAGAGATGGTTCGGGGATTACCTGAATGCTCATCGAGAATCCGCCAGCCGCCGGGAATCCGCGCGAGCAGGCCCCCATACCACATGACCCCGACCACGTTCGAGGCGCTGCCGTTGGCCGCGCCCCTCCAACGCGCATTGCGCGAACTCGAGTACACCGTTCCTTCGCCGATCCAGGCACAAGCGATTCCCCTCCTGTTGGAAGGTCGCGACCTGCTCGGATGTGCCCAGACCGGCACCGGCAAGACCGCCGGCTTTGCGCTGCCCATCCTCCATGCCCTGCATGAGAAGCCGCGTGCGCTGAAGCCAAAGAGCGCCCGCACGCTGGTGCTCGCCCCGACCCGCGAACTCGCGGTGCAGGTGGCGAAAAGCTTCACCACCTACGGCAAGCACGTCCGTTTCCGCCAGACCCTGATCTACGGCGGCGTCGGCCAGAATCCACAGGTCTCCGCCATGCGCCCCGGTGTCGATATCCTCGTCGCCACGCCCGGACGTTTGCTCGACCTGATCGAGCAACGGCACGTCGATCTCTCCGGCGTCGAGTTCTTCGTGCTCGATGAAGTGGACCGCATGCTCGACATGGGCTTCCTGCGCGACGTGAAGAAGATCGTCGCCATGATTCCCCAGCAGCGCCAGTCGCTGTTCTTCTCCGCGACGCTGGCGCCAAACATCGTCCAGCTCGCCGAGGCGATTCTGAAGAACCCCGCCAAGGTAAGCATCGAACCGCAGACCACCACCGCCGAGCGCATCGTTCAGACGGTCGCATTCGTGCAGAAGGAGCACAAACGCCACCTGCTGGAAGTGCTGCTCAAGGAGCAGGCCGGTGCGGGCGAAGCGAAGCTCACGATCGTCTTCAGCCGCACCAAGCATGGCGCCAACAAGCTCGCGAAAGGCCTGACCGAGGCCGGCTTCCATGCCGATGCCATCCACGGCAACAAGTCGCAGGCACAGCGTGAAAAAGCCTTAGACCGTTTCCGCAAGGGCCTCACGCCCGTTCTCGTCGCCACCGACGTCGCCGCCCGCGGCGTGGACGTGAAGGATGTGGGACTGGTCGTGAACTATGACCTACCGAATGAACCCGAAGCCTACGTCCACCGCATCGGCCGCACCGGCCGCGCGGGTGCGGACGGTCGCTCGGTGTCGTTCTGCTCGGAAGACGAGTTCGACTACCTGCGCGAGATTGAAAAGGTCATCCGCATGGCCGTCCCGCGCTGGAACGATCACCACTGGCATGCCGAGTCGCTGGTCGAACGCTATCAACGCGGCGTCCGCGGAAGCGTGCCCCATGGTGGATCGTCCGGCGGTGGCCAGCGCCAGTCGCAAGGACGCTCCTCCCAAGGTAAGGGCCGTTCCCAGGGAGGAGGCCGTTCCCAAGGCGAGGGCTACGCTGCCACGGGCAGTGGCAGTGGCGGTCGCCGTCGCGCAGTGGGCGGCAGACGGTAAGACTTTGATTTGGATTCCGTAGGCGCGGTGGTGACACCGCGGAAGCAACCGGTGAGGCTTGCCTTGCCCGTTGCTTCCACGTTCTCAAGGACGCGCCTACGGATCAAACTCGTAGGCGCGGTGGTGACACCGCGGAAGCAACCAGTGAGGCTGGCCTTGCCCGTTGCTTCCACTTTTTCAAAGCGCGCCTATGGATCAAACTCGTAGGCGCGGTGGTAACACCGCGGAAGCAACCAGTGAGGCTGACCTTGCCCGTTGCTTCCAAGTTCTCACGAACGCGCGCACGGATAAAAGTCGCATCCGTTAGAGCGCCCTCAGAAGAGCCGTTCTCCGGCCTTCAGCGCCCAAGTTCCTCGTTGAAGAAGACCTTGATGAACTTCTTCCCCTTCACCTCGTCGTAGCCGCGTTCCATGACGGGCTCGTTTTGATCGGCGAAGGTCGGCTTCACGTGGATTTCCACGCCGGTGTCGAGCTTGACCACGGTGCCGATCCGCTTCCTGGCCTTGCTGACG
Organism: Luteolibacter arcticus; assembly: GCF_025950235.1. Taxonomy (NCBI): domain Bacteria; kingdom Pseudomonadati; phylum Verrucomicrobiota; class Verrucomicrobiia; order Verrucomicrobiales; family Verrucomicrobiaceae; genus Neoluteolibacter; species Neoluteolibacter arcticus. Next base: position 284,392 of record NZ_JAPDDT010000001.1, on the reverse strand, counting down.
TCCTTCTTGGAGATCTCGAACTTGTCGTCGAAGCGCTGGCCCTGCTCTTCCTCGACCTTGGCCTTGTGTTCGCGGAACTTCTCCACGGCCTCCGGTGTCCGTAGTACTTCCTCCTCGAATTCCTGGAGGCTGAACTGCGCCTTCTCTTGGAAATAGGCCAACGCACCATTGGCAGTGGTGGTCGCTTCCCACGGCGGGGTGTCGTCGCCCGCCGGCGCGTCTTCGGTCGCGCTTTCCTTTTTCGCCTCCTTCTTGGCCTTCTCCTCCTGCTTCGCGAAGGCGACCGCCATGTCGGTGAACTTGTTGGTCAGGAAAGGGCTGTCGGTCACGGCGACCACGCCAAGGAAATCCCGCACCCAGAAGCGCGAGTCGGAGCCCGATCGATCGAAGGTCAGGACCAGGAAGCCCTTGTTCGGGTGGTGGTTGAGGATCAGGCAACCCTTGTCGATCTTCTCCGGATTGATGCCGTGCTCGGTGTGGAGCTGGAGGTCGCCGTCCCTGGTCGAGATGCTCAGGAAGGGCACCACGCTCTCGGACTTCAGGATGCACAGACCCGTGACCGGATTGCCATCGACCTCAAGGTCGTCGACCCACGCGATGCACAGGTCTCCCGACTTGATGTTCGGGTGATTCGACTTCGTGTAGAGCCGCTTGGCGATGTCGCAGCCCTTTTCGAGCAGCTTCTCCGGATCCTCGAAGATCGCCTTCGCGCAGGAGTTCATCTCGTGCTGGTCGAGTGACGAGTGGTGATGGAAGCGATAACCGGAAAGGCTCTTGAAGGGCTTGAGAAAGATCGCGGTCAGCGTCGAGCGGTCTGCCTCAACGATGGGATAGACCTGCTTCGAGGTCTGCAGCTGCTCTTCGCGCTGCGGGTGACCGATTTTTGCGAGGACGAGCCGGGTGGCGGAGGCGGAGGTAAAGCGGATCTTGGCGGACATGCGATGCGGGGCGGGGACGCTAGGAAGCCGCGGCCCGGGGCGCAAGGACCGGTTGAACCGCTCGACGCAGATGCTAGGATCGACAGCGTTCAACCCTCGAAAAAACCGTAGATGTCATTCCTCCCAGAGCCCGTCCCCCTGTCGGACGAGGGCGAAATCGACCTGATCAAGGTCCAGCGCGTCAACCAGAGCTGGATCGTCCATGGTCACCTGCGGGACACGGCGACGGCTTGGATCGAGCATCTTCAACGGACCGATCCGGAGCGACTTGAGAAATCGTGTTGGCTCGCCCTGTTCCTGACGCGTTACAAGAAGAGCACCCTTCGCGATCCCAAGCCCCTTTTTTATGCCGGGCTGTTCGCATTCGCGACGCGTGACGAGGTGGACCGGTTCCTGGACGGCCACCCCATGACCCGTGCGATCACCCTGCTAGGCCTCGGCGACCCTTCCGGTCTGGACGAGCTGAAGGATCAAGCCCCGGGCCTCGCCACCAGCCTCGCCGAGGAGATCCGGGGAATCCGGGACTGCGAGTGACAGAGGATCACTTGATCCCGATCACCATCGAATCCGGCCCGACCAAATGCTCAACGCGGCAGTCACGGAAGCCCGCCTCCTTCATCCAGCCAATGCAGTCGGCACCGGTGTAGTCAAAGCCACCGGGCGTCTCGATCAACATGTTGAGGCTCATCAGGAGACCGAAGGCGTTCTGCGAGCGGTCGTCATCAATGATCGCATCGTAAACGATCACCGCGCCTCCAGGTGGCAGGGCTCGCCATGCTTTCTCAAGGAGCATCCGCTTCGTCGGCAGATCCCAGTCGTGGAGGATGTGGCCCATCAGGATCACGTCCGTCTGCGGGAATTCATCTTGGAAGAAGTCACCGGCTTGAAATTTCACCCGCTCCGTCAGCCCAAGCCCGGCGATGTATTCCTCGAACACCGTCCCGACAACCGGCAGATCATAGCCGGTACCACGCAGGTGCGGATTCGCCCGCACAATCTGTGCGACCAGATCGCCCTGAGCCGTGCCGACATCGGCGCAGGTTTGATACGATGACCACGGAAAATTCTGCGCGATGGCAAGGTTCGCACCACGGCTGACACCGGTCATCGCACGCAGGAAGCCGCGAAGCCGCTCGGGGTCCGCATAGATCGTGGCAAAGGGTTCCTCGCCGCCTTTCACCTCGTTCTGCGGTTCACCGCTGCGCAACGCGGGGATCAGGTGATCCCAGAACCCGTAGAGCCGCCGGCTGGCCATTTCCAGCATCCCGCCGATGTAGGACGGCTTCGCCTTGTCGAGAAACAACGCGGCTTCCGGCGTATTGCGGTAAACGCCGTCCCTACTTTCCAGAAAGCCGAGCGCCACCAAAGTGTCGAAGAAATCCCGGGCGCCGCGGTCTTGAAAGCCGAGCCGCTGCTTCAGGCTCTCCACGTCGGCCGGAGCTTGGCCGAGAATCGTAAAGACCTCGAGTTCCACGGCAGCGAGCAAGGTCTTGGACGACCAGAAGCCGCTGCCGATTTGAAAAATACGATCGGGGGTGGGATCCATCCGTTTACCTAACATCAGCCCCATCCGGGCCCGCAAGAACCCGCTGCGCGGCTGGGCCTTTCGTTCCAACAATCTGCTCATTGAAATCCGCCCCCGCCCTGCTCGTATCCATGGCATGGCTCGCGTGATTCCCCTGCTGGTTCTCATCTGTGTCGCCGCGATTTCGGCGTGGGCGTGGTTTCGCTCCGCCGAGCCGGTGGTCCTTCCTCCGGAACCGACTCCTCCGCCGCCTGCTGCCTCGGCTCCTGCCCCGGCTGCGGTGGAAGTCCCCTACGTCACCGGCCCGGCCACCCCGGATGGAATCGGCAAGTTCTTCTACGGCCGCGAGATCGCGAAGGTGATGGGGCACCCCGCGATCGGCTGGTTGGAGCGGACCGAACGGGAACAGGAGGAAGCCCCCAGCAAAGCGATCGCCGCCATCGAACTGGCACCGGATGCCGTGATCGCCGACATCGGCGCAGGCTCCGGCTACTACAGTTTTCGTATGTCGGAGAAGGTTCCACGCGGAAAGGTCGTCGCCCTCGATATCCAGCCCGAGATGCTCGATTTCCTGCGAAAGAAAGCGGCGGAACTCAAGATCTCTAATGTCGAACCGCACCTCGGCGCGATCGACGATGTGAAGCTCCCCGCCGCCTCGCTCGATGCGGCACTGATGGTGGACGCGTACCATGAATTCTCCCATCCGCAGGAGATGCTGGCTTCCCTCCACCGCGCGCTGAAGCCGGGCGGGCGGATCTTCCTGCTCGAGTTCCGCGGCGAGGACCCGAAGGTGCCGATCAAGCCGCTGCACAAGATGACCGAGGCGCAGGCGCGACTGGAGCTCGAAGGCGCCGGCTTCCGGTTCGAAGGCAACCTGCGGCCCCTGCCGTGGCAGCACCTGATGGTGTTCGAGCGGCCGTGAGGCTTTCGGGGTTGCCAGTCCCGGGGGCTCCGAGGCCATCCTCCGCCGTGCCCTTTCTCCTGCGCCCGAAGGACAGCTACCTCACCTGCCGCGACCGCGATGATGGCGGTGGTGCCCAGATTTCGGCGCGGCTCTCCACCATGATCTGCGCCCGGCTCAAGGGCCTGACCTACGCCCATAGCCCGGTTTCCGACGTGGCCCACGTGCCGGAGGGAACCACGCCCGCCGCATGGTCGCAGGCGTGGGAAAGCTTCTTCAACCTGGGCGCAGGCGAGGTGCCGGCAGCCGAGATCGAGGGACGCGGCTACCCGATAGTCACGGTCCCAAAACCGCACCGTTTCTTCCCCCGCTCACGCCGCCTGCAGGTGGTGGCGCACTGTCACAAGCTGACCGACCGGCATCCCGAGGCATGGGCCGCCATCGCCCCGCTGATTCGGGAAAAATACCTGCTCTCCCCCAAGCCGGAACTCACTGGCTACGACGACGGCAAGGTGCAAATCGCCGTTCACCTGCGCCGCGGCGACGTGGGAGCCAGCGGCCGCTTTTCCGAGCGGTTTACCGCCGATGAACTGGTGCTCGCCCGGCTCCGGCGTGTGCTCGCCGCGGTGGGGCCGGATCAGGCCACCGTGCGGCTCTTTTCCCAAGGCCAGCCGGACGACTTCCGCGCGTTCACCGAGCTTGGCACCCAGCTCCACCTCGACGACGACGTTTTCGAGAGCTTCCACCACTTCGTCCGCAGCGACGTGCTCTTCGTCGCCAAAAGCACCTTCAGCTACCTTGGTGGAGTAATCGGCGGAAACAATATCTGCCTCTACGAGCCCTTCCGGCACCCCCCCCTCCCGGGATGGCTACCCGCCGACTTCGACGACCCCGCCTTCCGAGGGTCGCTTGATCGCGTCAAAGGCCGCGCTTGAGATCGAGATAGCGGCGCATCGCGGCAATCCGGTTCTCCACGCCGAGCCGCTGGAAAACGGCTTCCAAGTGCTTCTCCACGGTGCGCGGACTGATGCCCAGGATGATGGCAGCCTCGGCGCTGGTCTTGCCTTCGGCGATCCACTCCATGATTTCCCGCTGACGGCGGGTCAGAATCGTCACCGCTTCCTCGCCGACAGGCTCATGCCCGGAGACCGGAAACATCATGATGACCTCGCCGCTGAGCTTCGGCAGGGCGTGGATGAGCGACGGGCCGGCACCCAGATCGAGCGTGACGTCACGCCAATCGGCAGTCACGGGGTTGATCCATGCGTCATCCACGACTCGGTCGATCAATCCCGTTTGATCGGGAGTGAGTTGGCGCACCGCTTCATCCGGCGCCCAGCGGGATTCGGCAAAGGTCACCGCGGCGTGGTTGAGCGGACAAACCTCTGACGATTGATTGAGGAAGAAGATGGCCAACGGAGCACTGGCACCGAAGATCCGCTGCCGGACCACGCGCTCGACATTGTAGGCCTCCAACCGGTCGAGCACACCGCGCACGGTGAGCAGGATCGCATCGAAGCGCTCGCGTGCCTGAACGGTGATCCCGGACCCGGAATAGTAGCAGGTCAAGTAGGCCTTGCGGCGCACTCCGGCGACCAGCAGTCCGAACATCGCATCGGTCATGGCCCAGTCGTCCCCGTAGACCTCCCGGGCAAACTCGCTGGTCCGGTATTCCTCCGGCGAAATGTGATCGCTCATCGCGAAGCCCAGGTCGCCCGGATTGTTGAAATCGACCCGGTTCGTGATCGGATGGCGGCTGGCGAGCCGGTTCATCAAGTCCATCCGCTCTTTCAGGCGTTTTGCAATAGGCCCATGGTTGGAAACCGAGCAAACGCCAACTAGAGGTGAAGATCCGAGGACCACGGCCTCGTCCGTTCCGATCAAACCGGGCAATTTCGCGACGAGCAGATCGACGACATCGTCGAAATTCGTCGCCCGATAGATTGCCTGAGCTAGGTCAAAGTAGGAAGTTCCGAGCACGATTGGGAGAGAGCGTGTAACCGCCGTTACGATACGTAGTCACCCGTAAGTATCAACACGCATTGTTGGAAGTCCGGTTCCATGGCATTAGATTCACAAGTTCAGGGTTGACGCCACCGGCGGAACCCGCGAACCAACAGCTTTCCCTGGGGGGGGAAAAGATGGCCCCGTCGGTCCTTGTGATTGGCGGGGCCATTCACTTTCAATGGCGGCGCTTTCCCGTCTACCTGACTGATGCTGGTCGCCTTTCACAAGCCCTACGGCGTTCTGAGCCAATTCACGCCGGACCATCCGGGGCAGCGGACGCTCGCCGAATTTCAGTTTCCCAAGGATCTTTTCCCGATCGGGCGGCTCGACCAGGATTCGGAAGGCCTGCTCCTGCTAGGAAACGAGCCGCGGCTGGTGGCCCGGCTGCTGGATCCGCGCCACGGCCACCCGCGCACCTATCACGTCCAGGTCGAGGGCCAGCCGGACGACGAGATGCTGCGGAAGCTGGCCGCCGGAGGGATCGACCTCAAGGGCCACCGCACCCTGCCCTGCCAAGCGCGGCTGCTAGACGAGCCGGGCTACCCGCCACGCACCCCCCCCGTGCGTTTCCGCAAGAGCGTCCCCGACCGCTGGATCGAACTCGTCCTCACCGAGGGGAAAAACCGGCAGGTCCGCCGGATGACGGCAGCCGTGGGATTCCCCACACTCCGCTTGATCCGCGCCGCAATCGGCGACCTGAGGCTGGAGAGCCTCGCGCACGGAACCTGGCGCGAGCTGACGGACGAGGATCGCCAACAGCTGGGCTGAGGTCCGGAAGAGAAACCCGGCCCGCTGGGTGCGCGGAGCCTCTGGCCCGCAGAAGCACCTCATCGCTCCGCAGCTCACTCAAGTCCGCCCGAGTGGTCGGAGCCCCCTGATGAAGAGCGGAGTCGCCAAGTGAGTCAGCGGGCCCGAGGCGCCGCGATCCTAGCGGGCTACGCCTTCTTCTGCGCCTCCTGCCCCTTCCCTGCCTATCTCACGGCAAAAACTCGACCCGCAGACGGAGCGGGCACTCGCCTTCCGGAATCGGAATGTCGAGCGGTGCTTCCACGCTGATCTCGGTGCAGCCGTCCTCCAGCTTGCGACGGAAGACCTCACCGGTGCCCTTCCACGGGCCCCGGCCGTTCTTGCGGGCGATCTCGATGCGCTTGCCATCTTCCGTGACCAGATCGACCACGTAGCAAACATCGCGCGGGATTTCCCGCGGCAGCACGAAGGTCATCACCGGCTCCGGCGGGTCGCCAATGAAGGCGAGGGAGGGCAGCTTCTCCCAGGCATCCGGGTCATTGACCGGCGCGAGGTCGAAGGCGTAGGCCATCAAATTCGTAATGCCGTCGGTATCCAGATCGGCTTCCGGCTCGGCAAACGGACCTACCAAACCATTGGCATCCGTCCACTCGAGGTAGCCATCTTGCGCCGACGCCACGGAGAGACCTGCCAACAGCAGGCCGCACGCGGCGACGACGGATTTCCAACACATGAGGCGGGAAAGATAGCTTCCGGATAACAGGCGTCCAGCCCCGAATCGGCCAGCAATCACTCGTGGTCGGCGAGGTAACGCTCCGCCTCAAGCGCCGCAGCGCAACCTTGTCCGGCTGCGGTGACGGCCTGACGGTAGTAGTGGTCGGCCACATCCCCGGCGGCGAAGAGCCCTTCGGTCTTGGTCGTGGTGCGGCCCGGATTCTGCAAAATATAGCCGCCCTCGTCCTTGTCCACAAGGTCGCCGAGGAAGGCGCTGTTGGGCACGTGGCCGATCGCAACGAAGACGCACTTCAGCTCCAGCTCGCTTTCCTCGCCGGTGACGAGATTCTTGATCTTCGCGGCGCGCATTTCACCGGCTTCGTCGGTGAGATACTCGGTGACGGTGGAATTCCAGACCGGTTCGATCTTCGGATTCGCAAGGGCGCGGTCGGCCATGATCTTCGAGGCCCGCAGTTCGTCGCGGCGGTGGATCAGATAGACCTTGCTGGCAAAGCGGGTCAGGAAGGTGGCTTCCTCGGCGGCGCTGTCGCCACCGCCAATGACGGCGACCGGGACATCCCGATAGAAGGCACCGTCGCAGGTGGCGCACGACGTAAGCCCGCGTCCAATCAGCGACTGCTCGTTGGGCAAGCCGAGGTGCTTGGGAGCCGCGCCAGTCGCGATGATCACCGTCCGGGAGTGATGCTCTCCGGAGGAAGTCTTCACCGTGAAGGAGCCGTCGCCGTTCTTCGTGACGCTCTCGACGTTCGCATACTCGATGCGAGCGCCGAATTTCTCCGACTGCTTCTGCATGTTCATCATCAGCTCCGGGCCCATGATTCCCTCCGGAAAGCCGGGGAAATTCTCGACTTCGGTGGTGGTCGTGAGCTGGCCGCCGGGCTGGGTACCGGTGAGCATGAGCGGGGTGAGATTCGCACGGCCGGTGTAGATGGCGGCGGTGTAGCCGGCGCAGCCGGTGCCAATGATGATGACGTTTTCCATGGTCCTTCGAAAGTCGGGGCCGCGGAGTATTCGGGGTGGAAACTCCCCGCGTCAACAGCGGGGAAGCGGGAATCCTCCAATCACCAATCGAAGTGTGTGGAAGAAAGGAAAAGGCGCTACCCACAGCTGCCACGCACTAGGAATGGACAAGTCTTCCGGAAGAACTCCGCCTGTGGCGTCAGCGGTCCTCCTTCTTCAAGCACTCTGATTGGTGATTGGAAGATTGATAATTGGTAATTTTCCCCCTCACCGTATCCCCCGCTTTTCCTTCTGTTGCTGGATCCAGACCCGATCCCCGGCGGAGAGATTCTTCTCATGGGTGCGGACCCTCAGCCCGTCCGGCTCCACGAGGATGATCTGACCCTCCTTGTAAGCCGCCAACTTGGCAAAAATCACCCGCCCGCTTTCATTCGACCAGTCCCGGTAGCCCTTTTTCTCCAACGAAGCCTTCCACGACTTTTGGCGCTGCTGGGCGAGCGAGACGCCTTGCTTGAGCTGCCCCCACAGGAAGTCCTCCTGCCCGGAGCGATAGCTCTTGTAGCGCCCGATGACCTCGCCCGAGGGCGCGAGCACGTGCAGCGAGGGGTAGCCGCTGGCGTTGTATTTCTTCTTCAGGTCCCGGGAGTAAAGCACCTTGGAGGTGGTATCATCGATGTTCTTCCCCTTCACCGACTGATCCACCACCAGGCGCACCGTGTTTTCAGAGGCCCACGCCTCGAAATCACTGCGGGTCAGCAAATTGGCGCTCAAGCTCTTGCAGGCGGTGCTCCGGACGCTGTCGGTGAACCAGATGAGCAGCGGCTTGCCGGTGCGCTTCGACTCGCGGAGGGCTTCGGTTTCGCTGTCCCACCACGGACCCTTCTGCTTCGGCGCGGTGAGCAGTCCATCCAGTTCGGGGAGTTCGGCATCGGGATCGTCGGGATCGGTCCAGACCAGTTCGTCGGGATTGTAGTTTTGGATCGCCTTGACGACTTCGGGAGAAGTATTCCCGCCGGGTTTGATTGCCGAGCCGCCGCCCGCGCGCAAATGCTGCGGCACACCGCCTGGACCAAAGGGACTGGCAGCGGTCTCCGGCTTGTCCTCACCTCCCCCGATGATGCCGCAACCAGGCAACAAAAGCAGGAAGGACAGGACGGGATAGGCACGGAACCAGCGCATGAGAGGGACGCTAGAGCGTCTTCGCCGCGGATGCAATGCGCCCGGTTTCCCTTGCGACAGGAAGCTTTGCGTAGAAACTCCTGCGCCACGCATCTCCCATGAAAGCCTTTGTCCCCCTGCTCGCCGTACTTTTCACCCTGCTGCTGCCGGAAGCGGCGCATGCGGCGGCCCCACACGAGGTCAAGACTCCGGAATTCGTCACCCGCATGGACGCGTTTCCGCAGCAGGAAACCGCGGCGGGAGTCGATGGCATCGGGGCAAAGCTTGCCTTCCGGGCGAAGGAGCAGCCCTTTCTGCTGGTCGCCACGATCATCTTCGTGCTCGCCATCGTCCACACCTTCGCGGCCGTGCCGATCACCAAGCTGTCCCACAAGGTCCAGCACGAGCACGACGAGCGGATCCGCCAGTTGCATGGACAAATCCGTGCCGACGAGAGGGTGAGTTTCAAGGCGACCATGCTCCACTTCCTGGGCGAGGTGGAGGCGATCTTCGGCATCTGGGTGGTCGTGCTGTTAGGCGCGATGCTGTGGTTCTATGACCTCGACACGGTGACCGGCTACCTGAGCGGGGTGAATTTCACCGAGCCGCTGTTCGTGGTGATTATCATGGCGCTGGCCTCGACGCGACCGGTGCTGCGCTTCGCCGAAACCTGCCTGCGCTTTTTCGCCCGCTTCGGAAAGGAAAGCCCTGCGGCATGGTGGCTTTCCATCATGATCATCGGGCCGATCCTCGGCTCGTTCATCACCGAGCCAGGCGCGATGACCATCGCCGCGATGTTGCTGGCGAAGAAGTTCTACAAGCTGAAACCCTCGCTGCGCTTTGCCTACGCCACCCTCGGCCTGCTCTTCGTCAATGTCTCGGTCGGCGGCGTGCTGACGAATTTCGCGGCGCCGCCGGTGCTGATGGTCGCCGCGAAATGGGGTCTCACCACGCCCGAGATGTTTCTTCACTACGGAGACAAGGCGATCGTCTCGATCATGCTCGCGTCCGCCCTCTACTTCGCGATCTTCCGCAAGGAACTGGCTGAAATGGCCGTGCGTGCCGGCGACCACGATGGCGATGGCAAGGGCGACCTCGTCGAGAAAGACCGGCCCATCCCTATTTTTGTGACCCTCACGCACCTCGCCTTCATGGCGTGGACGGTGGCCTTCGCGCACTATCCGCCGCTGTTCATCGGGGGCTTCCTATTCTTCCTCGCGTTCTCGCAAGGCACCGCCCACCACCAGACGTCCATCAATCTGAGGGGACCCATCCTGGTCGGCTTCTTCCTCGGCGGACTGGTCGTGCACGGTGGACTTCAAGGGTGGTGGCTTGGGCCGATCATCACCAGCCTCACCGAATGGCCGTTGTTCCTCGGCGCCACGATCCTCACGTCCTTCAATGACAACGCGGCGATCACCTTCCTCGCCAGCCAGGTGGAGGGACTCGGTCCGCAGTTGAAATACGCCGTGCTCGCCGGAGCCGTGACCGGCGGCGGACTGACCGTCATCGCCAATGCCCCCAATCCCGCCGGTCAGGCACTGCTCGGACGCTTCTTCGGCGACGGTGTTTCCCCCATGAAGCTCGCTGCCGGTGCCCTGATCCCCACCGCCATTGTCGCCGCCTGCATGATGTTCTTCCCGGACCGCGGCATTGACGAAATGTTCGCCGAGCCCCCGACAAAGGAAGTCGCTGTCGAAACCCCTGCCCCCTGATCGATCCATCTCATGTTTACAGGACTCGTTGAAGCCATCGGTCGCGTTCGCTCGCTGGAGCGCCGCGGCGAGCAAGCCCGCCTTTCGCTGGAGATCCCCTTCGCCGCGGAACTCGAGATGGGCGAATCCGTCGCCGTCAACGGCTGCTGCCTCACCGTAGCCGACATCGATGCCGCGGGCGCGAGCTTCGACCTGCTCGGCCAAACACTGGCTGTCACCTCGCTTGGCGATCTAACAGACGACTCGATCGTGAACCTGGAGCGCGCCCTGCGCGCCGGTGACCGCTTCGGCGGCCATTTCGTCCAAGGGCACGTCGATGCCACCGGCACCGTGCTGGCTCTTGAACAGCGCGGCCAGGATCACATCTTCGATGTCTCCCTGCCGCCGGAAATCGCGCGGCTGTGCATCGACAAGGGCTCGCTATGCGTGGATGGAATTTCCCTGACCATCGCGGAACTCACAGAGGATCGCGCCCGCTTCTGGATCACCCCGCACACCTTCACCGTCACTCACCTGCCCGGCCTGAAAGCCGGATCGCGAGTAAACCTCGAAGCCGACTTGCTCGCCAAGCATGTCGCGAAGCTGTTAGGGGCTTCCGGGCGTGGCTCATGAACTCGTGGGGCGCTCCGTTTTAAAATGTTGAGACCGCGTGGGCGGCCTGATCCCACTGCTTCAAATTTCGCTCGTTTCGCTCGTTTCGTTGTTCCCTATTCCCAAGCCGGGCAAGATCGCTCCCCCTCCCGATCAAAACTCATCCTGCAAATCCTGCCTCACCCGTCGTCGTTCGGCGCGGTGCTCGATCTGCCGCTTCTGCTTCGGCGTTAGCTCTTCTTCCCGGTCACGCCACGAACGCCCGGAATTCCCAGCCATGATGCAGCCGAGCGGACGGATCTCCGCGACGATCTCTGCCAAGCCGAATTCGCCGATCTGCGCCTTCACCTGCGCGGCATTCTTGTAGGCCAGCGGGGTCTCGCTGAGGTCGGGCTGGCCGCAGAACCAGCGGACATCGATGCCCTCGGTGCTGCGCTCGATCGCGTTCCGCCGCGAGGCTTCATCCGGAAACTTCCGCCGCATTGCCGTGCGCGAAAGATTCCGCCCGGCACCGTGCGGGGCGAACGAAAGGAACTCATCCCGGTCGCCGCCGAGCACGAGCAAGATCGGCTCCGCCATGTTGAGCGGGATCAGGCCGAGCTGAGGCCGCCCTTGCTCATCCTTCCACGCGGGCGTCGCGCCCTTGCCGTGGAGAAACGTGTCGCCACGCTGCCAGACGAAGTTGTGCTCGTTGCCGACCTCGGCCACGGCCGCTCCGCCGATGCGTTCCAGGAAGCGCCGGTGGATCGCCCGGTGATTCGCCTTGGTCCATCGCGCGACGTATTGCAGCGCATGCCAGTAATCCCGGCCGGTGTCCGTATTCGCATCGAGCCACGCTGCCGCCGGCGGGATGTGCTGGGCGGTGCGCGCGACATGCTTTTCCGCGGCAATCTGGCCGCGCTTGTAAACGTGGGCTCCGAGGCTGCGCGACCCGTGGTGGGTCACCAGCACGCGGTAGCGGCGGGGCACGAAGCGGTCCGCGAGTTCGCCATGGCCCGTCAACCGCAGCATCGCCAGGAAGGCATCATCGACATCCACCTCGCCGAGGTAAGCGAAATGGTTGCCGTCCCCCTGGTCGGCGATCTGGGTGCGGGCGCGATCGCGCAGACCGCTGAGGAATCGATTCTGCCAGACGTTCTCGTCGTTGACCGGGTCGTGGACCAGGTCATCGAGGTGCCGGTGCTCGGGTCCAAAACGCGTCGCTGTCATCAGCGCATCGAGTTCCTTTCCCACGCTACTACGTTCATCGTAGAAGGTGGCGAACATCGAGCAGCAGATGTCCGCCGAGTGAGCGGACGGGATGATCGCATTTTCCACGGCGATGGCCCCGCCGACCGGAATGACCGCCGGCGCCAGCCCCGAGGGACAGGCATCCGGCAGGATTACCCCGCGGGAGATCACCGGAGCCTTGAGAAGCTGGTGCATCCGCCGCTTCACGGCCTCGACATTCACCTTCTCCTCCTTCGTCTCCGGCACGATCGCCTGAGCCAGCGGCGCGGGATTCTCCCGCATCACGCCTTTCGGCGGCGGCGGTGAAACATCGCGCTTCAGCAATTTGAGCGCATACTTCGGGTCGGCAATGCCGCGGGCTTCGTATTCCGCTACCTTGGCAAGCAGCGCTTTCATGGCGAGCCCCGGTTCATAGCCGGCATCGATCAGGTCCTGGGAGGAGAGGAGATTCATACAAGGGAAAAGGTTCGGAGATTGGCGCGCCATTGCTCCGCGGTGACGCCATAGCAGACACGGTCGTAGCGCTCCCCGAGGCGAGAGGCGCCGAGCGGCTGCACGCCTTCGTAAAGCAGCCCGGCCTTCTGCATCACGCGGCCGGACGCCGGGTTGTGGACGAAATGGTAGGCATGCACCGACGGCAACCGCCGGGCATTGAAAGCATGGCGGATCACACGGTGCACCGCCTCTGTCGCATAGCCCTTTCCCCAATGAGGAACGCCAATCCAATAGCCGAGCGACGAATCCTCGTCGCGGTCGATCAATCCGACGACGCCGACCAGTTCACCACTCTCGCGGAGCAGGATGGAGAAGTTCACACCCCCGCCCTCACGCAGCGTCTCGTCCGAGTGGCGGATCCACTCGATCGCGCCGCCCGCGGGATAGGGATGAGGAATGAGCGCCGTCGTTTCCGCGATGCGTCGGTCGCCGACGTAGCGCTGGATCGCCGAAGCGTCCTCCGGCACGGGAGGCCGGAGAACGAGGCGGTTCGTCTTGAGATAGATCAACTTCATGCGGGAGAGAATTGGAGTTCCCGCCATTCGCTGGCGGTCAGATGGCGGACGATGCCCGGCACCATGCCGTCACCGTCGCGAGCCGGGAGATCCTGGGGAGTGGCGTGGCGCAGGCCCGCCTTCTCCATCACCCGGCCCGATGCCGGGTTTTCCATCACGTGCCTTGCTTCGATCCGATTGAACCCCACAACCTCGAATCCGAAGCGCAGGATCTCCCGGAGTGCTTCCGTGGCAAAGCCCCGTCCCCATACCGCCGGACTGAACCAATAGCCCGCGCTCGCCACTCCCGGGTCCTCGGTAGCACGCAGCCCCACGGCACCGACGAAGGCCATGCCCGTCCGCGTGAAAACGGCCAGGCCACCATGGTTTTGCTTCTCCCAGTCCTCCTTCGCCCTTGCGATCCACGCGAGCGCATCGCGTTGCAGGTAGGGATGAGGCACCAGCGTCATCTCGGCGATCCACGGGTCATTCGCGACCGCCACGATGGCATCCATATCCTCGGCCACCGGTGGCTTGAGGATCAATCTCTCGGTCTCCAGTTTCACAATGAAATGAGGTTCTTCAACAGTGGAGGGCTTTCCACTCATCGGCAAACAGCCCGTAGTTTACCTTGTCGTGAGGCACGCCGTCGCGACGGAGGCCACCGGCAACGATGCTTTCGAATTTCATGCCGGTCTTCTGCATCACCCGCCCCGAGGCCGGGTTGCCGGCCATGTAGCAGGCGGTGAGGTAGAGCAGGCCGCGGTCTTCGAAACCGTAGCGCAGCACTTCGCGCAATGCCTCCGTCATGTAGCCGCGCCGCCAATATTTCACGCCAAGCCAGTAGCCGATCTCGGCACTGACCCGGCCTTCGCGCGGCACCAGCGAGATCACTCCGATCAAGCCGGGCTGCGACTTCAGCTCGATGGCGAAAGTCTCCTCGCCTTCTTGCTCGATCTGGTCGAGCCAGCCGGTCGCATCGTTGAGGCGATACGGATGCGGCATGGCGGAGGTCTTGAAGGCGACGCGCGGGTCGCCGGCATGGCGGACGATGGCTCCGATGTCCCCGCGGTTCGGGGCGCGGAGCGTGAGCCGTTCGGTTTCGAGAACGGGGCAAACGATGGTCTTCATAGGAAAGAAAGGGATGGGATGGGTGAGGCGCGCGGCTTCAGTTTCCGCGCAATTCGAACCAGGCGAACCGCGCCGCGAAGGCGAGCGCCAGGAGGGCGAGGATGAGGGTGGCGACGTCCATGGTCGTGTCAGGTAAGATGGGGTGAGGGAACGCCTTGTCCCCTCACCCCGGGGTTCAGTGATGATGGAGGAAGTGATCCCAGTCAGGGATGTTCCAGAGGTTGCGGATCCGCAGCGTGACGGGCATGGCGCGGGGAATCCGGGGCTGGGAAAGCAAACGCAGCCCCGCTTCGGCGGGGGTTCGCGCGCCTTTCCGGCTGTTGATGGCTTTGTCGGAGAGCACGCAGTTTCCCCAGTCGTCACGTCCGCCTCGCGAGCGGGGCACGATGTGGTCGATGTTTGCTTCGCCGGGAGTCAGCTTGCGGCCGGTGTACTGGCAGCGCCCGCCGTCCCGTTCCCACAACGCCCTGAAGCCGAACTTCGGACGGTGCAGCGGCACGCGATCGAAGCGGGTCAACACGATCACCGTGGGAATCCGCACCGGTCCGCGGGGCGTGCCGATGACCGGGTCACCGTCACCGGCGGGCAGTTCGCGCCAGTCCACCCAGTCGAAGGCCTGCATCGAGTCACCCTCGATCCGCAGCGCCCGGCCGGTGCCCGAGGCCAGATGGCCGAAGGCTTCGAAAGGCGTGATGGAGTCGATGGCGAGCCAGTGCCGGTTTAGCACCAGGACGATCGTGCGATGGAGGACAGGGAAGGTCATGGGTCGTGTGGGAAAGGAGGAAAAGGGATCCTGAATCTTCACCAGGCCACCGTCTGGATCGCCGGAAAATGACAACAGTTCTCCCGCGATCACAGATATGCCATTTAACCCACCGCAAACTCGCGGGAATCAAACTCGGCTTCCGGATCGGAAAATTGTGGTCCGTCGGGCGGGACGGAAAGGTTCAAGGGAACCGTGCTAGTCGGGACAGAACGTCAGAGTGATCAATTCGGGAAAGGGGTTGGGGTTGAAATCGGGAACGAAATGTCGGGAAACAAAAAGCCCCGCTTCCAGTGGAAGCAGGGCGGCGGAAAATCCTAGGATTTAGGCGGCTTATCAGGCCGTCAGCGGCCTGTTCCTGCTTCGTCGTGGTGCCGGATTATCGGCAAAGGTCATTCCTTGATACGACAGGCTCGCTAGACCCGTAATCGCGGAACCGATGACCCGGCACCAAGCGGAGGAGACCTCGGTAACGAGGACCTCGCGGCTTTCGGGTTTGGATCGGTGGAGACGCATCGGAGTGGAGTGAAGTTGCGCGTAGATATGGAGTCGACGCGAATCGGTCAATTCCGAATTTCTGAAAAGTTCATCTTCGCAATGTAGCGTCGGTCTGCGACCGTCGGAAACTGGCGGCAACAAGCCGCATCGTAAGACTCCCGATTCGTATCCACAGGGATGCGGCCCGTGCCGCCAAAGTGCGACGGTCATCGACGCGCCGCTAGATTCGATGAAGCACTCCGCTACAAGCCCCGGCCTTCCAGCCATGTGCGCATCAGCGGCACGATTGGTTCAGCGGTCGTCGCACTCGCCCAGCGGATGCCGTTCGCGTGGGCTTTCGTTTTCAAGCCAGCACGCCAAGTGGCCACCGCGACCTTGTGCTCGGCGCGCAGTGATTCGACGCTGGTCTTCAGCCGCGAGCCGGATTCCAAGTCCACGAATTCGTAGTCGCCCTTCTCCGGCAGCTCGGCTTCCGCCGGGTCTAACAGCTGAAGCGCCATCACGTCATGGCCGCGGGCCTTCAGGCCGGCGAGATCGCCTAACAGCTCGTTTTCGCGATCGAAGAAATCGGACACCAGCACCACGAAACCGGGCTGCTTGCAGAACATCGGGATCTCGTCCGAGACTCTTACGAAGTCCCCTTCCCCGCCGGGCGTGGCGGAGGCCAGCGTGGCGCAAATGCCGGCAAAGTGGCGCTGGCCGGTGCCGCGTTCGACTACGCCTTCCAAGCCCTTGCTCAGCAAGGCCAGCGCAGTCGGATCACCCTGGCTTTCCGCAAGCCACGATAGCCCTGCGGCAACGCGCGCCGCGTAGTGGAACTTGGTCCACGGCCCATGCGCGGTGGCCATCGAGCCGGTGACATCGACCAGGAGATGCAGCGGACGCCGCGCCTCCAGCCGACTCTCCTTCGTATAGAGCTTCTTGTGGCGCGCGTAGAGCGCCCAATTCACCCGCCGCAAATCATCACCAGCCAAGTAACCGCGGTGCCGGTGGAACTCGGTGCCGGAGCCGCTGCGCACGGCACCGTGGCGGCCATGCCAAACGGACTCGGCCAGCCCGCGGCCAACGAGTTCGAGATCGTCCACCGCGAGGAAGACGTCGGGATCCATGACGGACGTGGCAGCCATGGGTCAGTTCAGTCGGGTTTCACCTTCTCTAGCAGGCGGGAAACGATCTGGTCGGCATCGACCCGCTCGGCGCGGGCGCGGAAATTCAGCACCAGCCGGTGGCGCAGGATCGATGGAGCGAGCGCGCGGATGTCGGCGAAATCGACGTGCACCCGACCGTGCAGCAAGGCGCGGGCTTGGCCCGCCAGCACCAGCGATTGCGACGCGCGCGGGCTGGCACCGCACTCGATGAACTCGCCGATGCCCTCCGGCGCTTGGCCGGTGCGGGTGGAAACGACAAGCTTCACGGCATAGCGGGCGACGTCCTTGGCGACCGGCACGCTACGCACCGCGCGCTGGAAGGAAAGCAGTTCGTCCGGACCAAGCACCGGCTTCACTTCCGAAAGCGCGCCGGCGGGACCCGTGGTCGCGATGGCGACTTCCTCATCGACCGTCGGGTAGCCCACCTTGATGCAGCAGAGGAAGCGGTCGAGCTGGGCTTCCGGCAGCGGATAGGTGCCCTCCATTTCGATCGGGTTCTGCGTGGCCAGCACCAGGAACGGCGGCTTCAGCTTGTGGGTCTCGCGACCGATGGTCACCTCTCCTTCCTGCATCGCCTGGAGCAGCGCGGCCTGCGTCTTCGGCGGCGTGCGGTTGATTTCGTCGGCGAGCAGCACGTTCGCGAAGATCGGACCATGCATCACCACCCGGCGGTAGCGACCCGTCGCCGGATCCTCTTCCAAGACCTCGCTGCCGGTGATGTCCGCCGGCATCAGATCGGGCGTGAATTGCACGCGATGGAACTCCAGGTGAAGCGCACGGGCCAGCGTGGCGCTCATCAGCGTCTTGCCCACGCCGGGCACGCCGAGCAGCAGCGCGTGACCACCGCAAAGCAACGTGAGGAAGAGCATCTCCGCCGTTTCCTCCTGACCAATGATGCATTTCGAAAATTCGGCGCGCAGCGCTTCGCGTGCCGCGGACAAGGCTTGGGCGGGATTGGTGGACATGACTTGGGTTGAAAATGGAAATTCAGTCGAAGCCGGGGACCGCTCCATCGGTCTTCTCGCCGCCGATCCGCAGGCCGGTCTTGGAAGCCGGTTCCGCATCGATGATCGCGGGGCGGCGGGTGGCGCGACCATCGCCATTGCCATCCATCTGCGAATGCTCGCGGATCATATGGCCGTCCTTGGATGCCATCGCCTCGATCTGCGCGTGGCAGGCTTTGAAAAGCTCGGTCACGGTGACGAGGCCATCGCCGTCAATGTCGGTGCCCTTAGCTTCAAGCGCGGCGGTGAGAGCGAGGGGGAAGTCCGTCTGATTCTCCGGATCACCAGACGAGTTTGCCGTGATCACGATGCGGCCAGGCGCGGCGAGCGGACGCAAATACTGCTCGCTCGCCGCCGTGGTGGCAAAAATGACGAGCGGCGTTTCCGGTGCCGAGCCTTCCAGCGCCTCCCCGATCTCGCGCGCCGAGACATCCGGGCCGGGCAGGTTGAAAAGCACGCCGCCAGGGATCGAATTCGCGTGGCCTTGGAGAATGATCCACACCGGCATCTTGTCCTTGGTAGCCGCCACTGCCTGCTTTAACTCCGCAAGCAATACTTCCTTGCTGCAAACCCCGTCGTAGCCGGCCTCCTTCGGACCATAGAAAACCTTCAGATCCGTCGCGGCGATCCCGTAAGTCTTGTTAAAGATCTTTCGCAGTGACGTAAGATTTTTCTGATAAAGCTCGTGATGCTCCTCATCGCCCGGATCGCCGCCGAAAATCCATATTTTCGGGCCGGCGAGTGCCGATGAAGCAAGAAATGCCAAGGAAAGTAGCGCCACGCACACCGTACGACGGCGTTTTGGGCGACACATGAAGACAGGGCTTCCGGGCATCGCGGCGGAAGCTAACAAGCCGGTCCGAAGACGCAACTCTTCCTTTGCATATGCCAAACAAAGTTGCTAGCTGAACCAACCGCAAAATGCCGCTCCTTCACCCAGCCTTTCTCTTCGCCCTGGCGGCTGCGGCCATTCCGGTGATCATTCACTTGAGCCAGCGGCGGAAGTTCAAGGAATTCGATGTCGGGACGCTGCGCTTCCTGCAGATCGCGGAGAAGAAGCGGCACAGGCGACTGCGCATCGAAGAGCTGCTCCTTTTGCTGCTGCGAATCGGAGCGGTGGCGCTGCTCGCGCTGATGTTCGCGCGGCCCTTTCTTTCCGACAGGGAGAAGACTGAAGCGACGCAAGACAAGACCCTGCTGCTGCTGGATGCCTCAGGCAGCATGACCGCGGCGATGGCCGAGAAAGCGACGGACGCGGCAAGGAAGGCGATCAAGGAACACGGTGCGGTTACCGTGGCCCAATTTACCGATGCCGTGCAGGTGCTGTCCTCGCTGGAGGACTACCGGCCGGTGGCCGGAGCATCGGGAGATTTCAACAAGGCTCTTGGCTGGTCGCTCGATCACCTGCGCAGTGAGGGTGCCGAGAATACCCGCGTGGTAATCATCGGCCATTTCGCCTCGTCCGCGCTGCCATCCGCGCCACCTCGGGTTTGGCCGCCGCGGGTGCAAGTGGAAGCGATCGCAATCCAGCCGCCGGACACGCGCAACGAAGCGGTCAAGGCAGTGGAACTCCTGACGCCCTTCGCCGCCGACAACATGGAGATCGAGGCCCGGGTCACCTCGTCTAACAAGCCACGAGAAGTCGCGCTATCCTCCGAGGGTCTGAATGTGAAGCAGACCGTCCCGGCGGGCGTGGAGCGCGTGCTGTTTTCCTTCCGTCCGCCGCGCGAGGAAGTGCGCGGCTTCATTTCCCTGGAAGGAAAGGATGAGTGGCCTGCCGATGACCGCCGGCCCTTTGCGATGCATTGGGCGGAGCCGGAACCGGTGCTGATCCTCGACGGCTTTCCGGGCAGCACGCCCTTCGAAGGACAAGGTTACTTCCTCCAGAAGGCGCTCACGGCATCGGGTGCCGCACATGGTCTCTCGCCCTACCGGCCCGAGGTGAAGTATGGGCTCGATGGCCGCGACGAAGCCACGCAGGAAGAAGCTCCGGTCCAATCAATCGGCAGCGGCTTCAAAAGCCTCTTTGGCGGGAACAAGGCGAGCGGCACCGGAAGCGGTGCCGGCGCGGCTGAAGAAGAGACGCTGAAACCGGGTGCCGTGGACTTGGCCAAGTTCTCCGCGATCTCGATCTGTGGACCGACGGCGATTAGCCCGGCCGAGGCCAGAGCCATCGCCGCCCGCGTCGCGAAGGGCGCGGGGCTTTTCATCTGCATCGACGAGCGCTGGAAGCCGGAATCCACCGCGGCTCTGGTGAACGCGAAGCTTTTCCCGGAGTCGGTGGAGCTCAGCGGAGGCATGCAGCAGCGGCGCATCGCGTGGTGGGATCGCAAGCATCCGGCGCTGGCGAGCTTCGATGGCAAGGACGGCGGCGACCTGCGCATGCTGACATGGCGGGATGCCTTCACGATCCAGCCAAGCGAAGGATGGAAGCCACTCGCGACTCTCGATGGCGGTCATCCTCTGCTCTTGGAAAAGGTCACAGACGATCCGACCGCCGGCCGCGTGATGGTGCTCGCGCACCCGCTCACGCGCGAATGGAGTGACTTGCCGCGCGAGCCGATGTTCGTGCCGCTCGCCAAAAGCCTTTTCAATACGCTGACCCACTACGAGGCCCGCCAGCATAGCGCAAATGTCCGCTTCCCCGGCACCCGAGAAAGCCGCGAGATCGGCTACTACCAAACGGCCGACGGCACCGCTGAGGTGGTCGCCGCCGATCCCGCCGAGTCGGCTGTCATCGCCGTCGACGCCCCTGCTTTCTGCAAGGCCTACGCCCTGCCCGATGCCACCGAGCCACTACCGCCCGCAACCCTCTCCGCCGTCGGCAACGGCGAAGAGCGCCCCAAGACGGGTGAATGGTGGCCATGGCTGGTGCTCATTCTCCTTTCCCTGCTGACTCTCGAATGCGCGGTCGCCACCCGGAAATCCGCGCGACTCGAAACCTCTGCCCCAGTGGACGCATGAATCCTTCGTCGCCCGTCCTTGCTCCCCTCGCCTCGCTGGCGAAAGCCCGCCGCCGCCATGCGCGCGGCATTGCCTTCGCCGGAATCATCGCTGCCGTGGTGGCGGTGGCCGGCATCGTCGCCGCGCTCGATACGTGGCTCGAATGGAAGTCACCGGCCCGCTCGGCACTGGTAGCGGCCCTTGCTACGGTGTCCATCGTACTTCTCGCGAAGCGGCTGCGGCTTGCGAAGATCCACGACACCATGGAGGCCGCCCGGGTGATCGAGACGGCGCATCCCGAGATCGGCCAGAAGCTCCGCACCGCGCTGGAAGTTTCCAGCCGGCCCTCGGCGAACGATCCCGACGCCGCCTATTTCACCGACCGCCTCATGCGGGAGACCGGCAAGGATCTCACGCAGGCCCCGTGGTCGCGCTTGGTGCCTGCAAAGCAGCTCTGGAGACGCCGCGCCATGGCCCTGGCCGCCTGTGCCACGGTGGCGCTGGTCGCACTGCTGTGGGGCGATTTCCGCCACGCGCTGAAGCGGATCGTGCAGCCGCACCGCGACCTGACTTACACGACGGTTGAGTGGAAGTCGCTGCCGACGGGCTTCGACGAACGCCATCCGCCGCGCCTCGAATTCACCGTGAACGGCCGCGCCGCGCAACCGGAGCTGCTGGTGCGCCAAGGCGGCAAGGATTGGAAGCCGGTCGAGCTGACGCGCCGCGAGGATGGCCAGACTTGGGACGTCGTTTTCACCGGCAAGACCACCGACCTCGAGGTGAAGGTCGTGGCCGGCGATGCCAGGGTCGAGGAGAAGACCATCGCCTACCGCCCGATTCCGAAACTGGTCGAGTCGAAGGCGACCATCGCCTATCCCGACTACACCGGCCTTGAAGCCGAGACCGTGGCTGGTGGCGACGTGCGCACCGTGGAAGGCAGCACCGCTACGTGGGACTTCACCTTCAATGCCCGACCTGACCGTATCACGTGGAGCATCGGCGGGGCGATGCCGGTCGAACTTTCCGCCAAGGATGGCGCGACCTATTCCATCTCGTCCGAAGTGGTGGCGGGCAAGGCGCAGGGTGAACTTGCAATCTTCCACGCCGATGGCGAGCGGCTCGATGCCTGGCGCTTCGAGATCGAGGGCGTGGTGGACAAGCTGCCGGTGGTCGAGATCGTCGAGCCAACGAAAGACCTCGAACTCATCGCCACTGCCGAAATGCCGATCCGCATTCGCGCCAAGGATGACTTCGGCGTCGCGGAGATCGGCCTGATTCTCGATGCCGCCGGCGAACGCCGTTGGATCGTGGAAACGGTCATCGATGCCAAGAACCAGCGTCAGGTCAGCGAGATCGCGCAGATGATGCTGGATCAAATTCCGCTCAAGATCACCGACAATGTCCGCATCCATGCGTACGCGCTCGACCACAAGCCACGCGGTGGCCCTCGGGCAGTGAGTCCGCTGCGCTCGGTGGATATCCGCCAGTTCCAGATGCGGTGGTACTTCGCGGGCGGCGGTGACGGTGACGGTGGCGATGAAGAGGAAGAAGGGCCGGACGACGAGGCCGTCAGCGACGCCTTGATGAAGCTCGACCAGATCATCGGCTCGCAGCGCGGCATCCTCTCCGACGTCTTCCAGACCAAGGAGTCGTTCCGTTCGAACCTCACGCCAGAAGCTCTCACGAAGACCGTCGAGCAGGCGACCCGCGAGCAGGAGCTGGCGAGCGAGACGCAGCGGACTGCCATGGACTGGGAGCAGAGCGGCGAATTGGATGCCGATGACGTGGCTTTGCTCGGCACCGCAGGCATTCAGATGGCAGAAGCGGCCGGATTCCTTGAGATGCCGGATCTGGCGAAGGGATTTGATACGGCCGACCGCGCGCTTTCCACGCTGCTGCAATTGCGCAAAGAGCTGATCAAGATCATCGGCAAGGGCAAGAAGCCCTCGGAGCCCAAGGACCCGCCGCCACCGCCATTGACGGAATTCGCCAAGGAAGCCCGCCGCATCGCCGCCGAGGAAAAGGATGTCGCGGGCCAGATCGCGCCGGAAGCCGTGGAAGGCAACAACATCGAAGCCACCCGCCGGCAGCAGGAAGTCGCGCTGGCGGATTCCGGCGAACTGTTCGCAAAGCTGGTCGATCACCCCGAGCGGACCGATGGCGCATTGCGCCTGATGGACGAGGCCGAAAAGGCGGTGGCCAAGGCCGACAAGACGCTGCGCTCCGAGAGCCCTGCCCATGCCGCGCCGGAACTCGGGGTGGCCGAACAGGATTTGTTAGACTTCGCGATTTTCCTGGAGTCGATGGACTTGCAGAAGCTTTCCGACACGCTGCGCAAGCTGGCGGACAACGCGGAGAAGAACGCGAAGGAACAGAAGAAGGGTGACCAACCTGCCCCCGCCGAAGGCGAGAAGCCCGGCGAATCACCGGGCGAGTCCCCTGCCCAGGCACAAGCCAAGGGCCAGGGAAAAGGAAAAGGCGAGGGACAAGGTCAGGGAGAGGGCGAAGGCCAAGGTGACTCGTCCGAACAAGCGACCGCCGCGAAGGAAGGCGAAGGCCAAGGCAAGGGTCAGGAAGGACAGAAGCCCGGCGAAGCTGCCGCCGAAGCCGCGCAGGCCACCGACTTGACCCACAAGATCCTCGAAGAACTGGCGAAGAAGGCGAATGCCGGTCAGGCGGAAGATCCCGAAGCTCCTAAAACTCCGTCCGCGTCCGCCCTGGAGGCGGTCAAGGAACGCACCGATGTCGCCAAGCTGGCCAAGGATCTGGAGTCACTCGCGCAAGCGCTGAAGGATGGCCAAGGAAACGCGGAGCAGCAGGCCGAACTCGCCGAACGACTCGGCGCAATGGCCCGCGAATTCCGCGACGCCGCAGCAAGCCTCGACGCCAGCCTGCTGGCCGAACTCAACAAGGCCCGCGAGCAGGCAGCCGAGTTGAAGAAGGATCTCGCCAAGCAAGGGGAAGGCAAGAACCCCGGCGAGGGCAAAGGCGAAGGGCAAAAGCCCGGCGAGAGCGGCCAAGGTGCGGTCGCTTCCAAAGACGGCAAACGTCAGGGCCAAGGTGAGAAGCCGGGTGAAAATGGCGAAGGCGAAGGCAAGGGTCAAGGTGAAGGCGAGAAGCCCGGCCAAGGCGGCCAGGGTGAAATGGCTTCCAGAGATGGCAAAGGTGACAAGCCCGGCGAGGGTCAGGGACAGGGCCAAGGCGAGATTGCGTCCAAGGAAGGCAAGGGCCAGGGCCCGGGAGACAAGCCCGGTGACAAGCCCGGCAGCGGCGGAGAAGAACCCGGCATGGGTGGTCCGTCGCTGGGGCGTTTCGCTGACACTTTGGAACGACTCCGCGACGAAGGCGTGGGCCGCATGGTCCTCCCGCTGCGCGCCGCTCCATTCGACCGCAGCACCATCCCGCTCGTCGATGCTGCCGACCAGCGCTTGAAGGAACTCATCGACCGCATTCCGACCGACGCCGGCATCGCCTCGGCCCGCGGCAAGCTGCCCGAGGAAAGCCGCCGCGAAATCGAAGACTACTTCCGCGATCTCTCCGACGACTTCGGCGGCGAGGTGTGGGAGACGAAGCAATAAGCCCGCTGGGAGCGCGGAGCCTCCGGCCCGCAGAAGCAACGGGAGATCCCGATCCACCAATCAACTCCGCAATGAACTCATGCTGCTCCGCTGGAAAAGAAGCACCGCACCACTGCCCATTGCCACCGACCAGATATTCCACGCCTATCCCTGGCTTCTGCGGGCCGGAGGCTCCGCGCTCCCAGCGTCTCCGCATTTCTTCCACCTTCCGACGATAGGACTCTCGTCGCTCTTTACCCAACACCGTGTTCCACCCGAAACCCATCATCCTGTTAGGCCTTGCTCTTGTTGCCACGGCGGCCGAATCACCACGCCTGCCCGCCGATCAAGCGGCCGGGCTTTGCCAAGTCGATGCCTCCCCCGCCCCGGCCGTCGAGGCACCGCGGCAAGCATCGTTCGCGCCGCTGTTAGAGAAGGTCACGCCTTCGGTCGTCTCGATCTTCCCGGCGATGATCCTGAGCGATCCGACGGCGGCCGGCCCGCTCGAGCGTTTCTTCGGAAAGGAAGGTGAAGCCGGCAGCGAGTCGGAAGGCCCGCAGGAAAAAATCACCAGCATGGGCTCCGGCGTGATCCTTTCCAGCGACGGCTGGATCGTGACGAACAGCCACGTGGTCCACCTGCAGAATGGCAAGATCGCCGATACGTTCTTCGTGGAACTGCACGACCACCGGCGCTTCCACGCAACCATCGCCGGCGCGGATCCGGCGACGGACCTCGCGCTGCTGAAGATCGATGCCAAGGATCTTTCCCCGCTGAAGTTCGCCGACAGCGAGCAGGTGAAGGCCGGCGATCTCGTCTTCGCGGTGGGTAATCCCTTTCAAGTCGGCATGACCTGCACGATGGGCATGGTCTCCGCCACCCGCCGGTCGAACCTCGGCATCGGCGGATCGAGCGCCTTCGAAAGCTACATTCAGACCGACGCCGCCATCAACCCGGGCAACTCCGGCGGTGCCTTGATCGATGCCTCCGGCCGGCTGATCGGCATCAATACCGCGATCTGGGGCGGCATCGGCGGTAATGTCGGCATCGGCTTCGCCATCCCCTCGAATCTCGTCCGGCATATCGTCGCCAGGCTCGCCGAGGAGGGCAAGGTCACGCGCGGATTCTTCGGCATCAGCAGCACCGGTGTGGACGACAAGAAGGCGGGGAAGGTCAAGCTGCCGAAGGTCGCCGGAGCCGCGGTCGAGGCGATCATGGAAGACAGCCCGGCGGGCAGCGCGGGCCTCAAGGCCGGCGACATCGTCGTAAAGGCCGCAGGCAAGCCGGTCATCTCGCGCGGCGACCTTCGCTTCGAACTGTCATTGGTGAAGCCCGGCGATTCGATCGAACTCGTCTATTGGCGCGACGGCGCGGAACACACGGCAACGCTGGTTTCGTCCGCCGAGCCGATGAAGGCCGCGAAGCTCGGAGATGCTCGCGTGGACAAACTGCCGGGCGTGTCCTTCCGCGTCAGCGACGGCGAGGTCGCCGTGGTCGAAGTGACCTCCACAGAAGCGAAGCGTGCCGGACTGGAGCCCGGCATGGTCATCGTGAGCGTGAATGGCACTGAGGTGACCGATCTTGCCTCGCTGGAATCCTCCCTGCGCAACGGCGTCAACAAGGTGAAGACCCTGCTCAATCGCATCGAAAACACGCTCGCCCTCCGCGCTGAATGACTCTTCCGGATTTCGATCCCGCCTTTCCCATCCCGGTGATCGCCGCACTCGCCGGCACCGCGGCCGTGTTCACGCTCTATCGTGCGTTCCGCGGCCGGCCGATGCAGCCGGCTTGGGTGCAGGGCCCCGTCGTGCTGCTGCGACTGATGGTGATCGCGCTGCTCGCCTTCATCCTGATGAATCCGGTCGAGCGCATCACCTTGCAGGCTCCGGAGAGCAGTTCGATGATTCTGTTAGACAAATCGGCGAGCATGAAGCTGGCGACCGGCGAGAAGACCACGCGCTGGAGCGATGCCAAGGCATGGGCGACGCAGGCGCGCCAAACCATCGAGACCGTCGGCCAACCGGTGCCCCCCCTCGCAGTCTTCAATCAAGAGCTGCTCAACGTGACAGACCTCGATGCGGTCACGCCACAAGGTGATGAGACGCGCCTCTCCGCAGCGCTGGCCAGCTTGTTCGAGCGCGGCGACGAAGCACCGCGCCAGATTCTCGTGGTGTCCGATGGCTGCACCCATGACCGTGGCGAATTGCCGAAAGTGCTGGCCACCGCCCGCGACCTCGGCGCGAAGATTTCCACCAAGGTCATCGGCACCGACACCCCGCCGCGCAATGCCTGGATCGCCGCCGTGCAAGCGCCGCGCAGCGTACGGCCGAAGGCAAAGGTCGCCGTGCACGTCGATCTCGCGTCCTCCGGCCTGCCGCCAGACGAACCGCTCGCGCTGGTGCTGCGCGAGGATGGAGGCAAGGAAGTCGCGCGCACCGACTTCCGCCCGCGCACGGATGGCGGCCCGGTGGAAACCGTGCTGACCTTCGAGATCGGCCTACGCACCACCAAATACTCCTTGGAGCTGGTGCCCGCGATGGAAGAAGTGGCGGCGGACGACAATCACTTCGGCTTCACCGTGGAGGTCTCGTCGAACAAGCTGCGGGTCCTGTTCGTAGAGGGCACCCACGTGAAACGCACCGTCGGCGTGACCGGCCACTGGTGGAATGACATGGAGCTGATGACGCGGGCTTGGGACGCGACCGGCGAGATCGAATACGACTGCCTGACCCCGATCAGCGAGTACAACGACTCGCCGAATCTAGTCGGCGTGAGCTTCCAGAACGGCGAGATGCGGCAGGATCCATCACGGTCCTTTCCCGCCACCCGCGAGGAACTCTATCGCTACGATGTGATGCTCATCAGCGACGTGCCCGTGGGGAATTTCTCCACCGAGCAGATGCAGTGGGTGGTCGATTGGGTGAACGAACGCGGCGGCGGTTTCCTGATGGGCGGGGGCTACACCAGCTTCGACGTGGGCAACTACGACCAGACGCCGTGGGAGCGGATCACGCCGGTGGACATGCTCGCCTACGGTGCGGGCTTCATGGAGAAGCCCTTCCCGATCCGCATCCCGGAGTCGGTGAAAAGCCATCCGCTCTGGAAGGTTACAGACGATCTTGCCGAGAATGAGAAGGCGCTCGCCGCGCACCCGATTTTCACCGGGATGAATCGCGTGAAGCGCGCCAAGCCGGGTGCGATCGTCCTCGCTGTTAGAGCGGATGCCGAAGGCGACGAACCCGTCATGGCCGCGCAGTCGTATGGCCGTGGGCGATCGATCGCGTGGCTGTCCGATCCGAACGGCGGCTGGGCTCGTGAATACGTCACTTGGGGCCCTCCCGGCGGTCCGCCGCAGGGACCTCACACCGAGCTCGGTCATGGTGGCAATTTCATCTTCAAGGAAGCCGCAGCAAAGATCCCCGCTGAGCCGACTCCCCCTCACCCCGCGCCATGGTATGGGGACTACTGGGTGAACCTCGTGAAGTGGCTTGGCGAAAACAGCATCCGCTGGCACCGCGACAAGCTCGCCGGTCGCGCCAAGGCCGCCGCCGCCAAGCCCGGCGACCTGCTGCCCGTCGCCGCCGAAGTGCTGGCCGTAACGAAGCTCGATGATTTGCTCGCTCTCGACGTCGGTGCCCGGCTCGATATCCCCGGCACGCCGCGGGTCCGGCTGGAGTATGATCGCGATGCCCGCGAGTTCGTCGGGATGGTTCCCGTGCCTGCCGGGGCCGTGGGCGAGCAGGTCACCGTGTTCTTCGATGCCACGGCCAATGGTGTCGCCTTTACCGATGCCGTACCGGTCGGCCTTCGCCGTTCGCACCTCGAATTCACCGAGACCAAGCCCGACAGCGATTTCATGAAGGAGCTCGCCGACGCCGGCGCGGGCCGGGTGCTCGATACGCCGCAGGATGCCGCCACGTGGTTGGCCGAGGTCGCCGCAGAGCGCCAAAAGCACGCAGCGGTCGCATGGAACAAGCCACTCTGGCCGAAATGGCCGCTGTTGGCCGCGATCCTCGCCCTGCTGTGCCTGGAGTGGGCACTCCGTCGACGCTCGATGATCCCCGTCGTCACGACGCTGGCTTTCCTGCTCACGACGGACCTCTCCCGCGGTCAGGATGAAAAAGAGATCGCCACGCTGATCGAACAACTCGGCGCGCCGAAAGTCCGCCTGCGCGACGAGGCGGAGGAGAAGCTGAAGCGAATCCCTCAAGCACTGTCCGCCCTCAAGACGGCGTCCGAATCGGCGACATCGCCCGAAGCCCGGCTGCGGGCGAAAGGCTTGTTAGGGGTGATCGCTCAGGCACGTTGGATCCAAGACGCCACCCTTTCCGGCCACACTACGACGGGCTCGAATCGCCAGCTTTGCGCGATGGTCGTGGATGGCAAGGGCGGCAAGCTCTACACGCGCTCGCAGGATTTCGTCCGGCAATGGGACCTCGCCACGCAGGAACCGAAACTGGAGTTGGGCGATCCGCTAAGCACCGGCACCAACTGGACCAACAACGCCCCGATGACGTCGCTGGCCATATCACCCGATGGCAAGCTGCTCGCATCCACCGACAACAGCGGAGGTCTGATCCTCAACGATACCGCCAGCGGCGAGCGGGCAGGTGACGCGACGACCGCGACGATGGTGCTCAGGACGGCGACGGACGCGGAGGGCAATACGCACGAGGTGCAGACCTATACTGCCACACCCCTGGTCCACATCGCATTCACGCCGGACAATACCATTCTCACCAGCGGCTTGGACTTCAGCGTGAAGCTCTGGAGCTATCCCGAGCTGAAGGAGCAACCCGGCACGTTCAAGCTGCCCCACATCGGTCACGCCTTCGCCTTCTCGCCGGATGGCAAGCACCTCGTCATCTCGCTCGATAAAAGCGGCGAGCCCGACTTCATCCACGTCCGCAACCGCGAGACCGGCGCGAATTCCTGCGAGATCAGTGTGCCCGACCGGCCGAACACGCTCCGCTTGAACCAACACGGCAGCCTCCTGCTCGCGTCCAACCGCAACGGCTCGGCCTCCTTGTGGTCGCTCAAGGACGGCGTGCTCTCCGACGAACGGGTGATCGCCCGCACGGCCAAGCCCTCCAACTGCGCGATCTTTTCTCCCGACGAGAAGGCGGTCTTCGTGGCGAGCAGTGACCCGGATTGCTGCGTGAGCGAGTATGACCTCGAAACCGGGGAAGCACTATGGATTCACCCGCGCTCCGGCTTTGGCGTGCACACCATCGCATTCCTGCCGGATGGCCGCTTGGCCGGCACCTGTTCCGACATGAAGCTGCGGATCTGGTCGAGGGGGGAATAGGTAGAGAATCATCAATCACCAATCCTCCAATCATCAATCGAAGTGTTTGGTTGAATGGAATTGGCGCTCGCTTCAGCGGGCGCGACGATGCCGGGCCTGCAGCGATGTTGAGCAAGTTTTCCAAGGGGCTCTGCCTTGGGCGTCAGCGGTCCTGCTTCTTCAGGCATTCTGATTGATGATTGGAAGATTGGTGATTGAAGATTTTCCCTCTCTTCAATCTCCCCTCACCCACCAGTCTTCGAGCTCCTCAATCCGGATGCCCTCCGCCCCGAAGGTGGTCGCCGTGAGCAAGACCATGCCATCATTGCTGGCCACGCGGACGCGGTCACCCTTTTCGGAAAAGCGGGCGGCGAGGCGCTCGACCACCGCATCGGCCGTTTCGCGGGCCTTCGAGTAGATGATCAGGATGCCATCCTCGTTTCCGCCCTCGAAGCCGCGCTCGGTCTGGCGGCCGTCGAAGACGACCACGACCTTCCACTCCCCGCGGTCGCCGATATCGCGCAGTCGCTTGACCAGCTCGATCCGAGCGAGATGCCGCTTCGGCCCGTGATGGAGTTCACGCAGGTCCTCCATGCCAAAGATCGCGCTGTGTCCGTCGACAACGAGGAGTTGCTCCATGCCGCGAAAGAAAGAGGGCCGGAAGCGTGTCGCAACCGGCCCTCGCAGAAATTTTCAGATGACCGGCGGATTTACTCCGCGCTCTCCGGGGCTTCGGCGGCCGGAGTTTCGGCAGCGGGGGCTTCGGTGGCCGGAGCTTCAGCAGCCGGGACTTCAGCGACCGGGGTTTCGTCTTCCACCTTCTTGGCAGTCTTCTTCGCCGGAGCCTTCTTGGCAGCGGCCTTCTTGGCGGCTGGCGCCTTCTTGGCGGCCTTCTTGGCGTCGTCGTCGCCGGACTTCTTGGCGGAGGTCTTCTTCACGATCCCGCCCGTCTTCGCCTGCTCATTCTTGCGCTTGAGGTAGAGCTTGCGGCGGCGGCGTTTGACGATGGTCTTGGTTTGCTGGCCCATGGTGTTGGTGGCGAGGGGTTTAATCCGCCTCCCGGACCCGTAGCAAGGGGAAATCCCCATCTTTTCTTCCGTTCGGCCGGGCAGACGCGTCAGCGCGGACGCCGCCAAAACGGCTTTTTGAGCGCGAATCGTTGGGACGGATAGATTCCCGCGTGGCCGCTGCACAGGAATGCCACCCCGCAGGCAAGGGCGATCGGCAGCGCGTAGCCGAGGCCGAAAAGCTCGATTCCCATCAAGGTGGAGGCCACCGGGGTATTGCTCGCACCGGCGAACACCGCTACCATGCCGAGCCCGGCGAATAGCTCGGGTGGCGCTCCCAGCAAGCCTGCAAGGGCACTTCCCAAGGCGGCACCGATGAAAAACAGCGGCGTCACCTCCCCGCCCTTGAAGCCCGACGACACGGTGACCGCGGTGAACGCCAGCTTCCACAACCACGCCCACGGATGGCTCCCCGGCGACTCAAATAGCGACGCCAGCGTCACCGCCGCCGGGTCCGGCGACCACACGCCCAGCCCCAGGTAATCCGCCCGGCCAACGATCAGAAACAGCACGATTACCCCCACTCCCCCGACCGCCGGACGCCAGACAGGATTGGGAATCCAGCGCTTCAATCCCGCCGACAGCCAGTGGCAAACCGCAGCGAAAAGCCAGCCAACCAAGCCGAAAGCCACCGCGGCGAGCGCGACCTTCCCCACCATCCCGAGATCCAGATAGCCCGCCCCCAGCGGCCCGGCGACGCCGTCGATATGGTAATGCGCATGCCCCACACCCCAGGCCCGGCAGGTCCAATCGCCGAGATAGGACGCCAGCAGGCAAACCGGCAGCGCTCGCAGCTTCGGCCTACCGATCATCACGACCTCCACCGCAAAGACCGCCCCGGCCAGCGGCGTTCCGAAAACTGCACCAAATCCTGCCGCCACCCCTGCCATTAGCAGCGCCGGGAGCTGAGCCGCATCGAGCCGGAATTGCCGCGCCACCGCGCTGGCGATGCTGCCGCCCATCTGCACCGCCGTCCCCTCCCGACCCGCCGAGCCGCCGAATAGATGCGTCACCAAAGTCCCGAAAAGAACCAGCGGAGCCATCCGCCGCGGCACCCCGCCTCCGGGGTCGTGGAGGCGGTCGAGGATGAGGTTGTTCCCGCCCTCCGAGTCTCCACCGTGGCGATGGTAAAGCCACACCACCCCCATCCCGGCCACCGGCAGAAACCAAAGCAGCCAGGGATTCTCGAAACGAACCCGCGTGACGGCCTCCAGACTCCACAGGAAAAACGCGACCGAACATCCCACCGCAACCGCCATCAAGGCCACGAGGGCGATGAGCTTCGGCCGCAGTTGCATGAGTCCCGCCATCAAAAATTCCGCGGGCCTTCTGCCCGGAGTGAGGCAAGCGATCCCACCACCGCTTCGTCAAGCAGCCCGTGGATTTCATGCCCGGGAATGACAAACCGGCCGAATTCCGATACAGACGAGCATCCCTCCATGATTGCCGATTTTCCGGACCTCATCCCAATCGCCGACCTCATCGCGCTTCGTCCCGCCAGCTACGCCTTCCGCATCGTCATCGCGATCTCGGCATTCGTCGCCTCGCTGAATGTCGAAAGCACCGTCGCCCGGGTGATCGGCTTCGTAGTGGTGTTGCTCACCGGTGCCGGACTGCTATTCGTCGGCATCACCCACGGCACCGTCGTCGATATCCTGCTGGGAGTCGCCGGGCTCGCCGCCGCGGGGTACTCGTGGTGGTTCACCCGGCATTGATGATCCTGCGGAGATCCTGTTTAGCTCGATCACATGCACGAGGTTTTCTGCGTCGAAGATCTAGTCCTCGCCTCCCGGCGTGGAGACCGTCCGAAGTACCTTCTGTTCTGGGGCCACACACCGCCGGCGGACGGCTCAGTATCGAAAGCGTGCTTCAGCCAATGGTTCCCTTCCCCGCTCACCGTGGAAGGCATCCACTATCGCACTGCAGAGCATTTCATGATGGCCGCCAAGGCCCGCTTGTTCGGCGACCTGGAGAACGAGGAGCGAGTCCTAACGGCATCCCATCCGAAGCAAGCCAAGGAACTTGGCCGCAAGGTCCGCGGCTTCGACGAAGAGACCTGGGTGCGCGAGCGCTACCGACTGGTGGTCAAGGGCAACCTCGCGAAGTTCACGCACAATCCTCGCCTGAAGGACTTCCTCTTAGGAACGGGCCGGCGCGTGCTGGTAGAGGCGAGTCCTTACGACAAGATCTGGGGCATCGGTCTCGCGGCAGATCATCCTGACGCGGAGAAGCCAGCCGCGTGGAAGGGTCTCAACCTGCTCGGCTTCGCCCTGATGGAAGTGCGGGCAGCGCTCCAATCTCAGAAATCCTCACCATAATGAACTTGTGCGATTCCCTTCAACCCGCGGTGCTAGCCATCGTCGATTTCGAAGCCACCTGCTGCGACAAGCAGAGCTTTCCCCGCGAGCAGATGGAGATCATCGAGATCGGCAGCGTGGCAATGGACACCGCTTCCGGTGACATCCTCTCGGAATTCGGCACCTTTGTTAGACCGGTTCGGCATCCAGTGCTGACGGACTTCTGCAAGACCCTCACCACGATCACGCAGAATGAGGTCGATGCCGCCCCTTCATTTCCCGAGGCACTGGCCGCGTTCGCCGCTTGGCTCGGGCAGTTCGGAAGTCCGGTGTTCTGCTCGTGGGGCGACTATGACCGCAAGCAGCTTCAGCAAGACTGCGACTTCCACGGCCAGTCCTTTCCCTTTTCGAACGGCCACCGGAATCTGAAGGCGGAGTTCTCCGAATGGGTTCGCACGTCGAAGCGCTTCGGCGTGGGACAAGCGCTCGGACGGCTCGGCCTGACCTTCGCGGGCACGCCGCATCGGGGAATCGATGACGCGAAGAATATCGCCCGCATTTGCAAGGAGATTCTCGGCCATGCAGAGCGCAAAAACGCGTAGGTCCTTCGCTAGTGAAATGCATTGCCAGCTCCGTATGGCTGATTAGAGTTCCCCCCGACTGCTGTGTTCGTCACGAAAGGTAGCGTGCCCGGACCGATGTATTAAAACGGGGAGAACAAACCGCATCCGGAATACGGGTCATGCCTTCTCAGGACGACCTACCAGGATCGGAACTCCCACTTGTTGAGCAACTGGAACGTGGCTCACAGCTCCTAGGACGGCACAGCGGTTTCCCCTGTACGGGTGTCGCGGATTTTGGATCCGGACGAGTTGCAGACCGGGACCCAAGTGGATTGCCTGGCGCGAGCGGGCCAGAGCCGTCATCCCATCTTTGAGTTCCCTCCTCTCTCATCTTCATCTGCGTCAACTTGCGAAATCTGCGGTTGAACCTGCCTTCCCAGAATCGGCAGCATCACCTTGAAGGGAAAGAGGAGAACCGCAGATTGACGCAGATAAAGAAGGATGGACGACGACTAGCTCCGAAATCCAGTTGGATTGGGTAGCAGCGAAAGAACTCGAAGCCCCTCCTCCTTGGGCACCCAGGCTCAGACCGTGACCGCTTCGAAAACCCCGCCGCCTAACAGACGTCCGCCGTCGTAGAAGGCGCAGATCTGACCCGGGGCAATCGCGCGCTGCGGTGTTTGAAACCGCAGCCCGAGCTTGCCGTCCTTGCGCGGGACGATTTCCGCACGTTCTGCTTTGGCGCGGTAACGCGGCTGGGCTTCCAACCAACGCGGCGCATCGAGCGAGCAGCCGATGGTCGAAATGCTGCCGATCACGCACTCGCTGGCGTAGAGACCCGGCGTTTCCCCGAGGTCCCATCCGACCACAAGGCGGTTTCGCTCGAGATCCTTGCCCACCACCACATACGCCATGCCCTCACGCGGCGAGGCCACCCCGTGGCCCTTGCGCTGGCCCAGCGTGTAGAGATGCAGGCCGCGGTGCTCGCCCATCACCTTGCCGGTGGTATCGACGATCTCGCCGGGCTTGTCCGGGATGTAGTGGCGGATGAAGTCGCTCATCTTGATCTCGCCGATGAAGCAGATCCCCTGGCTGTCCTTCTTCTCCGCCGTCGGAAGGCCGAAACGCCGTGCCACCTCGCGGACCGCCGGCTTGAGCAATTCACCCGCAGGATACAACGCGTGGCTAGCCTGCTTGGTGGTCATCAAGGAAAGGAAGTAGCTCTGATCCTTGTTCGGGTCCGCGCCGCGGAGAATCGCCGGACTGCCGTCGGAAAGCGTCCGCTTCCTCGCGTAGTGTCCAGTCGCCACCTGCTCGAAGCCCTGCTCCAGGGCGTAGTCGAGAAAGACCCCGAATTTCATCTCGCGATTGCACCAGACGTCCGGATTCGGCGTGATGCCACTGCGATACCCTTCCACCAGATAATCGACGATCCGCTCCTTGTACTGGTCGATCAAATCGATCACCCGGAACTCGATGCCGAGCGTGCGGGCGACCGCGAGCGCGTCATCGAGATCGCTCTCCCAAGGACAATCGCCCGGCAGCCCTTCCGAATTGATCCAGTTCTTCATGAAGGCCCCGGCGACCTCATGGCCCTGCTCGATCAAAAGCGCGGCCGCGGCGGAGCTGTCCACCCCGCCGGAAAGTCCCACCAGCACCTTCGCCATGCGCGGAGTGACAGGCAGGGACCGGGCCCTGCCAAGCCCCAATTTTCCGATGTAGCGTCGGTCTGCGACCGTCGCACTTCGGCGGCATCGGCCGCATCCCTGTGACTCCGAATCACGCGCCTCACGATGCGGCCGATGCCGCCAGCTTCCGACGGTCGCAGACCGCCGCTACATCCAAAAAAATCGAGGGACGGAAAGCACACCCACCCGGGTCTACCCTCCGTCCCTCATCCCTCTTCTGTCGGAAGAACCGTTGAAAACTAAGCGTCGAGTCGCAGCGCGGCTTTCTGTGCGGCGGTCTTGGCCTCGCCCTTGCCGACGTCGTCGGCGTTGGTGAGGCGCATGCCGACCGGCTTCGACACGCCGAACTCTTCCATCGTCACGCCATACATCACATCGGCGCGCGCCATGGTGCGCTTCGAGTGGGTCACGATGATGAACTGGCTGTTGTCGATGAAGCGGTCCAGCACCTTGACGAAGCGGTTGATGTTCGACTCGTCGAGCGGGGCATCGAGTTCGTCGAGCACGCAGAACGGGCTGGGCTTGATCATGTAGATCGAGAACAGCAGCGCGACCGCGGTCATCGAGCGCTCGCCACCGGAGAGCAGCGAGATGCTCTGCAGTTTCTTGCCCGGCGGCTTGGCTATGACCTCGATGCCCGACTCGAGCGGATCGTTCTCGTCCTGCAGCAGCAGGTCGGCCTGGCCCTTCTCGCCGAAGAGTTCCTTGAACATGTCACGGAAGTTGATCTTCACCTGCGCGAAGGTCTCGGAGAAGCGGCGCTGCGTCTCCTCGTTGATCTTCTCGATCACCTCGATGAGGTTGGCCTTCGAACTCACGAGGTCATCGTAGTTCGAGCGGACTTCGTTGAAGCGCTCTTCGAGCTCCTCGTATTCCTCGATGGCATCCACGTTGACCGGGCCCATGCCG
Source organism: Luteolibacter arcticus (assembly GCF_025950235.1). Classification (NCBI taxonomy): domain Bacteria; kingdom Pseudomonadati; phylum Verrucomicrobiota; class Verrucomicrobiia; order Verrucomicrobiales; family Verrucomicrobiaceae; genus Neoluteolibacter; species Neoluteolibacter arcticus. The sequence goes on along the minus strand of NZ_JAPDDT010000001.1, from coordinate 248,041 downwards.
TCGAGACGACGCTTGAGGTCGCCGACGATCGCTTCGACAAAGCCCCAGTCGGGCTCGCCGGTCATCATAGGCGGCAACTCGATCTCATCCTCGCCCTTCGAGGCATCGACGACGATGATCGGCTGCTCGTCCTCCTCGCCCTCTTCCCCGCCTTCGTTTTCCACGAAGCTCTGGCGACCACCGCGTGACTGCTGCGCCTTCTGCGAGGCGATGCAGGAAAGCAGCGCGTGCGCATCCGGCTCAAAAGCGGAGAGCTCGACCTGATGGCGTTCGAGGATCGACGTCACCAGGCTTTCGAGGCGCAGCTCGATCTTGGTGATGGCGACTTCCTCGCGGCCGCGTTGTTCGGCGGCCTTGGCGTGACGGCGGCGGGCTTCGGAAAGTTCGCCTTCCGACTTGTCGATCGCTTCCAGCAACTCGTTGCGGCGGGCGGAGCGAGACTCGATTTCTACCGCGAGGTCTTCCGCCTCGGCCTGGTGGGTTTCGACTTCCTCGGCAAGGCGCGCATTCTCCGCGGCGGCGGATTCGATGCGCTGGACAAACGACTCGATCTCGGTCTCGCGGCGAATGGAAAGCTCGCGAAGCTCACTCAGGCGGGCCTCCATCGGCTGCTGTTGTGCCTCGGCCGCTTGCTTGGCCTGACGCTCGACGGCCAGCGACGTGCGCAGCTCGTTGAGCGCTTGGGCAAGCTCGGCTTCGTCGCGCTGCGATCCTTCGACCTGCGACTGAAGGCGCCGCTGGTCTTCCTCGTGGCCTTCGAGGCGCTCACGGGCCATCGAGAGTTCGCTTTCCAGACCACTGCGGCTGTCGTTGGCAGCCTGCTCGCGGTTATCGAGTTCGCCGCGTTCCCACTGCACGTTCTCGATCTTCGTCTGCACGCTCTCGACCTCACGGGTGGCGAGGGTGAGCTGGCCTTGCAACGTGGAAAGTTCGACCTTGTGGCGCTGGATGCGCTCGCGGGCGACTTCGACTTCTTCCTGAAGCTGCGACAACGAGGCTTCGAGATCGACCACACGTTGGCGGGCGGCTTCCTCGGCTTCGACGAGGCCAGCCACTTCGACTTCGAGGTCGCGGACTTCGTTCTGCAGCTCGAGCACAGACACGTTGCCTTCGCCTGCGTCGCCACCGTGGATCACGCCTTCCGCGCCGATCAGTTCACCGGCCTGCGTGACCATCGTCACGTCAGCAAGCGACGAACGCAGGCGCATCGCGGTGGCGTAATTCGGGACGATGAGGACCTTCTCCAACAGCCGCTCAATCACGCGGGCAACGCGCGGGTCTGACTTCACCTTGTCGAGCGCCCAGCCGATCGCGCCTTCCGGCACAGCCTCCATCTGGGTGCTGACCGAGTGACCGACGAACGACTCAGGCAGGATCGAGGCCACGCCGAGACGCTTCTCGGTGAGCCGTGAGATGATCGCGTCGGCGAGCTTTTCGTCGGAAACCAAAACGGCCTGCAAGTGCTTCCCGAGCGCCGTCTCGATGGCGCGGGCGCACGAGCGATCCGCTTCGATGAAGCCGGCGAGCACGCCGTGGATGCCCGGCTTGAAGCGCTCGGCGTCGTCGAGTCCATCGAGCACCTTGCGGGTGCCCTTTTCAAAGCCCTCGCCGCTGGCAACGAGCTGGCGCACGACCTTCAGGCGCGAGTCGCGCTGGGCCAGAATCTTGTTCGCGTCGGTGGCTGCGGTGCGCGAGGCATCGAGGTCGCCGCGGGTGTGCTGATAGGTGCGCTCGGCCTTCTGGAAGGCTTCCTCAAGTTCACCCGTGCGAGCGGAGTGCTCATCGAGTTCCACGACGATGCGGTTGCGCTGCTCGTTCGCTTCCTCGATCTCGAGGTTCAGGCGCTGCTCTTCATCGGCCAGCATGCGGGCACGCTCGCGGCTGGTCTCAAGCTGGGCCAGCGAGCTTTCGATGCGGGCCTGGGTGGATGCGATGATGGTCTGCGCACGGTTCGCTTCGGCACGGGCCTCGCGGAGCTGGGCTTCGATCTCCTCACGACCGCCGCGGGCCATACGGGTCCGCTCTTCCTGATCGCCAAGCTGGATCTCCTGCTCGGCGATGCGGCGGGCGAGTTGCTCCAGCGCCTCATTCGCGGCGACCACGTCGAACTCCTGCTGGGCGAGCTTCTCGCGGGTCGTCTCGATCTCCTCGCGGTTCTGGGAAATCCGGCCTTCAAGCTCGGACTTGCGCTCCTCGTTGAAAGCGACGCGGCCCTGTGCGGCGGACAGCGCATTGCGGTGGGAGTTGAGTTGCTGACGGAGGTCGGCGAGCTCGCCTTCGAAATTGCGGGCGGCAAGACGGGCGTCGGCGACGGCTTCCTCCTTCGGGGCCATCAGGCGCTCCAGGTCGAACTCGGCCGACTCGAGCGAGCGGATCGAGGTCTTCAGCTCATCGCGCTCGGCGGTCATCTCCACGAACCGGCGGTGGCCGAGGTGCGTGTCCAGGATCCGCACGTCACCCGCCAGCGCCTGATAACGGCGGGCCTTGGCGACCTGGCGCTTGAGCGAATTCATCCGGCGCTCCTGCTCGGCGAGCACGTCGGACACACGCAGCAGGTTGGCCTCGGTGAACTCCAGCTTGCGCAGCGCTTCCTTCTTCTCGCGCTTGTACTTGGTGATCCCGGCGGCCTCTTCGAAGACCATGCGGCGCTCTTCCGGCTTTGACGAAAGGATCTGGTCGATCTGGCCCTGCGCCATGATCGAGTAGGCGGTGCGGCCGATGCCGGTGTCCATGAGCAGGTCATGGATGTCCTTCAGGCGGCAGAGCGTGCCATTGATCCGATACTCGGACTTGCCGTCGCGGAAGACGCGGCGGGTCAGCGAGACCTCGTTGTAGTCCACCTTCAGGGCAGCCTCGCAATCGGCCATGGTCAGCGTCACCTCGGCCATGCCAAGCGGCTTGCGGCGCTCGGTGCCGTTGAAAATGACGTCCGACATTTCGCCGCCGCGCAGGGCCTTGGCGGAGGTCTCACCGAGCACCCAGCGGATGGCATCGACGACGTTCGACTTACCGCAGCCGTTGGGGCCGACGATGCCGGTGACGCCCTTGTGGAACTCGATCTTGGTCTTGTCCGCGAAGGACTTGAAGCCGTGGATGTCGAGGGACTTTAAATACATGCGACAGAAGCGGATGAGAGGTTCAGTCCGGGAGGGATTCCGGACATCGGCTACCGTAGCCCGGAATGGGCCGCGGAAAAGCTTTCGGGTGAATACACCCTACATTTTGTGGTGCCGATACAATTTTAATACCACCTGTTGAGATTTGCGAACTCTTAGGTTTCCAAATCATTTTGTAGCGCCCCGACTCTTTCCGGAAAATGACACCGCCACCACTGGCGAAAGCACGAGCTTTGCGGCCGACTTCCGGCAGCTTGAATTCCGACCACAATCTCACCCGTTCGGGCGAGGAATCCAGGCTTGAGTTGTCCGACATCTTAGCATTTACTGTCGGTCTTCCAATATGTCCGCTGTGCTCTCCGACTTCCTGACCGTTTCCCGAACCGCTCACGATCAGCTCGTCGAGGCAGCCTACCGTTCCCGCGGCTTCACGGCCGACGAGGCGGCGGAAGGAGCCAAGCTGGCGGCCGAAGCGGCGCGCCACGGAATCCGCACCCACCACGCGCTCAAGGCGCTGCATCTCGACCACCTTTTTGGCAGTGCCAACGGTGGCTGCGTCCCGGGCGCGGAGATCGAGGTGATTCCGTCCCGTTTTGCCGGCTCCGAGATCTGGAATGCCAACCGCAAGCTCGGCCAAAGCGTCGCCTACCGGGCGATCGAGCGCTGCATCGAGCTGGCCGACCAATACGGCATCGGCCAGGTCAGCGTGGACAATGCCTTCCACTACCTGTGGGGCGGCGGTTACGTGATGGAAGCCGCCGAGCGCGGCTACATCGCCTACACCAACTGCACCTCGACCCTCGCGGAAGTGGTTCCTTTCGGCGGCAAGTTCCCCACCCTCGGCACCAACCCGCACTCGTGGGGCTTCCCGACGACCGATGCGATCGGCTTCCCGGTCGTCAGCGACTGGGCCACCTCCACGGTCGCGATGGGCCGCGTCCAAGTGCTCAAGCGCGAAGGCAAGTCCCTCCCGCCCGGTGCCGCCGTCGACAAGGACGGCAAGCCGACCACCGACCCGAATGAGGTCGCGGCGCTGCTACCCTTCGGCGCGCACAAGGGCTACGCGATGTGCCTGATCAACGAACTCTACGCCGGCCTGATCGGCGGTTCGCTGCCGACCCTGCGCGGTCGCTCGGCGCTGGCTCCGGCTGGCGAAAAGACCACCGCCTCATTCTACTTCCAGGTCATCCACCCTGACGCGATCTCCGGCGGCGACTTCGTCAAGGGCCGCGACCAGATGGAGAACCTCAAGGTGGTGCTGAAGGACATCTTCGGCCACGGCAACGACGGCTGCATCTTGCCGGGACAGTTCGAAGCCGAGGCCCGCAAGAAGTCGGATGCCGCCGGAGGCCTGCACTTCACCGCCGCCGAACTGATGGAGTTCAATCAGCTCGCCGCCGAGGTCGGAACAAAGGAACTCGAGCCGATCGATTGATCGATCGATCATTTCCATCGCTCCCAACCGGATCCGCGCAGCTGTTCCGCCACGGGGCCGGGCGAAAGTGATCGGCCATCAATGGCAGCCACCGGCACCACGCCGCGGGTGGAGGAGGTGAGGAAGAGTTCGTCCGCGGTTTCCACGTCGTGGACTTCCAGCGCGACTTCCCTCACCGGGATCTGGCACATCACCCGTTCTCGCATCGTTCCCGGCAGACAGCCGGAGGCGAGTGGAGGCGTGAGGGTCACTCCGTCCTTCACCAGGAACACATTCGCGGTGGTTGCCTCGCACAGCTCTCCGCGGGTGTTGAAAAACACCGCTTCATCGGCACCAGCACGGCGCGCCTGATCAAGGGCGATCAGGTTCTCCGCATACGACGCGCATTTCAGCCCCGCCAACGGCGAGCGCTCGTTGCGGGGAAACGAAGAGGTCACGAGGCTCACTGACTCCGGCGGCGGCGGGCAGGCGGCGGCGGTGATCCACGTCAGCGAATCGACCCCGCGGGCCAGATCGCGCAGGTCCCCTACCCCGGCTGTCATCGCGATGCGGACACGCGCGCGCTGGTTCGCCAAGCCGCACCGTTCTAACAGACTCGGGATCGCATCCCCGATTTCTTCCGCCTCCAGGCTCCAGCGCAAGCGCGCCGCTCCGGCCTTCATGCGGGCCAGATGCAGATCGATCGCGACCGGCTGGCCGTCGAGCGCCAGCACCGTCTCGAACAGTCCCAGCCCGTTCGTCAGCCCGCGGTCAGTCGGCGAAATCGCCAGCGGGCCATCGAGAAAGTCGCCATTGCACCAGATCCAGCTCACGCGGCGACTTTGTGCCAGCGCGGCAGACGGCGGAAAGCCCGCATTGCGCGAGGTGCCATCCGGCTCTCCAATGGGGCGTTGAACTACCTCGCCCACTTCCTTCTGGCCGAAGACGATCCGGCCTCCCGGGTCGGCAATCTGCTGGGCGACTTCGTAACCGGGCGGCCGGAGTCACTGGCGCTGCCATTGCGGGTCGTGCAAGGCATCGTCCGCCATCGGGCGATCGACCGCTTCGCCGACGAGCATCCGGTGACGGCGCGGTTGAAAGTGCTTGTGCCTCCAGAGCGCCGTCGCTTCGCCGGAGTAATCGTCGATCTTGTTCACGATCACTTTCTCACGCGGCACTGGGACGAATGCAGCCCGGTCCCGTTCCGCGAGTTCATCGACACCTGCAATGACTCCCTCAGTAGTCACCTCGCCATCCTCCCGGCCGACCTCGCCGACACATTGGAAGAGCGGATCGCTGACGACTGGCTGGGACACTACGGCACCGACGATGGCCTCGATGGAGTCTTCCACCGCGTCTCGCACCGGCATCCTCGCTTTGTGCCCATCCGCGAGGCGATCAAGGACCTGCGTCGCCATCGGGGAGAGTTTGAAAATGGGTTCCGCGAGTTCTTCCCTGCCCTGCAACGCTGGGTGCGCGAACTCGGGCCGGAATCAAAGGTCGTCATCGACCGCGGCAACACCCCGGCATAGCCTCCGCGCGTGCGCATCCTGATCTTCATCGGCGGCATCCTGATCGCCCTCCTCGGTTTGGTGGTTTTCCAGCAGACCAAGGACCCGACCCTGCTGCAAGGTGGCCTCACGCTCGGAGGCGGGCTGGTCATCTGCGGGATCTTCTCGATCAAGGCGAAGTGGCACGGCATCGTCGGTGCGGCGGTGCTCGCGCTGTTAGGCGCGGTGCGAACGCTGCCGGAACTCGGTGCCGAGCCCCGTTGGTTTCACGCCGCGGCGGCCGTCATCTGCGTGGTCGTGCTAGTCGCCGCCGCGCGCTGCCTGCTCGCCGAGCGCACCCGACGCTCGGTGGAAATCCTGAGGAACGACGAGAAAAGCCCACCCCAGTAATCGGAGACCCGGGCGGAGTTGATGGATGAAGTGATGCTGTCAGGTGCTTCTCCAGGCCCACGGCCCGCGGTCGCAGGCCCGCTGGGGGCGCGGGCCGCTGGCCCGCTGAACGGTCCCTGGCAGCTCGCCTTGTTAGGGGGGCGAGCGGTGCATCAGAGCGGTGAGGTGAGGCGGAAGCACCCGGGTGCTTCCTCGCAGCATGGCTTCTGACTTCGAGCGGCAGCAAGGCTGCACGCAGTCCGGGTCTTCGACCACTGCTGCGATGTCAATCTTTGGCACCAAGTGTCCGCTCGGCCACGACCTCGCCGTCCAGCACGCTCCTCGCTTTCTCCTTCCGCGAAAGCCATAGCTGGCCGATCCGCCATAGACACGCCAAGGTGGTGACGAAGAGCCAGAATTGGAAAGCCCGCGGCACCGCGCGTGCCACCTCGTGCGGCAGCTCGGAGAGCGACAGCAGGCTCGCCGACGCAAAGACCGGCAAGCTCGCCGGCGACATGCCGAACAGCCACACCGCCAGCGGAGCCAGACGCTCGCTGATCGGCACGATCACCGCCCCCGCCATCACCGGGACCACTCCCACGAAGATCGTCACCAGCCCGACCACACGTCCGCCCTTCGCCTCTAACAGAACCTGATACCCCACCCCTGCCGCAACCATCACCAGCACGTTGAAGAAGAAAAACCGCAGCGGCACCACATGCCCCGGGAACCAGCGCGACTCGACCAGCCCGCGGGTGAAAAAGAACCAACCCGCCGCGCCTGCCAGCGACATCATCAGCACCGCCCAAAAACCGGTGGCCGCATCGGAGAAGAAGGGCAGCGAATTCACGCCCTGCTTTCGCGCCCGCCGCCAGCCGCGGACCTGGCTATCCGCCGAGGGCGTGATGATGCTCGCAAAAATGAAGATCAGGATCAGGGAGATCACCCCATAGATGCCGGACATCGCCACCGCTTCGCCGGGATCCGGATTCCAACCGGGGCGAACCCGCATCATCCGGTTGAAGGCCTTGGAAGGAAACACGCTGCCCGCATCCACCAGTGGCAGCGAGTTGCCCAGCAACTGGATCTGGATCCACACGTAGAAACCCGTCGCCCATACCTTGCCTAACAAGTGCGATTCCGACCTCCGCCACTTGCGGCAGAGCATCACCAGGAATGTGAGGATGAGGCCGAGTTGAGAGAAGAAAGTGAAGACCGCTTCCGAGAAATCGAGGCCGAAGAATTTCGCCGTCGGCGCGAGATTCTGCAAGGTTTCCAGCGCCGATCCCGCAGTCCGCGGCAGCAGCTTCGGCAGGCTTTCTTCAATAACCGGCCAAATGGTTAGATACTTGAAGTAAACCAGCCCAACCTTCGCCATCTGCGGGATAATCGTGTATAGGCAGAAAACGATTCCGATCGAAAGCAGGAAGGCCCACCGGCGGTTCTTCACCACCGTACCGGTCACCAGCCCGGTCAGGTGGTAGGTGACCGCGGACGTGAAGATGATCGCGTAGAGCGGCAGCCACACGTGCCACGAAATCTCACCCAGCCAGAGCGCCCAAGCGGCGAACGGCAGGATGATGAGAAACATTGCATACTCTCGCACCGGCAGGCCGAAAAGAAAGCCAAGCACCTTAGAGAGCGGTGACATCGGGATCAGCCGCTGGTAGTCGATCACTCCTTCGTCGCGCTCTGCAGTCATGCCACCGGCAGCCTGGGCGGTTCCGAAGATGAAGAGGATCACGCACTGGAATCCCAACAAGAAGAGCAAGGCGATGCGCGCGGCATCCGAAGGCGACAAGCCGGCGCGAACTCCACCGGAGTTCGCCATGAACACGATGAAGCCGGCAATCAACCCCGTGATCAAAGACGCGAGACCGAGGGCGCGAGGACGCAATCGCGAGCGGCAGTAGCGGTGAAAGATCGGATTCTTCCATACCTGCCACACACGATGAGTTTGGGAATCGGCAGCAGTCATGCGCGGCGGTTGGATTCAGCGACTTCCACCAGGATGTCTTCAAAGGAAGAGCGCCGTTCTTCAAAGGCGCGAACGCGGAAGCCCTCGCGGATCAAGCCCTCCATCAGATCCGCCTGCTCGTCATCGGTGCCCTTGAAGCCGAAGACCACCTGCGAGCCATCGAGCTTCAGGTCATGGACGGCGGGCCTCGTGGCCAACCAGGCGGCCGCTTCCTCGTGCCGGTGAAGCAGGCTCGCGGTGATCGTGCGCTCAGTGTTGCCGAGTTGCTGGCGGACTTCCTCCACCGTGCCGGAAGCAAGCAGCCTGCCGCGGTTCATCACGCACAACGAAGTGCACATCTCGGCCAGCTCGCTGAGGATATGGGAGCTGATGAAAACCGTCGCCCCCGTCTTGGCCAAGCGACGCAGCGCCGTGCGAAGATCGCGGCGAGCCAAGGGATCCAGACCGCTGGCCGGCTCATCCAAGATCAGCACACGCGGCCGGTGGAGCAGAGTCTTCGCCAAGACCACCCGCTGGGTCTGGCCGCGGGAAAGCTCCTTGCACCACTTGTCGCGGAGATCGGAAAGGGCGACCTCCTCCAAGCACTCGGCGACACGGTCCCGGCGCTGTGCGAGACTGCCCAACCCGTAGGCAGAGGCGTAGTATTCGAGAAACTCGCCGATCTTTAAATCCGACGGGACCGGCGCGAGGTCGGGCATGTAGCCGATGATGCGGCGGGCGCTTTCGATATCCTCCAGGACATCCACACCATCGAGGATCACCTCGCCGTAGGTCGGCTCCATGAGGGTCGTCAGCACGCGGAAGGTGCTGGTCTTGCCTGCGCCATTCGGGCCCACCAGGCCGAACACCTCGCCGGGCGGCACCTTCAAGCTGAGGTCATCGACCGCGACGAAGTTGCCGTAGTCCACCCGCAGGTCGCGGATGTCGATGGCCGGTCGCGGCACGTGGGCAGGCTCAGAAATCTTCATCGTCGAGGAGATCCCAATTCGGTGGCAGGCTCAGGCCGATCTGGCCAAGGTCTTCCTCCGCCTTCTGACGCTGGCGCTGGCGTTCGGACTCATAGGCTTCGCGTTGCTCGGGCCGGAGCACGGCAAGCATGGCATCCTGGCGATTGCCGCCAGGCGTCGAAGCGATCTCGCCGCCGATCCCTTCGAGCTGCATCGCCGGGTCGTAGTCGCGCGAGTTTCGCGCCATGATGCCGAAGACCTGGTCGCGCTGCTGGTCATCGAGTTTCACGATGCCATCGAGCCGCTGGACGCGCCGGTCGGCCTCCTGCTGGACACGCTCGGCACGCTCGCCCATCCGCTCGGTCTTGAAGCTGGCGAGCTTTTCCCCGCTGAGCTGCGACTCCATGAAGCCGTCCAGCCCCTCGTCCGGACGGACGTCATGGGTCGCGCGGATCATGTCCTCGAAGGTGGTGCTGTCGCTTCCCATGAGCGCGCTCCACGCCTTCGCATCCGCCTCGGCCTTCTGCTCGAACCACTTCTTTAGCGCTTCCTGTTGCGGGCCGGTGAGATCGTATTTCCGAGCCAGTTCGCCCGTCATGCTCTCGATGCGATTCTTCTCCTCGCGCACCCGCATCCGCTCCAGCAACGGCTCCAAATCCCGCATCAGCGGCTTGGTCAATTTCAAGAGATCGTCCGGCGTCACCGGCCGGCCGGCACGCAGATCATCGACGATGTCGCGCAATCCATCCTTCACCGTCCTGCCATTGGGCCGCCTCCCCTCCTCGAATGCAGCGAGACGATTCTCGGCCTTCTTGAGGTCGACCTCCAGCCTGGCCACTTGCTCCTCGGGTGATCCTTTCGCGCCGGTTAGGCTTTCGCGAAAGAGCGTGGCACCCATCACGCCGACGGCGACGCCGACCACAAGCGGCACGGCGGATTTCAAAGCAGGAACGAGAGGCATGGCTGAAGGATATTCGGGAGGTTCGTGAAGAGCCGGTGGAGGACGCTTGAACTTTGAATGAAGCAGGCCCCAACCGGCCGAAAAGCACCGAAGCGAAGGACCTCCGCGATCACGTAATGGTGAAAATCGGGAAACCGAGACAATCTACTCATGTCGGTCGCCTGCGAACCGAGCAGATTCTCCTCCCTCGCCCTTCGAGAACATCATCGGACATCGTCTCCCCTCCCTAGCGCTGTCCGGAGATTCTCACGAAGGGTTGGATCCAATCACGATCGCTGCTTCACCCTAGGGCCCTCGGGCCTCACCCAATCACGCCGCACGGAATGGCGACTCCGTGCGGCGTTATTCTTTCCGCAAATGTAGCGTCGGTCTGCGACCGTCGGCGACTGGCGGCAACCGGCCGCATCGTGAGACTCCCGAATCGTCTCCACAGGGATGCGGCTGGTGCTGCCAAAGTGCGAGGGTCGCAGAGACCGCCGTTTCATCTCGGCATCATTCCCGCCTTGGCCCGGCGGCTGCGGCGGTCTAACGAATCCACCATGCCATCCGCCGACACCCTCCGCGCCGCAATCCGTGACGTGGTCGATTTCCCCAAAACCGGCATCGTCTTCAAGGACATCACCCCCGTCCTCGCCGATCCGGCCCTATTCCGCGACGCGATCACGCTGATTTGCGACAGCGCCGGCGGGCAAAAGATCGACAAGGTGGTCGGCATCGACGCCCGCGGCTTCATCTTCGCCGCCGCAGTGGCCGACCGGCTCGGCGCGGGTTTCGTCCCCGTCCGGAAAAAGGGCAAGCTGCCGTGGAAGACCCGCCAGAAAGCCTATTCCCTGGAATACGGCGAATCGGTGGTGGAACTCCACGAGGACGCCGTCGCTCCCGGCGAGACCGTCCTGCTGGTGGACGACCTGCTGGCCACCGGCGGCACCGCCGGTGCGGCGCTGGACCTCCTCGACCAGCTCGGGGCAGAGGTCGCCGGAGTCACCTTCTTGATCGAACTCGCCTTCCTCGGCGGCCGGAAATTGCTCGGCGACCATAAGATCACCTCGATCCTTGTGTTCGATTAGCCTTCCCGATCCCTCCAATGAAGCGGACGGTCTCACGTGACAGTCCCGCCGCTTGCCCTGCGGGCCCAGCCCGCCCATCCTGCCCGCCCGCCATCTTACGATTCTCATGTCCTGGTCCACCTACGCATCCTCCCTGATCCGTTACCCGCAGTTCGGCTTCTCGCTCGACACCTCCCTGATGGACCTCGACGAGGCGTTCTTCGCGAAGATGGCGCCCAAGGTGGAGAAAGCCTTCGCCGATATCGCCGCGCTCGAATCCGGTGCCATCGCCAACCCGGATGAGGGCCGCATGGTCGGCCACTACTGGCTGCGCAATGCCGGCCTCGCCCCGAGCCAGGAGATCCGCGACGCCGTCACCAAGCCGCTCGCCGATCTCAAGGCCTTCGCCGAAAAAGTCCACACCGGCCAGATCAAGCCACTCAGCGGCGGCTTTTTCCAGCGCGTCCTGCTGATCGGCATCGGCGGCTCGGCCCTCGGCCCGCAGCTCGTCTCGGAGGCGATCGGCCACGGCGCGCGGATGCCCATCCACTTTTTCGACAATACCGACCCGGCAGGAATCGACCGGGTGCTCTCCGACATCGGCACCGCCGGCCTTGCCAAGACCCTGGTGGTCGTCATTTCCAAGTCGGGCGGCACCCCGGAAACCCGCAACGGCATGATCGAGGCCAAGGCCGCCTACGACGCCGCCGGCCTGCATTTCGGCAAGCACGCCGTGGCCGTCACCGGCATCGGCTCGAAGCTCGACCAGTATGCGCAGAAGGAAGGGTTCATCGCCCGCTTCCCAATGGAAGACTGGGTCGGCGGACGCACTTCCGTGATGTCCACCGTCGGCCTCGTGCCCGCCGCCTTGCAGGGCATCGACATTGACTCCTTCCTCGCCGGCGCCGCCGCGATGGACGCCGAGACCCGCAAGGTCAGCGACAAGAACGCCTCGATGCGTCTCGCGCTCGCCTGGTATGCCTCCGGCAATGGCAAGGGCGAGAAGGACATGGTCGTTCTCCCCTACAAGGACTCGCTCGTCCTGTTCTCGAAGTACCTCCAGCAGCTCGTCATGGAGTCGCTCGGCAAGGAGCACGATCTCGATGGCCAGGTGGTCAACCAAGGCATCGCCGTTTACGGCAACAAGGGTTCCACCGACCAACACGCCTACGTCCAGCAGCTCCGCGATGGCGTGGCGAACTTCTTCGCCACCTTCATCGAGGTCCGCAAGGGCCGCAGCGGCGACTCGATCGAAGTCGAGCCCGGCAACAGCTCCGCCGACTACCTGCAGGGCTTCCTGCGCGGCACCCGCAAGGCGCTCTACGACTCCGGCCGCAAGTCGATCACCATCTCGATCCCCGAGGTCACGCCGTTCCAACTCGGCGCGCTGATCGGACTCTTCGAGCGGGCGGTTTCCTTCTATGCCTCGCTGGTCAATATCAACGCCTATCACCAGCCCGGTGTGGAGGCCGGCAAGAAGGCAGCGTCGATCTTCCTCGACCTGCTCAGCTCGGTTCGCAGCCGCCTCGTGTCCGAAGCCAAGACAGCGGATCAGGTGGCCTTCGAGGTCGATGCCGACCCGGAGGACGTCTATCACTGCCTGACCCACCTCTCCGCAAACGGCGAAGTCCAGATCTCGCTCGGCGCCACGCCGAAGGAGGATAACTTCTCGCTGTAAACGCGCGAAAATAGCAGTTTCCCAATCAAGCGCATCCGACGACCCAAGGTCTGTCGGGTGCGCTTCTTACTTTCGGGGAGTCTTCTCTTCTTCCGCAGGTAGCGGTAGCTCTCGCAAAAGGAATTCCTGGAGTTCTTCCGTGGTGATTCCTTGCCACGAGGCGTCCTTGTCGTCTGGATAGGCAATGTAGAAATTCTGACATTTCCAGCAGATCGAGGTCTCGAAGATCACCTCCTTGCCGCGCACGAATCGTACCCCGTGGGCGGGATAGTGACAGAGCACGCCGGCGCCACCCGCCTCCGTCATGAGCGAGGTGGTTGCTTTCCGGCATTCCAGCAGCTTGTCACCGGTCAATCGCTTGCGCGCAATGATCTTCGAGACTTGGTCGTAAGGAATGATCGGAAAGTAGTCTTCCTCCTGTCCTTGCGGAACCTCCGGCTCCGTCGTGCCGTCGAACTGATAGATCTCAACCGCCTCTGCTTTCTCCAGAATCACCGCGAGTTTTGCGCGGTATCGCCCACGAGCAGCTTCGATATCCTGAAAATACTCCTCGCTCGCCGGCTTGGTCACCGGTTCAGTTACTTTCCACAATTCCTCCGGATCGGCACCCACCGTTGGGATGACGAGCAGCAGGATCCGGATCGAACGCATACAGGCTTAGGCCTACGGTGGCTTCGTTCCGCGGTAAAGGCGGAACCAAACATTGCTTCGGCGGCGGGCCAGCGGCCCGCGCTGCCAGCGAACATTGGCGCATCAGATCAGCTCAATGAGCTCCACCGTCCTTCTCGTGCTGCTGATAGTGCTCCGAAAGCATGTCGCGCCCGAAGTCACCCTCAAACGAACGCCAGGTCGCGTGGATGTGGTTGGCGTTGTTCTGGGTGTTCGCCGCTTCCATCAGGAAGGTCGGGCCCTGCACGCGATAGTACCATGCTTCGCCGCGCTTGGTGCCACCCGCCCAACCGAAGCGGATCTTGTCGAAGCCGGCCTTGTCGATCTTCGCCAAGTCCGCGTCCGCCAGATCCTTGCGATGGCGGCTGATGTATTCCGAAATCAACTCGCGAAGCGCCTTCTTCTGCCCATCGGTCATGTCGCTGGCGAGCACGCCGACCGGCTCCAGCGCCGTCACCTTGCGATTCTCCGCGGTGAGGATTTCCCCCGGAGCCTTCTCGCTGAAAATCACCTCCTTCTTGCCGCCGTCGACCAGCACGTTGGCCAGCGCCATGGCGAGATCCTCTTCGGCCGCCAGCACCCGCAGGCCCTTGTGCTCGCCTTCGCGCACTTCGCCCGGATTCGCGGCGAAGAACGACGGCGTCACCGCGATCTTGTCGCCGACAACGGTGTAGTTGAGCGCAAGGTGGTGCCCCTCGAACTTCCAGCCCCAGCCCTTTTCATCGCCCGGCTTGCCGAAAACGGAGACGTAGTATTTCCCCGGATCGCGATAGGCCGGATTCTTCTCAAGCTCGCGCAGCACGCCTTCCAGCGTGATGATCTGCATCGCCTTGAGCTTGCCCTTGTCGCTCAGCGCCGCCTCCAGCAGCTTCATCGCGGCGGCATTCTGGGCCTCGTCCATCTCCTTGAGCGGCAGGCCGGTCCGCGTCTGCGGGGTGAACTTGAAGTTCTCCCGCGCATCGCCGTCGAAGGGAAACACCGCCTTGCCGCGCTTGGCCTCGTCGAGCGAGCCGAGGAAGGCATCGGCGGCGGATTTCATCGCGGCAATCGAAGGCAGGTCTTGCGCCATCACAGGCAGACTCAGCAGCAAGGCGAGAAGCGGGGTTTTCATGATCCGGGGATTACAGCGGGAATACCCCCGTTCTCGCAAGCAGGAGTGTCAGCATCTCGACGCCACCGCCGCCCGATGCTAACTCCAACCCATGCGCCTGCTCCGCCGGATCTCAATCATCCTGCTCGTCCCGATCGTGGGCGTGCTGGCCTTGCTCACCGGCTGCCAGAGCAAGCTGATCTACTTCCCGCGCCCCTATGGCCCGGATCACGTGGCCACATGGGACGCCGAACCGGGAACCACGGTCATCGACTACACCACAGCCGAGGGAAAACAGCAGGCCTACCTGCTGTCCCCCACGCCGAAGCCGGAACGCCTGTGGCTGGTAACGGGCGGCAATGGCACGCTCGCGCTGGATTGGTCGGACTGGCTGCGCGAACACGGCCCTGGCCAGGATGCCTGGCTGCTGATCGACATCCCGGGCTACGGCGCCTGCCAGGGAAATCCACGACCAGCGACGATCCGGCGAAGCTTGAAAGCGGTGGTGCCCGCCGCCATGACGTCGCTGCAATGGTCGCTGCCCGCCGATCACGGCAAGTTGCGCTTCTTCGGCCACAGCCTTGGCAGTGCGGTCAGTCTGATGGCCGCCGAGGTATACGACGTCCGGCGTGGCGTGCTGCTCACGCCCTTCACCAGCTCGATGGACATGACCGAGGCGATGTTCGGCGTCGATCTCGGCTTCCTGGTCTGGCACCGCTTCGACAACCGCGTCCGCTTGAAGGATCTCGAGAAACGCGGCGGTGCCGAGGTCTTCATCCTCCACGGCAGCGACGACGAAGCCATCCCCGTGACGATGTCGCGGGAGCTGGCGAAGGAGTTTCCCGGCATCGTCCGCTACACTGAGATTCCGGGCGGAAGGCATAACACCCTGCAAGACATCGCCCCGGAGAAAATCCGGGCCGCGATGGATCAAGCGCGCAAGTGATCATAGATCGTTCTGCTGGCACATCCAGCGTCGGCAGTTAGAGTCAGCGCGTGCTTGCGGCGCTGAAACGGCATCCTTTCCCGGTGGTGGCACATTTCGACAGGGTGCTCGCGGTGTCGTTCGCCTTTCCCACGGAAGTCCTGAGGCCCCTCGTTCCGGCACCGTTGGAGATTGATGCCTTCGAAGATTTTGGCTTTGTAACCGTGGCGATGGTCTGGACCCGCGGCCTGCGACCGGCCGCCTTCCCTGCGGTGCTCGGCCAGGATTTCTTCCTCGCCGGCTACCGGATCTTCGTCCGCATGCACGATGAATCCGGCCGCCGCCTGCGCGGCCTGAAGATCCTTCGCAGCGAAACGGACAAAGCGCGCATGGTGATTTCCGGCAATCTGCTCACCCACTACAACTATCGTAGAATCACCCTCGACCAGTCGCCCGGCAGCGTGAAAACCACGCTTCCCGACGGAACGGTCACCTTGGAAATCGGCTACGATGACCGCGAGGACGCGGAGCTTCCAAAGGGTTCACCGTTTCCCGACTGGCGGACGGCCCGGCGCTTCGCGGGGCCGATGCCATTCACCTTCGACCGCGAAGGCGATGGCCGGTTCGTGGTGATCGAGGGAAAGCGCGCCGACTGGACCCCGCGGCCGGTGGACATCACGGGATGGAAGGTAGGTCTCTTCGACGAGCCACCTTTCCACGGCGTTACGCCCGTGCTGGCGAATGCATTCCTGGTCGAGAACGTGCCCTATCGATGGGAACGCGGGCGACTGATCACACCACAGCCGCGAAAGGAGGAAGCGGATGCCTGAGCGCGGTCGCTTCCAGGGCATGCTCTCGGTGGCCCGCTTCAACTGGCCCTTCTATCTCATCGCCGGGATCCTGCTGATGGCGGGTGTTACCGCCATGTTCGCCCTTCCCAAGCTGCGTCTCATCGCGGCGCTACCGGTCGCGGGCTGCCTGTGGTTTCTGCTCGGTTCACTGGGTGTGTCCCACTGGGTCTATGACCGGTCGGATCTCTACCGTTGGCGCTGGCTGGATCGCGCCCTCGCGAAGCGCCCGGCGAAAGGGATCGTGGTATGCCATGCTGGCTTTGATGAAGTGTCCCACTCGCTGAGTCAGCACCTTCCGGACGTCCGCGTGCAGGTGCTGGACCACTACGATGCCGCGATGCCCGAGCCCTCGATCCACCGGGCGCGGAGGATGTTTCCACCCTTACCGGGAACTATTCCTGCACGCTTCGATGCGTGGCCCGAGCTTTCCGCGGACACGATCTTCGGTCTGCTGGCCATCCACGAATTCCGCCCGGAGAAAGATCGCGCCGCTTGGTTTGCCGAAGCGCGGCGCGGCCTCGTGCCCGGCGGTTCCATCATCATCGCGGAGCATCTGCGCGACCTCGCGAACTTCGCCGCCTTCGGTCCGGGCTTCATGCATTTCCATTCCGTCGCGTCGTGGCGGCGGTCGTGGGAAAAGGCAGGGCTCACGCTGGCCGATACCTTCCGGATCACGCCCTTCGTTTGCATCTTCGTCCTCACCGTCGCATGACCGAAATCCTCGCTCCCCTGCTCCGGTTCGCTGGCGCGGGCCTGATCGTCCTTGCCTTCCTGCACCTGCCGATGGGACGGCGGCTGCTTTGGAAGGAAGACGCCGCGCGGATGTCGGTGCTCAATGCCGCGGTCTTCCACGTGCACACCTTCTTCATCTGCCTGGCGGTGCTTTTGATGGGCGTGCCCTGCCTGCTCGACCCCGGCGTGCTGCTGGAGAAATCGCGGGCCGGCCTATGGGGCTCATGGTCGCTGTGCCTGTTCTGGCTCTGCCGGCTATGGTGCCAATGGTTCGTCTACCTGCCGTCGTGGTGGAAGGGCCTGCGCTTTGAAACCGCGATGCACTGGGTCTTCACCGGCATCTGGCTATTCCTGACCGTGCTCTTCGGCCTCTGCGGGGCAATTCAGTCGGGATGGACGAGTTAAGCCCGCCATTGTCCGATTTTGGGAGCAGATGGCCGATTTCGGGAGCACTCGAAACTTCGGAAGTCCTCATTTTGTGGCATTTTGCTCAAAGCGTTTGCCCTGTTCGCAGGGCGAACGGGGCTGGAAATCCATATCGATCCCGGTGCCGGTGCTGAATTCCGGGGGGAATTTCCATCGGCGGAGGGTTGAGCCGGTTTCCAGTCTTAACTAAAGGCGCGGGTCGGATTCCTGGGGGGGAACACGATCCGCGCCCCTTCTTTTTGTTAGAGGCCCTTGTCCGCGGGTTTCAGCAGCAGCGCCAATCCGCCGAGAAGCAGCAAGGCACCTCCCAGGAACAGCAGGGCGATGGTATCACTGCCGGTGCTATCCTTGATGATGCCCACGATCTTCGGGCCGAAGTAGCCGCCCAAATTCCCCACCGAATTGATCAACGCGATCCCCCCAGCCGCCGCGGTGCCGCTGAGAGCCGCAGTCCCGAGCGCCCAAAACGGGCCCAGCGTCGCCTTCTGCCCCGCCAGCAGGACCACCAGCCCGACCATCGCCAGCCAAGGACTCTGCGCAAAGGCGGCCTGCACTGCCCCGCCCGCAGCGATGGCAGCGGCCACCGCCACATGATAGCGCCGCTCACCCGTGCGATCGGAGTGGCGGCCGGCCAGGATCATGGCGGTTCCGGCAACGAGGTAGGGCACCATGTTGATCAGCCCCACGACGAAGTCACTTTGGCCGGACAGCCCGCGGACAATCGTCGGCAGCCAGAATTCGTAGCCGTAGCCAGCGACATTCACCAGGAAGTAGAGCCCGCACAGCAGCCACACGCGGGGATCGGTGAAGGCATCGGCCAACCGGTATTTCACCCCGGGTCCCGCACTCGCCTCGCCGGCGATCTTGTCCTGCAGCCAGCTCTTCTCACGCGGCGTCAGCCAGCGCGCATCGGCCGGACCGTTTGGCAACACCATCAGCACCACGATGCCCAGCAGGATCGCGGGCAGGGCTTCGATGAAGAACAGCCACTTCCAGCCGGGCATGCCGAGGACTCCATCCATTCCCAAGAGCGCACCGGAGATCGGCGAGCCGATCACCCCGGCCGCCACACCGCCGAGCGCAAACAGCGCCACCGTCTTCGCCCGTTCCTTCGCCGGATACCAGAAGGTCAGGTAAAGGATCACCCCGGGAAAGAAGCCCGCCTCCGCCGCACCGAGCAGGAAACGCATCACGTAAAACATGGTTTTCCCGTTCAGGAACATGAAGCCCATCGAGACGATGCCCCATACGATCATGATGCGGGCGATCCACAACCGCGCGCCGACCTTCTGCAGGACCAGGTTGCTGGGCACCTCGAAGAGGAAGTAGCCGATGAAAAACAACCCAGCGCCGGTCCCGAAGACTTCGCCGAAAATCTTGGGGTCAACCCCGATGACCGGTTCAAGGTGCGACTTGGCGAAGCCCACGTTAATGCGGTCGATGTAGGCAACGATATAGCAGACGAAGAGCAAAGGGATCAGCCGCCAGGTGATCTTCGAAAGTACCGCCCGCTGCTCGGCCTCGTTGAGGGCTTGGGATTCCATGGGGTTCGCACGGTACCCTTCCGGGTCTAACGGGGCCTGCAAAGCCGAAATCCGGCATGTTTCCGATTTGCCGCCGCCGTTCAGTGCAAGTTGCGACAAACTGGCTTTTTTGCGAATTGCACGATGCACTTGGCGAACTCTCCTCAACGACTAAAAATGCTTATTACCAGTCGGTTAAGTCATCGGCACGCGCGCTGCAACTTATCCCCCCTCAACCCCTCGAAAGCCATGACAACGAATTTGGAACAGCTTTACTACGATCAGCTTAGGGATCTTTTCAGCGCGAAATCCCAACTGGTCGCCGCGCTCCCCGAACTGGCCCGCCGCGCCTCGAATGAGAAGCTGCGCAAGACCCTCAATGGCCAACTGAGCCAAGGGCGCGAGCAGCGGGCGCGTCTTCAGGAACTTTTCTTCCAGCACGGGCTGAATCCCGGCGGAGAGCAATGTGAGGCCATTAAGGGGATGATCCGGGAGACCAAGAAAAGGATGGATCATGCCGCTCCGGGCAGCGTCCGCGACGCCGTCTTGATTGCCTCCCTAAACCGCATCGAACACTACGAAATCGCCGCCTATGGGGTCGCCAAGGCGTTTGCAGAGTGCCTCGACTTCGACGCGGACGCCCTCTCACTGGTCGAATCGCTCGCCGAGGAAAATGATGCAGATGACACGTTGACCGGGATCGCAATGGGCGGAATGTTCAAGAGGGGGCTCAACAAAGCCGCAGCAGCATGATCTCCAGCTGGAAGTAGTGGTGTTGCACCCAAACAGGCCGGATCCGTCGGGGGGCGGGTCCGGCCTCATTGTTTTCCCCTTTAGGGGGGAGAAATGGCAGCTTCCCTTTCAGAACCGGGAAAACCGGGTGCATGGTGCTCTCACATGACGTTCGCCGCCCGTCTGCTTCCACTGCCATTCTTTACGGTGCTGCCGATGCAGGCGGCCATCATCGGCCCCTACGCCGTGGACGCGGACACGGTCCATCTCTTCCACTTCGACGAAACGGCCGGCACCTCGGTCGCCGCCAATGCGGTGGGAGGAGGGCGCTCCGGGATCGCCTTCGATGGCACCACCCTGCTCAATCATGCCACCGCCCCCCAGCCGGTGAGCACGGCGGTGCTGGGAGCGGCTGGCTACTCCACTCCCTTCGGAGCGGCCGCGAACATCTCGGCAGCAAATCTCGGCATTGGGCTGGACGGGAATGGCAGCGGCGGCTTTCAAGTCGGCACGGCCAGCACTTGCCCGGATGCCGTCGCGCACTCCTCATTCACCGGCAGTGGAGGAGCCTTCACGATCGAGGCCTTGGTCAAGCTCCCCTCGATCACGGGAAGCCAGCGGGAAATCGCCTGCACCGACAGCGCCTTCGCCGCACGCGGATTCCAATTCCGCGTGAGTTCCAGCGGCCAGCTCGAGTTCAACTTCATCGCCACCGCCGGAGCCGCAGCCACGGCGGCGATCCCCACCACCGGCACCCATGCCTTCAGCGCGGCCAACTGGTATCACCTCGCCGTCACCCACGACGGAACCACCACGCGGCTCTACTGGACGAGGGTGGATGCCTCGGTTTCCTCCGCCAACGAGATCGGCAGCACGACCACGGAGACCATGACCGGCAGCGTGACCGGTCCGCTGGTCATCGGCAACGAAGCCCGCCTAACAGGCAATGCCACTGAAGGTCTGCTCGGCCTGATCGACGAGGTGCGCATCAGCAAGGTCGCCCGCGGTGCAAACGGGTTCATCTTCGAGCCCCTCGATCTTGAGACCGACACCGACCATGACCTGCTGCCGGATGCGTGGGAACGGCTGCATGCGCCGACGCTCGGCAAGCTATCCGGCCTTGATGACGCGAATCACGACAATGACAGCGGCACGGACCTCGCCGAATACGAAGCCGGGAGCGATCCCGTGGACCCGGACTCCACCCCGTCCGACATCGATGCCGACACCTTGCCGGACACCGTCGAAGTCCGCTACTTCGGCGACCTTTCCCAAGGCCCGACGGGTGATCCGGACGGCGACGGCGGAATCACCGCCACCGAACTGGCCAATCGCTCCGCTCCCAATCACCGGGCATCGAATGCAGCGGACACCGACGCCGACTCCTTGCCGGACGCTTGGGAGCAGGCGCACTTTAGCAGCCTTTCGCTCAATGGCGGCTCGGATCCCGACGGCGACGGCTTCGGCAACCTTCAGGAAAGGATTGCCACTACCGATCCCGGCGACGCGGGTTCGCGCCCCACCGGCACGGCGGTGAATCTGGTGCCACTCGATGACGGAGACCATGCCACCAGCGACTTCGGCTACGCGGGAGCCTCGGCGATCAACACGGTCGCCTTCGTCCGCTCGTCGCTGAAGACGGTCGGAGACCAGCAGTTCATCACCTGGTATGGCCGGCATCAGCACGATGCGGCCGCCGATTTCAACAACACCATCTGGATCGGCCGGCGAACCCTCGGCTCGTCGCAGTGGGAAATCTTCCGTCATCCGACCTACACCGCGAACAACATTGGCGACGGTCACGACGTCATCAGCTACGGCATCGATGGCGAAGGCTACATGCACTTGTCGTGGGGCATGCATGGCGATGCCTTCCACTATGCCCGTAGTACCACGCCGGTCACCGGCACCGGCCCCATCGTGCTGGGACCGGATGGCCCCATGAGCGGCAGCGAGAATGCCGTGACCTACCCGCAGTTCCTCAAACTGCCGGACGGCGACCTGCTGTTCCTGTTCCGCGAAATCGCTTCCGGCAACGGCGAAACCTTCATCACCCGCTACGACACGGCCACGGACACGTGGACACCCGTGCATCAGAATGGAGGCCTGCAGGCGCCCTTCATCAAGGGCACCTGGGCTCCGGCCTACGACTACAATGCCTACCTGAACATGCCCCAGCTCGGCGGGCCGGATGGCGACGATCTGATCCTCACGTGGTGCTGGCGCTACCTGCCGGTCAATGGCAGCGGAGCGCCCGGTTCGCCCGGCGGCTTCTCCGGATATCAGACCAACAACATGCTGTGCTTCGGCCGCTCCACCGACGCGGGTCTGACCTGGCAGCGTTTCGATGGCTCCCCTTATTCGCTGCCGATTTCCCGCGATGCGGAGAGCGGCGTGGAAGCTACCCGGGCGGAAACCATCGTCACCATTCCGGAAGGCTCCTCCCTCATCAACCAGGCGAGCACGTGCCTCGACCGCGCGGGAAATCCCGTGACCGCCACCTGGTGGGCGCCGCAGACCGCCACGGGAAACTTCCGCCGCCAATACATGGTCGTCTTCCGCCACGACAACGGGACCTGGCAAACGCGCACCGTCTCCAATCGGACCCACAACCCGACCGGCACCCGCTACAGCGAAACCGCCGTCCGCGACCTCGGGCGGCCCATCGTGGTGAACGACGACGAGGATCGCATCATCGTCGCCTACCGTGACGACTCGGGTGACAATGGCATCACGATCGTCCACAGCCTGCCGAAGGCCCAGGATCCCGACAGGCAGGTGTGGATCGAATTCGACCTGACCCGCGAAAACCTCGGTAACTTCGAGCCAATCATCGACAACGAGCTCTGGGACCGCGACCGGCAGTTGCATTTCCTCTACCAGGCTTCGGAAGGAGAAGGCTACACGCCCCCCGCCAATTCCGCCGACCGCATGTCGGTGCTGGAATGGGATGCCGCCACCTACTTCGCTCACAAGCCGCAGCCCCGGGTCTCCTTCAGCAGCGACCGGACCGAGGTCAGCATCGCCTTCATGTCCGAGCCGAGCTGGACCTACCGTCTGTGGAGCAGCACGGATCTCGATGACTGGGCATTCGTCGAGACACGCGATGGAACCGGCGAGCCGCTGGTTTTCACCTGGCCGGCGGTGGAGGGCGAAACCAAACGCTTCTGGCGCGTGGAGTTCGTCGAGGGCGGTTTCTAGCGAGCGGACTCGCTCACTCACGGCGAGGCCACTCCGCGGATGCGAAGGAAACGCGGCCCGTCTCCTGAAATCGGGATTCCCCCGAGAAGTTGTCCGCCGGTGCTAAAATCGGTGACGCCGCCGGGCGTCCACGTCTGGAGATCGCGCGACGTCTCCACCTCCAGCCGGGCATCGGGGCGGATCACGCGCGTCATGCCCGTCTTCAGATAGCCGCCCGCGGTCTGGTGAAATACCGCCGGCCGACTGGTTCGCGCATCGACCTTGGTCCCGGCGAGATATTCTAACAGGTTTGCATGGCCATCCCCATCACTGTCGCGATCGGGCAACTGGCGGATCGCGTGGCTGATGGCATTGGCGGCATTCAAGCGCCCGCCGGTGCTGCACTGCCCCGCGTAAGCCGGTCTCGTCACCACCGAAGCGAGGACGCTGGCCTTGATCGAACTCGCGGTCCACGACGGATTGGCATACTTGATCGCCGCGCACACGGCGGTCACGTAGGGCGTCGCTTGGGAGGTACCGGTGTAGCTGGAATACGACGTCCCCAGGATCGGACTGAGGATGTCACGGCCGGGGGCAAAAAGGTCCACACTGGTCGCCCCGTAGTTCGAGGGGTTAAAGGAAGTACCCGACCAGCGCGCGTCCGTGCGATCGTGGCTCCCCACCGCGATGAGATTCGAATGAGGATAGCAGCTCGGATAATTCGGAATCTCGTCGTTGTTGAATCCTTGGTTTCCCGCGCAGACTGACAGCAGGATGCCGGCGTCCTCGCAGGCGGTGAATTCCTGATAGAGGAAGATATCGAGAGGATAGTTTTGCAGCGACAGGTTCATCACCGGCACGCCGCGTTGCCGGGCGTAGGTGACGGCGGCGATCAGATGGGAGGTGAAGCCACTGTTGGCGGAATTGAGGATCTTGCAGACGAGCACCCGCACGCCGATCATCCCAGCGATGCCCGCCGCGTTGTTGCGGGTCGCGGCCATGATGCCCGTCACATTCGAGCCATGCCCGTGATCATCCGCGGGGTTCTTGTCGTTGCTGACGAAATCCCAGCCGCCGGTATCATCGACCTTGCCGCTGCCATCGTTGTCGATGCCGTCTCCCGGCACCTCACCGGGATTGACCCAAGACAGATTCAGCAGGTCCGGGTGGCTGGTATTCAGGCCGGAATCGAGCACCGCGACCACGAGGCCGGGCGCGCTCTCGATGATGTCCCAGAACTCCGGCGCATCGACATCGGCATCCACGGTGCCGCCGGATTGGCCGGCATTGTGGTGGCCCCACTGGCTTCCGAAGCTGGCGTCGTTTGGCAGACCTGCCCCGAAGCCGACACCATCCGGCCCGGCGGCCGTCACGAGGTCAGGATGCGCGGAAAGAAACCGAAGCGCCTGCGGCACCGCATCGAGACCGGAGGAGGAAAGGCGCACCGTGAACAATCCCTCGGAGATCGATTCCCCGGTCTGCATCCCACCGGTGGCGAGCAACCTCTCCACACTCGCACGGTCCGCACCGGGCGCCTGAGCGACGATCAACTGGTCGGCCAAAAACATGTCGCGCCCCGCGCAACGCAAGCTCCCCTGCTCCGTCATTTCCCAACGCTCCACCACCCGCACGATCCGGGACTGCACCGCCGTCTGCACCGTGCGGACCCGTTGCCAAACCCTTCCCGCCTCGACGACTTCATTCCGCGACTCAAGGACACGGCCAAGCGCGACCGCTCGTTCAACCGGATGCGAGGAGCTGGAAGAATCCACCGGCAACATCTGGGCAAACCACTTTACCGATCCAGCCTCCTCCGCGGCGAAAGCGGCCACCGGTGAGTGCGTTCGTTTCACCGTGTCGCCGGCTGGCCGGCTGTCATCCAGAGGCGACGGACCTCCGAACAAGCAAAGCGCCAGAACGCCTGCCAGCAGCCATAGACGATCCCAAGGCCGCCGTTGCATCGACCGCTTTGTGGGCCATTACCCCCCGGAATGCAAGACGCGCGCGCGGACGGTTGACCCATCGGCCGGAAAACAACAGCTATCCTTGGCGTTCCATCTTGAAGAAATATATACCTTCTTTTAGCAAGGCTCCGGTGAAGATCCTCCTGCGACTCGCGGCGCCCGTCCTTATGCTTTTGCCTGCCTGCATGCCTTGTGGGAACAAGGCCCCTCCGCTGATTCCTGTGGGGATAAAAATGAACCGTGTCTCGATCGGCATCTTTGGTTCTTCAAATACGATCGACCTCTCATCGGATGAGACAGAGAAGCTCCTCCACCTCTTGGCAGATTGCCGGAAATGCGTGCCCGAGTATCCGCCGGGGATGATGGTCTCGCCTGACATGCGCTATTTTCTCCGTATTCAAACCGGGCCAAAACCAGAGATCGACGACCCCGGCGTAGCCTTCACCTCGTCCCGGAATCTCCTGCATGCCCAATGCCTTCACGTCGGCGCGGAAGCCGCGATAAAGCGCCTCCTGGAACGCCATATGAACAAACTCGACGACCTCGCGGAATCGGAAGACCGGGAAGAAAACCGGTCTACTAGCCCACATGGAAGCCCGTGACCCCTCCGACACATAACTGCGCCATCTGTGGCGACCTCCTCATTGCTGTCGAAGCGGCATTGAACCAGACATGGTTCAGTACCGGCTTCGGCAGCTCCCAGCTTCAGATCCGCATGAAGGGCAAGGGATGGATGCAATTCATGAAGCCGGGCAGAAGCGCCGCAGGTTTCTATTGCACCAAGTGCGGAGCTCTCACCATCGCGCCCTCCATCCGCTCCCACAGAAAGGAACTCGGCTTGGAATAAAGGACGCCCCACTCACATGAAAAGAGGCCTCACCATCTTCGCTTGGGTAGTCCTGTCGTTCCTCGCGGCCCAAATGGCATTGGCATTCGCCAGCGGTATTCTTTTCGCGACATTGATCTCCTTCGGGGTGAACCACGAACTTGTTCCCCGCATCCTGGGCATCGGCGTGTTGTGTATTTCGATTGCGATTGCTACCACCGTGCTCGTCCTTGGGGTTTGTGGACGCCTCTCGGGGACCGAGCGGCGATAGTCCACGCCCGGCATCCCGTAGGGCGAAAACGAATCGAGCCGCTCTCCAGCAAAGAAGAGCGGCCCGCATTTAAAGATCTGTGCTTATCTTGCCCTTCAGGCCTTGGTCTTCGTCAGCTCGATAAGCTTGGACAGGGAAAGCTCGATAATAGGTTCGCCGCCCTTGCCGATGCGAGCCACGGCGTAGTCGCCGCCGCTGAAAAGCGCGAGTGCCTCAATGCCCTTGCCGGTCTTGCGCTCAATGGAGCCGCTGGAAAGGCTTTGGAAGATCTCGTAGTCGAAGCCCTGCTTGCCCAGCCACTTCGCGGTGGCGATCTCAAGGTCCAGGCCCTTCACCGGGGTCGAAGCCTTGCCATTGCCGCTGCCGCCGGACTTCTTGCGCCAGCTCGATAGGGTCAGCGGAGACACGCCGAATTTCTTGGAGGCCTTGCTCTGGCCACCCCTGCCCTGCGCGTCGATGAACGCAAGAATCTCCGCCTTCTCTGCTTCGCTGTAACGCTTCCCTTTGCTTGCTGCTACTTTCTTTGCTGACATGGCTTTGGGCCTTACGCCTGCTTCTTGTTAGCCTCAAGTCATTTTTTTCGCATCAGCAAGAGGTGGAATCCATGCTTGTAGCAGTTTTCCCCAGAGCCGCCTCCGGCGCTCCCTTAACGACTACCCCGATCGGCACCAGACATGATGCAGGCTTCGCCCCTGAAGTTAATACTCCAACAAAGCGAACGCATCGCCTCATCCATTCCAGCAAGTTATCTCAACTCCCGCTCAATCCCGAACCTCTAATGAGCAGCCAAACTGATAAGCAAGAGATTGAATGAGCGCCATCCGCCGCTCGGGGTCAGCCCGCAAACGTCGGCTAACCTTCCCGCAAAATTCCAATAGCCTCCCAAACGGGTCGTTGGGAATGTCACCGTCTCCTTCAATCAAAAGGAGCGGAGGATTGCTCCCCCGCCCCGGCGCTAGAATGAACTCCGAAGTTCCTTAAGCCTTCGTTTTGGTAAGCTCCAAGAGCTTCGAAAGGCTGATTTCGATGACTGGCTCGCCGCCCTTGCCGATCCGGGAAACGGTATAGTCGCCGCCGCTGAACAGCCCGAGGGCTTCAATGCCCTTGCCGGTCTTGCGCTCAATGGTGCCGCTGCTGAGGCTCTTGAAAATCTCGTAGGCGTGGCCTTGCTTGCCCAGCCACTTGGCCGTTGCAACTTCAAGGTCCAGACCGCTTGCGGCCTTGCCGTTCCCGATAATGCCTCCGCCTTGGCTCTTCTTGCGCCAGCTGGAGAGGGTGAGTGGGCTTACCCCATACTTCTTGGCAGCCTTGCTCTGGCCACCCCGTCCCTGCGACTCAATGAAGGCCAGGATCTCGGCTTTCTCTTGCTCTGAATAACGCTTGCCTTTGCTTGCTACTGTTTTTTTGGCGCTCATGACAGGCGGGAACTAAGCCAACTTCTTGTTAGCCTCAAGTCATTTCTTTGTTTTTTCAGCGAATCCCACTATAGAGCCGGTTACCTATGGAACCAATCTTTCCGGCTCGGAACCACAGGTCCAAGCTTCACTCCGACATGGTTGGGAAAATCTAGTTCGCGATTAAGCTTCCACGTACTTGAGCAACCGCTGAGGCGCCTTGTCGTCGCGATGCAGGCATCCTGAATCCATGCGATCATCCATTCCTAATCCTTATTGAACTTGCGCGCACCTACAGGGAAAGAAAAGTCCGCCTCATCGTCACCCCTCCTTTCAATCAATTTCTCCCATGTCTCCCGAGCGAGCGACAATGAACGGGCCAGCCTTGTCCCCGGATTGGATGGCCTGCTCACCACCCCCGAAAGCAGAAGATACGCAGTCCTGCCTTAATTCGAACCAAGACGAACAGAGTCAGAATTTTTCAAGCAGATCCCTAAACCTTTGCCAATTAATGCTTTATGAATCACATTCTTTACTTTTTCTTCCTTACTCGGCGAACGGTGGCCAACGCAAGGCAACCCTCATCCACGCACTTCCTTGGTTGTTTTGGGCGGATTTAGGGATGCTGCTAGGCGATTCCTGCGGGGTAGCTGACTTACTGATTCATGAACGCCTTCTTGGACAATTCCTGAGGACTTTCCGCGCTGGATGCTTCGTTGCAGCGTTCCCACAGATTTTCCAACTGCTCTTTGTGGGAGTTCAAAAGCTCATTGGTGCGGGCTGGCCTCGTCGCTTCGACTAGGTCCAGAAGCTCTTTCACCACCGTCGCGCACTTGGGAGCATTGAGGTAGCGCAACGCCTCTAAATACTCCTCCAACTCGGTGAGGTCGTCATAGAGGAGGAAGTTGTCCCAGCCATCGGCCCCGATGCCAACGTCGGCCTCTTCAACAAGAAAGCGAGGAAAGTGCGGAGTGCTCATTTTTTCAGTTCTATCCCCGATACCTTCTGCTTCAAGCCTCCGTCTTTCCGGCCCTCCGCTTTTTCCGAGCCCATTCGGGAAAAGCAAGCCACCCAACCCAAAGCCCAACAAAGGAAAAGAAAACGAGGGAGTCGGGCACATTGATGGACGGTACACCTGTTATCCATGAAATCAGTCGCTGCACGCTTGCAAGGGGTCCCCCATATACCTCCATTCGCATGTTCTCCACTTTCGGGTTCGTTTCAAAATAGAACTGAGTTTCTCCCGCAAGGCGCGCGCAATAAATGATTCGGCCTCTCCCGTGTAAGGACAGCCCCAATTCGATTTGGTAGCTGTCCCACCAACCCCACGCCAGAAAACAGGCCACGAAAAGCCCGAGCCAAAACGACGGGCGTCGGCTGGCGGGGCGCGGCATCATACTGTTAGTTTTCTTTGTTCCCGCTTCCAATGCCAGAAGAGCCACGCGGACCAAGGGACAAGGAAAAGAAGGATGAGAAGCCAGTGAGCAATGCCTACGCCCGTGGCACCCACCAGCTTGAAAGCGGGACGTCGGACTAAGTCCTCATTCTGACCATAGACAGGAGGCTCCCAGACCCCTTCCCCCAACTCATGGAAGCCCACCGCCACAGCACCGCGGGAATTCCGAAATGTGAAGTGAACGTAGCCGGTGAAATGGTGGCCGCTGAGGTTTGTCCACAATCCACTCGTCCGAAGGAGTGGAAATTCAAGCGACCGAACCCATGCCCACCCCAAAAACACCAGCACACACAGCCCGAGCCAAAAGCTCTTCCAGCGGTAGAGGGGGCGCGGCGTAGCTTTCATGAGAAAGCGGATGCGTTGGTTTCTGTTAGCTTCGGTTGCCGCCTCCAGCGCCAAGCGAGGAACAAGGCTCATGGGACAAGGAAAAGGAGGATGAGGAGCCAGAGGGCAATCTTGGTGTATCCCCTCTCAATTGTTACGGCGGTTGGCAAAAGCGCATCCCCTTCGCCAAAAACCCTGCTCGAATGGCTCCAATGGCTGAAACCGGAATCGGCAAATGGGTCGTATGCTGGACCGACTGTATAAAGGCCGACTTCAAAGCTCGCGTAGATGCCGCGCCATTCCGAAAAGTCCGTTTTGCTCGTCGGCTTCATGTTCCAAACAACACCGGCGGAGTGATGCATGGAGAATACCCATGCCCCGCCCAAGAACCCGAGGACCAGAATCCCCAGCCAAAAGGATTTCCACTTGATGAGCGGGCGCGGCGTCACGAGAAAGCGAATGGGCTGAGTTTCCTTTGCTTGTTCCATCGCCACGCGAGGAAAGCGGCCCAAGGTATGAAGAAGAGAAGCACGAGAAGCCAATACTCAATGCCGAAGGTCCAACTGTTAGGATGAATGTCTAACTCAACCGGTCTTGCGACTGACCTTCCCTCTTCACGAAGAAACTCCGCCGAGAAAAAAAAGAAGCCCGATGGCGCATAGGGATTGTACCCCCCGAAGAGAAACACCCTCCCAAGCTGGTGTTGCAACATGATGCATTGCCCTCGCGAATGACCCCAAGAAATGGAGTCGCTGAGGCCGATGGAACGTGCCCAAGCCCACCCAAGGAACCCCAGAACAAGGATTCCAAACCAAAATGATTTCCAGCGGATGAGGCGGCGAGTCATGGAGGGCCAACAAGCTTCTCAGTCAATGCCGCTCCCATTGTTAGAGGAGAGGTCTCGCCGAAACAGAAACACCCAAAGCAAGCCGATGGAAAGAAACGGTATGACGGGCGACACGCCACCTTCCACGTGCGACGCGGCGAAAAATGTGGCCACAATGGTCGCCAAGGTGATGCCCATTCCACACAGCGCCGTGCGAATCGGTTTCTTCGTTTCCATTGGAGCAGGATGTTGCCGCGTGATTTCCACCTGCATCCAGTCCGGATTTTCCCGCCTCCCAAAGGCGGTATCCTCCCTCAGCTTCCCCGATGCGCCAGAACGGCGCGTAGGCGGGCTTAGCAAGCTCGGCACGGTCCCTGCCCCATTTCAATTGGTTCCCGTCCGGGTCGGAAGAGCAGCCCCCCCAGGACTCGAACCTGGAAAGGCGGAATCAGAATCCGCAGTGTTACCATTACACCAAGGGGCTCTTGCATGGAGCGCGGCGAAGCTAAGTAAACAGCAAACCTTGGCAACAGGAAAGTGGGAAAACCAAAGGGTTACCACCTGAACACCAGCTCAACCGATCGCTTTAGCTCCTCGACTCAGAATCTGTTGGCTACACTAAAAGCCTTGCTCCGAAGAGCAGCCCCCCCAGGACTCGAACCTGGAAAGACGGAATCAAAATCCGTAGTGTTACCATTACACCAAGGGGCTCTTCGGCGTCGGGGCGCGCAAGCTAGGCGGACCCTTTTCGTTTGGCAATGCGGAATTTAACCACATTTCGCGACCCTTGGATTCACGGACGGCGACGTCTTGGCACCGCCAAGACGCCAAGTGCGCCAAGCAAGACAAAGTAGAAGCCAGGGCTCCAGTTTCCGAGGACCTTCGGGACAGATCGTGGCGTGCCGGACCGCGGATTTGGCCCTCTACTTGGCGCACTTGGCGTCCTGGCGGTGCCAATTCTTCGATCCCCTCCACAACCGTTAGGCTTCGCCGCGTGACATCGCGGGAAAATCTGAAATAGTCCCTGTGTCCCGACCTTCAAACTTGCCGAAGATGTTCCGGAAATCCGTCGCCGCCGCCATTCTTGCCACCGCCTGCTCCTCCGATGCCGATCCCCTGCGCGCCTTGCCAGTGGATCCATCAGAAATCACTCCCGAAGAGAAGGTTGCGGCTCCGCCCGCCCCTGCCCCGGTAGTCCAATGTACTCCCCTCGCGCCCGGTGTGGTGAAGATGCCCGAGCACAAGCCGAGCACGAAGTCCGACGCCCCGGAGGTCGCCAACCTGCCCACCGGCGAGGACGCGATCCGGCTCCAGATCTTCCTCGATCAATCGAACTTCGGTCCGGGCGTGGTCGACGGGAAGCCGGGCCGCTTCACCATTCAGGCAGTGGCCTCGTGGAATGAAGTCCATGGCCACGAGGCCGACGACATTGGGCCGGTCATGGCCGCCGCCCGCAAGGCGGTGCCGAGTGCTTTCGCGATGGCAGTGGTGCCGGAGATCGCCACCAAGTGGGTGAACAGCGGCCTGTCCCACAACCGCGCCGCGCAGGCGAATGCCAAGCGCATGAGCTATCGCAGCATCGCGGAGTTCATGTCGGAGCGCTTCCACACCGACGTCGAATTTATCCTCGAGCTCAATGGCTCCAAGAACACCTGGGGCGTGAAGCCCGGCGAGACGCTGATCGTCCCGAACGTGAAGCCCTTCGTGATCGAAGCCCTGGACGGCAAGCGCTACGAAGCGGAGACCGCGATGTCGGAGCGCCACGCGGTGGTCGATACGGTGAAAAACCAGGTCCGCATCTTCGAAGCCGCCCCCGCCGCGCTGGTGATCGAGGAAGAGGAAACCGTTTCCAACCAGCCGGTGCTGGTGAAGCCGAAGACCTCTCCGGTGGCGAACCGCGCCCTGGTCGCGTCGTTCCCGATCACCCCCGGCAAGCCCCAGTTCATCCACAAGGGCGTCTGGAAGCTCAACAACAGCGTCGAGCTACCGGTGTGGCGCTACGACCAGTCGCTGCTCGATACCGGCAAGCGGTCCAACAACGCTCTCAACATCCAGCCCGGCCCGAATAGCCCGGTGGGCATCATCTGGAACGGTCTCAGCAAGCCAGGCATCGGCCTGCACGGCACCGCCGATCCTGAAACGATTGGCCGCGCCCGCAGCGCCGGTTGCATCCGCCTGGCAAATTGGGATGCCATCCGCATCCCGACCCTGATCCGGCCGGGCGCGACGGTGGAAATCCGCTGAAGGAACCGTGCGCCGATCGCGTAACGGTGCGGAACTTTTTCCCGCGTGCCCCTGACGAAACGCTCTCTCCTCCTCGGCTTCCAAACGGTCGTCCTGCTTTACCTCGCCGGAGATCTTTTCGTTTTCACGGGGCCCTTGCGCCAGTGGATGCGGCGCGGCTTGCCAGATAGCCCGCAATCGATCGCGAAGGCCAAGGCCGAGGGCGTGGTCGCCCGCGTGGCGAACCGCTCCATCCTCTCCTCCCAGGTCGACCGCACTGCCAAGGAGCGGCTGTGGCTGCGCGGGATGACGATGGAGTCGCTGGCACCCGCGGAACAGCAGGCCGAGCGCAAAGTGGCGCTCGACGAACTGATCGACCACGAATTGCTGCGCTTCGCCACCCAGGATCAGGCCGCCGCGCTGCCGGTGGCCAATGAGGAGGTCGATGACGCGCTGAAACGACTCGCCGCCCGCTTCGAGAGCCCGGATGAAATGCGGGCCCACCTCGCTGCCGAGGGCATCGACTCGGAGAAAGAACTGCGCCTGCGACTCGGCGCGCGGCTCCAACAGCAGCGCTTCATCGAAAGCCGGATCGCCCCCGGCGTCACCGTGAGCGACCAGGAAGCGCGGACTTGGTTCGATGCCCATGCCGCGGAACTCGCCCGGCCCGAGCGGATCGAGGCGCAGCACGTGTTTGTTTCCACCCTCCAGCGCGATTCCGCGGAGGCCCGGGCGTTGTTGGAGAAGGCACTGGGAGAATGGACCGCGAAGCAGAAGGATTTCGCCGCGATCGCCGCCGAACTCAGCGACGACCCGCGCAGCAAGGGCGACGGCGGCAAGCTCGGCTGGATGACCCTTGACCGGTTGCCGGCCGATTTCGCCGCTCCCGTCTTTTCGCTGCCGCTGAATCGCCCCTCGCTGGTCCGCACCAAGCTCGGCTGGCATCTGGTGGAGGTCACCGGCCGCAAGCCAGCGGAGCCACGGAATTTCGACGAAGCAAAGGTCGAGGTGATCGCCGCATTGGCAGCAGTCAAGCGGCGCGACGCCATGCGAGACCTGCGGAAGGCCTTGCGCGAAGCAGGAAGAGGCTCCATCGAGGTGCTCGACGACCTGTTCACCGAATGAAGTGGATCCTTCTCAGCGGCCTGCTTGCCACGCTCTCCACCTGCGATCGCGAGGCTCCACGAGCCCGGGCGGTCACGGAGGACGGCTCGCTTTCGCTGACCTTGGCCACCTTCAACATCCGCTACGAGAACCCGAGCGAAAGCGACTGGCGGGCATGGAGGAACCGCATCGGGCGATTGGTCAAATCCATCCGCTCCATGAACCCGGACGTCTTCGGCGTGCAGGAGTGCCTGCACGGCCAGGCCGCCGACCTGCGGGCCTCCCTGCCCGACTACGACTTCCACGGCGTGGGCCGCGATGATGGCAAACGCGGTGGCGAATACGCGGCGATCTTTTTCCGGAGCGACCGCTTCGAGAAAACCGACGGCGGCACCTTCTGGCTTTCCGACGAGCCGGAGAAGCCCGGCTCGATGAACTGGGGCAACACCTATCCGCGCACGGTCACCTGGGTGCGACTCGTCGACCGCAGCAGCGGACGCGGGTTTTGCGTCTTCAATACCCACTGGGACCACCGCAACCAGTACTCGCGCGAAAAGGCCGCGCCCCTGCTGGCCCGACGCATCGAAGGCCGGCCCCATGCGGACGAGCCTCTGATTCTGTTAGGCGACTTCAACGCGACCGAGGGCAATCCGGCGGTCGACTACTTTGTAGGCAAAGCCGTGACCCTGGCCGGCAAGAAACTGGCGGCATGGGGCACGCCCCTGATCGATACCTACCAACTCCTCCACGCCGGCGTGAAAAACCGCCGCACACTGCACTTCTGGCAAGGCCATCGCGATGGCTGGGCGAAGGTCGATCACATCCTCGTCAGCCGCGGCGCCACCGTGGAAGCGTCCGACATCAAGGTCGAGCGCTCCCGCGAGGAGCAGCCCTCCGATCACTTTCCCGTGTGGGCAAAGGTGAGATGGGAGTGAGAAGGCAAACACCGCGTCTCCGAGGAATTCCGCAGCAGGCGTCAGCGGTCCTATCTCTTCAGGCACTCCGATTGGTGATTGGAAGATTGAAGATTGGTGATTCGGCCCCACAGATGGATATTCCACTCCACCCAAACCAAACACGTTTCCAGAGTAGCAAGGGATTTTCATGGGATGATTCTTGCCGCGCTCGCAAGAAGCGGCTTGGTTCGCCGGTAACCCAACTATGAAGCCCATCCTTCACCTCTGCCTCCCCCTCGCTCTCGCCTCTTCCGCCCTGGCTGACGATTCTTGGATTGTTTTCGAAGGCAAATCCGGCCCGGGCAAGGGCAAGCATGTGGTGCTGGTCAGCGGCGACGAGGAATACCGCTCCGAGGAGTCCTTCCCGATGCTCGGCAAGCTGCTGGCCGAGAAGCACGGCTTCAAGTGCACGGTGCTCTTCCCGGTCGACCTGAAAACCGGCGAAATCAATCCAGACGAGCAGACCAATATCCCCGGCATCGAGTCGATCGACTCGGCCGACTTCCTGATCCTCGGCCTGCGTTTCCGCGAGCTGCCGGATGACAAGATGAAGCACATTGTCGACTACGTGGAGGCCGGAAAGCCGCTGCTCGGCCTGCGCACCTCGACCCACGCCTTCAACTACACCCGCAAGAAGGACAGCCCGTATGCCTCGTGGTCGTTCAACTCCAACGGCGGCTTCGGGAAGAAGATCCTGGGCGAAACGTGGATCAACCACCACGGCAACCACGGCAAGGAAAGCACCCGCGGCATGATCGAGGAGGCGAACAAGACGCATCCCCTGCTCACCGGCGTCACCGACGTGTGGGGCCCGACCGACGTCTATGGCGTCACCAAGCTGCCCGACGACGCGACAGTCCTGCTGCGCGGCTCCGTGCTGACCGGCATGAAGCCCGAAGACGAGCCAGTGGCCGGCAAGAAGAACGAACCGATGATGCCGGTGGCTTGGGTCCGCGACCGCAAGCTCGACAGCGGCAAGACCCAGAAGGTGATCTGCTCGACGATGGGCGCGGCGACCGATTTCGAAAAGCCGGGCCTGCTTCGTTTCGTGGTGAACTCGACCTACTGGGCCTGCAGTCTGCCGGTCCCGGAGAAGCTCGATGCCAAGCCGGTGGGCGAATTCAAGCCATCGAATTTCGGCTTCAAGGGCTATAAGAAGGGCGTGAAGCCAGCGGACCTGAAGTGAGAGGGGCCGTTGCCACCTCATTCAAACGAATTTCTCCTGTGAGAAAACGGGCGCTGGCGTCGTAATCGCGGAATGCCATCCGGTTTTCCGACGCCTGCACTCCTTCTGGCATTCGCGCTCCCCACCCTGTCGGGGGCATCGGAGTCGTTTGAGAAGGCGCGGCTGATCCTGGAGACGAAGTGCGTCTCCTGCCACCACCCGGACAAGACCAAGGGCGACCTGCTGCTGACGACCCGCGAGCAATTCCTCAAGGGCGGCGAGTCGGGTCCGGCGCTGGTGCTGGAGCACCTCGAAAAGTCGGAACTGCTCATCCGGGTAAAGCTGGACGAGGACGACGACGAGATCATGCCGCCGAAGGGCAAGCCGCTCACACCCGAGGAGATCGCCATTTTGGAGGCATGGATGAAGGAAGGCGCGCCGTGGCCGGAAGGCATGGTGCTCGCCCCGCGCCCGAAAACGGCGCTGCCCGAGTGGAACGCCGCCCCAGATCCGGAGATCGCGGCGATCGAGGCATTCCCGAAGGCCGTGTCGCTTGAGACGAACGCTGATTTTCACAAGGTGCTGGCGATCGCCCGCTTCAAGGATGCCGGCACGCAGGACATCACCCGCCAGATCAAGGCGAGCGTCGCGGACCCGACGGTCGCGAAGCTGGAAGGGACGCTGCTCAAGCCGCTGAAGGACGGCAGCACCACGCTGACACTCGAGTATCGCGGCCTCAAGACGGAGGTGCCAGTCACCGTGAAGGATGCCACGAAGCCGCGCCCGATCTCCTTCCAGCTCGATGTGATGCCGGTGCTGACTTCCGCTGGCTGCAATACCGGCTCATGCCACGGCTCGGCCCGCGGCAAGGATGGCTTTCACCTCGGCCTCTTCGGCTTCGATCCGCAGGGAGATCATTTCCGCCTGACCCGGGAGCAGCCCGGCCGTCGGGTCAATCTGGCACTGCCCGAAGAGTCGCTGCTAGTGACCAAGGCGGTGGGCTCCGTCCCACATACAGGTGGCAAACTTTTCGAGAAAGGCAGTGCGAACTACGAGACGCTGGTCGCCTGGATCAAGTCCGGTGCCGAGTATGATCAGGGCGAAATCACGAAACCAACCGGGATCACGGTGGAACCGCCCCAGCTCGTGCTGAAGGGCGAAGACCTGGAGACGCCATTCACGGTGAAAGCCACCTACTCGGATGGCACGGACCGCGACGTGACTCCCCTTTCCTCGTTCTCCACCTCGAACGACAACTCGGTCTCAATAAATCCCCGCAGCGGTCTATCGACCTCCAAGAACCGCGGCGAGGCCTTCCTGTTAGGCCGGTTCATGACCTTCACCGAGGTCGCGCAGGCGATCGTCATCCCGAAGGCCCTCGACTACACCCGGCCGGAGCTAGCGGAGTTCAACTACATCGACAAGCACGTCCACGAGAAGCTGCACAAGCTGCGCATCATCCCCGCACCCTTGTGCGACGACGAGACCTTCCTGCGGCGGGTGTTCGTCGATGTCGTGGGCAAATTGCCAGAGCCCTCCGAGCGGGAGAAATTCCTCGCCGACACCAATCCGAAGAAGCGCGAGGCGTTGGTGGATGAACTCATCGGCCGCAAGGAGTTCTCGGAGATGTGGGTGATGAAGTGGGCGGAGCTTCTCCAGATCCGCACCTTCAACAACGGGCCCGCGCAAGTTTCCTACAAGGCGGCGCTCGGTTACTACAACTGGCTGCGCGATCGCATCTCCGGCAACCAGCCGTTCAATGAGATCGTCCGCGAGCTACTCTCGTCGGAAGGCGGCACCTTCTCTAGCCCGGCGACGAACTTCTTCCAGATCGAGCAGGACACCCTGAAGCTCACCGAGAATGTCGCGCAGGTCTTCATGGGCACCCGGATCCAGTGCGCCCAGTGCCACAACCATCCCTTCGACCGGTGGACCATGGATGACTACTACGGCTTCGCCTCGTTCTTCGCGCAAGTGAAACGCAAGCCCGCCGAAGACCCGAGGGAGCGGATCGTCTTCGATGGCAATGGCGAGGTGCCGCATTTGGTAACGAAGAAGCCGGTGAAGCCCCGCTTCCTCGGGACCAAGACGCCTGACGACTTCGGGAAGACGTCCCGCCGCGAGGCGATGGCCGAGTGGCTGACTTCCACCGACAACCCGTGGTTCGCCCGGAATGTCGCCAATGTCGCGTGGGCTCATTTCTTCGGCGTGGGCATCACCGATCCTGTGGATGACGTGCGGATCTCCAATCCGCCGGCGAATCCCGAGCTGTTGGCGGCGCTTTCCGGGAAGTTCGTCGAATACGACTACGACCTGCGGAAGCTGGTGCGCGACATCTGCACCTCCCGCACCTATCAGCTTTCCAGCGCGACCAACGAGACGAACGAAACCGATACGCGTAACTTCTCCCGCGCCATGGTCCGGCGGATCCGCGCCGAAGTCCTTCTGGATTGCATCTCCCAGGTGACCCAGACGCCGAACAAGTTCAAGGGCCTGCCGCTCGGCTCGAGCGCCGTCCAGATCGCCGACGGCAATACCTCCACCTACTTCCTCACCACCTTTGGCCGGGCCACGCGCGCCACGGTCTGCTCCTGCGAGGTGAAGATGGAGCCGAACCTTTCCCAAGCACTCCACCTCCTCAACGGCGACGCCACCCACAACCGCATCCAGCAAGGCAAGATCGTGCAGACGATGCTGGAGCAGAAAAAAGCTCCGGAGGAGGTCATCCGTCACCTCTATCTCAGGACCGTGAACCGCGAGCCGGTACCCACGGAAATGGAGAAACTGATGGCCGCCGTAAACGAGGGGAAGAACCCCAACGAGAAGCAGCAGATACTCAATGATGTGTTCTGGGCGCTGCTGAACTCCAAGGAGTTCATCTTCAACCATTGAAAATCGAGGCGTCCCGGCCGTTAGGAGTCGCTGATTAGTTGTGGACCACTCAGATCAAGAAATGTTCAAATTTTAATTTTTGAAATTGTCTACTTACGCGATCGCGTGTATTCACGCGCCCATGCTGTCCCACTCAGCCAATAACAAACCCGAAGAAGCCGAAGTCGCCCCGGCCGATTCACAGATGCCGGAGGCATCGGGGGTTCAGCGGCGGCATCTCACGGTTGCGGACGTGTTCGGTCGTTTCGACCGCAATTATTTCCGCAGTTGGTTCATCGATGGTCCGCGGCTGTTGCTGACCGGTCGCTTCACCCATCGCGAAGCCGCCTTCATCGCCATCTCGGCGCTTCCGGCCCTGCTCGCCGTGGCACTCATCACCGTGCCGGCCTACCTTTTTAACACGCCGCAGCACAATGCCTTCTACCACTTCGGCCAATTCCTGAAGGGTGAGAATACCTCCATGATCCCGATGGCGTTCGGAGCGGTGGCGTCACTGCTCAGTTTCCGTTTTCCCCACGCCCCGTGAGGGTGGTGCGCATGGATTGATTTTCACGACCACTAGCCCGGCACGCAGGTGCCGGGCTTTTCGTTTTATGACTCTGGATATTTTCCCGCAAGATCGGCAAACAGGTTTGGCGTAGATGGGTGCAATCGCTTTGGCAAATCGCGCAACCATCCTCGTCCTCCCCTTCCTCGCCGCCGGCCTTTCGTCCGCGGCGGACAAGGTCACCTACGACGACCAGGTGCTGCCGATCTTCCAGCAGAGCTGCCTGAACTGCCACAATCCCGACAAGGCAAAGGGCGGTCTCGACCTCTCGACCTTCTCCGGTGCGATGAAGGGCGGCTCGGGCGGCAAGATCGCTGAACCGGGCGATGCGGGCTCAAAGCTGATTTCCGTCGTCACGCACGCCGCGGAACCCAAGATGCCGCCCGAGGGCGACAAGCTCGGCGGCGAGCAGATCAATCTGCTCAAGGCATGGATCGAGGGCGGATTGTTAGAGAACAAGAGCTCCTCGGCCCGGAAGCCCTCGAAGCCGAAATTCGACACCGCGCTCAAGTCGGCCGCCGACCAGAAGCCGGAAGGCCCGCCGCCGATGCCTGCGGATGTCTTGCTAGACCCGCCGGTGCTCGCGGCTCGGGCGTCCTCGGTCAATGCCATCGCCTCCTCGCCATGGGCCCCGCTGCTGGCGGTCACCGGGCAGCGCCAGGTGCTGCTGTTCGATACGAACTCACTTGAGCTCACCGGCGTGCTGCCCTTTCCCGAGGGCGATCCCGTCTCGCTCGCCTTCACGCCGAATGCCCGCTACCTGATCGTCGGTGGCGGCGTGCCGGGGAAATCCGGCGTCACCGTCACCTTCGACGTGGTCACGGGCGAGCGCATGCTGGTGGCCGGGAAGGAATTCGACAGCGTGCTGGCCAGCGACCTCAAGCCGGACCTGTCGCTCGTCGCCACTGGCTCCCCTTCCCGCCTGATCAAGGTCTGGAAGGCCGAGGATGGCTCGCAGCTCCACTCGATCAAGAAGCACACCGACTGGGTCACCGCGCTCGATTTCTCGCCGGATGGCATCCTGCTGGCGACCGGTGATCGCAATGGCGGCGTGTGGGTCTGGGAAGCCGATAGCGGCAGCGAATATCTAACCCTGCGCGCCCACCAGGCCGGCATCACGGCGACAGCCTTCCGCGGCGATTCCAACCTGCTCGCAACGGCGTCCGAGGATGGCACCGTGCGCTTCTGGGAAATGAACGGCGGCACCGAGGTCAAGAAGCTCGATGCCCATCCCGGCGGCGTGCTCGCCTTCGCGTGGGCTCGTGACGGCTCCTTCATCACCTCTGGCCGCGACCGCGTGGTGAAGCTGTGGAAGCCGGACTTCAATCTCCTGCGCGAGTTCAAGGACCAGCCGGACTTGCCGGTGGCGGTGGCCTTCGACAGCGAGGGCAAGCGGGCCTTCGCCGCCGACTACCGTGGCCAGATCGCCGTGTGGGATGTGGCCAGCGGCAATCCAGGCGGAAGCTTCGATGCGAATCCACCCTCGGTGGAGCAGCGCCTGGTCTCCCTCCGCGAGGAGATCCGCAAGCAACCCGAGGTCACTTCCGCCTCCGAAACCGCCGCCAACGAAGCCCAGCAGAAGCTCGCCGACGCCCGCAAGCGCCTGACGGATTC
Organism: Luteolibacter arcticus; assembly: GCF_025950235.1. Taxonomy (NCBI): domain Bacteria; kingdom Pseudomonadati; phylum Verrucomicrobiota; class Verrucomicrobiia; order Verrucomicrobiales; family Verrucomicrobiaceae; genus Neoluteolibacter; species Neoluteolibacter arcticus. The sequence continues at coordinate 207,331 of NZ_JAPDDT010000001.1, read as the reverse complement.
TGAAAGCGCGCTCCAACAGACCCGCGAGGCCCACGCCGCAGCGGTGAAGGCCAAGCAGGAGCACGAGCAAAAACTCTCCCACGCCAACCAGCAGCTTCCGCCGAAACGGGAGCAGGCGGCCCAAGCCCGCGGTCGCCTCGATACCGCCAACAAGGAAGCCGAAGCGAAGAAAGCCGCCATCGGGGCCGTGGATCAGCGCATTGCGAGCGCCGACCAAGAGAGCCAAGCCGCAGCCGCGGAATTGAAGCGCCTCGAAGACGAACTGGCCAAAGCCCGCGCCGAGGACCGCAAAGACGCCATTGCCACCTTGGAGGGCTCGGTCAATGCCCAGCGCCCGAAGGCTGAAGCAGCCGCCTCCGCCCTCGAACAAATTCGCTCAGAACGAGCCCGGGAGCAGGGTGCCCTTTCCGAAATCGAAGGTCGCCAGAAGGCCGCCACCGAAGAGACCACCAAGCTCGACGCCGAGGTCGCCGCGCTTGCCAAGGATGCCGAGACCCTCCCCGCCATGCTGGCCGGTGCCACCCAGGCCGCCGCCGAGGGCGAGGGCAAGATCAAGGAGTGTGAGGGCGCCATCGCACCGGCACGCGACGCCATCGGACCCGCCGAGAAAGGCGAGCAAGAAGCCGCCGCGAAGCTGGAACAAACCAAGCAGCGGCTATCGTGGCTTCAAGACCGCGAACGCCACTGGAGTGCCGCCGGGGTGAACGCCGAATCCCTGAAAACCCGCGCCGAGGCGGATCGTCAGGACGCCGAGGCCGAAGGACTCGTGGCGGATTTCCAGGAGCAGATGAAGGCGCTCGACGAGCAATCCGCCGCCCTTGCCGCTGCCCGGCAAGAAGTCGCGGACCGTGAGGCCAAGCACGCCGCCCAGCTCAAGTCAGAGACCCCGGCCGAGCCGAAGGCAATCGAAGAAGCGGCCAAGGATTTGGAAAGCCATCGCGGCAAGGTCCGCGAACTTGAAGGGAAACTCGCCGCGACCACCGCGTCGCTTGCGGAGGCCAAGGCCAAGCTCGATGCCGCCCTCCCCGCCGCCCACGCCCTGCGCGCCAAGGCCGAGGACCTGAAGGCCCGTTACCTCGCCCTCCGCGCCTCAAAGTGAACAACTGCGGGGTTGTCCGCAACTTGTTCACAATTGCTCCCATCTGAGCCGTGGAGCGGCCGAAAACGAGCCCGGCTCGGGAGGTCCGGAGGGGTTGTTCACAATCTATCAACCGGTTCCCCTGATTGACCGGCAGACCCGGGGATGGGTAGGCTTCGCGTCCTGTCGCCACCCAGTCGCTCACCCATGGCCGTCGATACCAAGCCCGCTCGCCCCACCGCCGATTCCCCTTCCCTGCACGCCTCCGATCCCGCCTCTATGGGACAGGACGTGATGCGGGCCATGCCCCACGCGCTGGGGCCCGAGAAGAGCATCCTTTCCTCGATGCTCAAGGACCCCGAGCAATGGATCGGCATGTCGCTTGAGGAAGGCCTGACCCGCGAGCACTTCTACCTTCCCGGCCACGGACTGCTTTTCGAGACCCTCCGCGACCTCAACGCCAAGGGCCAGGAGATCGAACTAGTGTCGCTGGTCCAGCTCCTCCACGACCGCGGCAATCTCGACAGCGTCGGCGGTCCGGCGGCCATCACCGACATCTTCACCTACGCGCCGAATGCCGCGCACTTCAGCAATCACCTCTCGCTGGTAAAGGACAAGTTCGTCCTGCGGTCGATCATCCGCACTTGCACCGAAGCCGTCTCCGAGGCCTTCGAAAATCCCGAGGAAACCGTATCGCTGCTCGACCGGGTCGAGACCAGCGTGCTCGGCATCCGCCAAGGCAACGAGACCACCCGCGGCTTCCACATCAAGCAATCCGTCGGCGAGGTGATCAGCCACTTCGAGGCGCTGCTCTCCGGGGACGTGGAGGTGCAGGGCGCCCCGACCGGCTACTCCGACCTCGACCGCATGTGCAAGGGCCTGAAGCCCGGTGAAATGTTCGTCGTCGCCGCCCGTCCCTCGATGGGCAAGACCTCGTTCATGATGAACGTGGCAGAGCACATCTGCGTCGACCAGGGCGTTCCGAGCATGGTCTTCTCCTGCGAAATGACGGCGTTCCAGATCGTGCAACGTCTTGTCTTCTCACGCGCCCGCTTCGCGATGGCCCAGATGGGCAAGGGCTTCAAACCGAAGAAGGAGGACCTGCTGCGCATCAAGCGCGCCGCCGAGGAGATTGCCTCATCGAAGCTGTTCGTGGACGACACCCCGGGCATCCTCATCGACACCCTGCGCGCGAAGGCCCGCCGGCGGAAGCGCGAGGACAATATCGGCTTCATCGCGATCGACTACCTCCAGCTCCTGAAGTCCGGTTCGAAGCAGGCACAGAACTCCCGCGAACGTGAAATCGGTGAAATTTCTGCCGGCATCAAGGGCCTCGCCAAGGAGCTCGAACTGCCGATCCTCGTCCTCGCCCAGCTCAACCGCGGCCCGGAAGGCCGGACCGGCAAGTCGCTCGGTGTGCCCCGCATGTCCGACCTTCGCGAATCCGGCACCATCGAGCAGGACGCCGACATGATCGGCCTGCTCTACCGGACCGCCTACTATGCCGAGACCGAAGAGGAAAAGGAACAGGAAGCGGGCAAGGCCGAGCTGCTGCTCTCGAAGAACCGTAACGGTGAAACGGGCCACGTGCCGCTGACCTTCATCGCCGAGCTGATGCGCTTCGAAACCCGCGCACGCGACGAGCACGATCGTGGAGTGGAGTGATGGCACTTGGCACCATTCACTTGGAACATCACCTTCCCCGCATGCGCATCGTCCACGCCGCAAACCTGCAGCTCGATAAGGACGGCGCGCACCTGTGGAACCAGGACCAAAAGATCCACCACGGCCTCATCCGGCTCGGGCACTTCGTTTATCCATTCTCGATCAATGACCGCGCACGGATGCTCTCGCCGACCAAGAGCAAGACCTTCGGCAAAGGCCGCGCGAACAAGGCGCTGATCGAGACCTGCCGCAACGTCCACCCGGACCTGCTCATCCTCGGCCACGCGCAGTTTATCTCGGCGGACACCCTTCGTGAAATCCGCCGCATCCTGCCATCCATCCGGATCGGCCTGTGGTATGTCGATCCCTTGTGGGACGTGGAAGAGACGAAGCACCTGCGCGACCGTCTGGAGGTGCTCGATGCGCTGTTCTGCTCTACCGGCGGAGCCTTGTTAGAAGCACTCGCCCGGCCGAATTGCCCGGCCGCGTTCATCCCGAGTGCCGTGGATGCAGGCATCGAGTGCCACCGCGCATTCGAGACGCCGGAATCGGAGATCCTTCACGACCTGCTCTTCTTCGGTCGCGACAAGGGCGAGCCGGGGCGCCGTGCCTTCCTACAGGAACTCAAGGCGAAGCTCCCCGAACTGCGCGTCGGCTACTACGGTTGCCTCGACCAAGCGGGTATCTTCGGCTGGGAAAAGGAGCAGGTCATCCGCCGTTCCAAGATGGCGCTGAACCTCTCCCGCCGCTCGGATGTGGCGCTCTACTCCTCGTCCCGCATCGCGGAACTGATGGGCAATGGCATCCTCACCCTCACCCCCCGGGGCGCAGGGCTGGAGGGACTCTACGGCGAAGACGAAATCGCCTACTACGACGACATCAATGATCTCGCCACCAAGGTCCGGCACTTCTCGCAAGACGCAGGCCAACGCATCGCGACAGCGCGCAGGGGCTGGGAGCGCAACCACCGCGAATATAACGGAACGGAGATCGCACGCTTCATCGTCAACCTGACCCGCCGCGACGATGCATGGAAGAGCGCCCCGTGGGCGGCGCATGTCCATCCAAGATAGGGCGAGATCCGCCCCGAAAGTAGCTGGGGCATCTTGCCCCAGTCCGTTGGAGGGGCGTCCCGCCCCTCTACCTCACTTGTCCGCCATCACTGCCGCGGCGGTGAGTTCGACAAAGGAGCCCATCGCGCCGGTGTAGTGGATCTTGCGGCTGCCATCGAGCACATAGGCCAAGGGCCACACGCCGACGCGGTATTCACCGGTCAACTTGCCATCGGGGTCGGAGAAGTTCGGCCAATCCACCATGCCCGAAGCCTGGAGTTGGCGCAGCGACGCCTGCGGATCGCGGTTCACGCCTACGATCTCGAACGGCTTGCCGGTGAATCGGGCGCGTATCTTCTTCACCATCTCGCACAACTCTTGCGTGCCGACTTCCTCGGACCGCCAGAACAGCAGCACCACGGTCTTTCCCTGATAGTCCGAAAGCTTCATCGGCCGGCCACCGGAATCCATGCCGGCCAGGTCAGGAGCCTCGCGGCCCTTGCTGAGGAAGCGGATGATATACAACTCGTCCTCGGCCAGCTTCGCCACGCTCACCCCGTTGACCTCCACGTCACTGCTTTCGATGATCGCCTTCTTCAGCATCGTCAGGCGACGCCGCATCACCTCCGGCTCGTCGCTCAAGTCCTTGAGCAACATGGCGATCCCCAGTGCGGCTACTCCTTGGACCTTTTTGTCGGGATTTCCGCGCTCGACCTTCTCCAGCAGCGTCAGCGACGCCGGATCCGGCGAAGCGACCAGTGCCAGGCACATCGGGGACAGGTTCTTGTCGGACAAGTGATACTTTTCCACCGCGGCACGGATTGCGATGGCCGCCTCGCCCAGCAGCGGCTTGGCCATCCCATTCTCGCCTTGGGTCACCTGTCCGGAGGAAATTCTCAGCAGCCATGCCGCCGGCTCCACCGACCATGGCTCCGCCAGATTCGGCTGGATCGTCGCCCACATCCGCTTGGCTGCCGCGGCGGCATCCGGCCGCTCCTCGGCGATTTTGTTGCGCTCCGCATCACTCCCGGCCACGTGCAATTTCAGCACCCACGCCTTGAAATCCGCCTCATACGAACGGCGGACGCCATCCGCCTGCTGGGGCGTCCCGGCAAGGGCGGAAAGGCTGCCGGCGACCAGCACCGACGCGACGAGGAGTGAAAAACGCATGCCCCACGCTAGCCAGCCCTCCGGCCCTGACAAGCCCCTCGGTTGCCGCAACTGAGCCACTTTTTCAAGGCTCGACTACTCCGCGACAAAGTGAACGGGCGGCCCCGTGAAAGAAGCCGCCCGTTCGGACCTACTACGTGGAAGTTGGTTTGGCTTCAGCGGAGGAAGGCCTCGTGCAGGCCGCCATCGACGGTGATGACCTGTCCGGTGGTCTTGCTCAGACGGCTGGTGACGAGGAGGAAGTAGGCTTCCGCCTGGTCGGCCGGAGTGATCGGGGACTTGGTCAGGGTGCGATCCGCGTAGAACTGGGCGAGCTTGGTCACCAGTGACTCGGTGGCTTCGTCGTCCGCGTAAGGGATGCTGTACTTGGCCAGCGAGCCGATGACGCGGTCGCGCGGGAACATCGCCGAGCCTTGGACGACGGTCGCGGGAGCGACGCCGTTGACACGGACCAGCGGGCTGAGCTCGATGGCGAGCTCGCGGACGAGGTGGTTCGCAGCGGCTTTCGAGGTGTCGTAAGCGAGGCTGCCCTTCTTCGCGACGGCGGCGTTGGCGCTGGTGGTGAGGACGAGGTTGCCACGCAGGCCCTGTTCCTTCCACGTCTTAGCGGCTTCGTCGGCGACATAGTAGGAGCCGCTGACGTTGATGGCGAAGGTGAGCGCCCACTTGTCATCCGGGATGTGGCCGCTGGTGTCGCTCGGCACGAAAATACCGGCAGTCACGCAGATGTGGTCGAAGCCGCCATAAGCGAGTGCGACCTGATCGAGCATCGCGCGGATGCTGGCACGGTCGGTGATGTTCGCGGCAAGGCCGATGGCCGGACCGCAGCCGGAGATGCCGCTGCCGGCGACGCCGATGCCAAGACCATACTTGTCAGTGATCTCCTTGGCGGTCGCTTCGGCGGCTTCATGGTTGAGGTCCACGCAGACGATATGCGCGCCTTCCTTCACGAGGCGATGCGCGGTTTCCTTGCCAATGCCGGAGCCAGCGCCGATGACGATGACGATCTGGCGGGCGAGTTCCTTCTCGGCGGGCATGCGCTGGAGCTTCGCTTCCTCAAGCAGCCAGTACTCGATATCGAAGGCCTCCTGCTGTGGCAGCGCGATGTATTCGTCGATCGCCTCGGCACCGCGCATGACTTCCACGGCGCAGTTGTAGAATTCGGCGGTCACGCGACTCTCGGACTTGTCCTTGCCCCAGGCGATCATGCCGAGGCCGGGGATGAGCACGACCGTCGGATTCGGATCGCGCATCGCCGGGCTGTTGGCGTGCTTGCAGGATGCGTAGTAGGCGGCGTAGTCCTTGCGATATTGCTCGAGGCCGGCGGTGAGCTTGGCCTTGAGCGCGGCGAGGTCCTCGGACTGCGGATTCCAGTCGACGTAGAGCGGCTTGATCTTGGTGCGCAGGAAGTGATCCGGGCAGGAGGTGCCGAGCTCGGCAAGGCGCGGCGCATCGGCCGAGTTGACGAAGCGCAGGATCTTCACGTCGTCCTGCACGGTGCCGATGAAGCGCTTCTGCTGGGACACCTGGCCGCGCAGCCATGGCAGGATGGCGGCGAGAGTCGCGTGGCGCTCGGCTTCGGGGAGCGTGAGATACTTCTGGCCGCCGAAGGCCTTCGCATCGCCACCCTTGGCCTGATACTTTCCTTCGATGTAATTCGCGGCCTTCTCGATGAACTCGAGCGTGCGCGTGTAGCAGACTTTCTCGTCATCATCCCACGAGATGAAGCCGTGCTGGCCCATCATGATCGCCTTCACGTCCGGCTGCTTCTTCGCGATCTCCTGCATGGCGAGGCCGAGCTCGAAGCCCGGGCGCATCCACGGCACGTAGGCCATGGTGCCGCCGAAAATATCCTGCGTGAGCTTCTCGCAATTCTTCGATGCCGCGATCGCGATGATCGCGTTCGGGTGCATGTGGTCGACGTGCTTGCCCGGCAGAAAGCTGTGCAACGGCGTGTCGATCGAGGAAGCACGCGGGTTGAGATTGAAGGTGGTGTGGAAATACATCGCCACCATGTCATCCTCGGCCTGCGACTTGAGGCCCTTGTCACCGCGGCCGGCATAGACGTCCTGCAGGGCGATAAGCTTTTCCTGATAGAGCGACGAGAAATTCTCACGCTTCGAGGTGCGGAGGTCACCCCCCGAGCCCTTCACCCACAGGATCTCGGCACTGGCACCCCAGAGCGGATCCTTCTCGACGATCTTCGAGGAGGTATTGCCGCCACCGGTGTTGGTGATGCGCTGGTCCGCACCGAGAATATTGGAGCGATAGACGAGGCGTTCGACGGGATCGAGGGTCGCCACATAGGCGTCATCCCACGAGAAGTTCACATTTTTAAAGTCGGAAGGCATGGGTCGGTCGAAGTTCGCGATTGACGTGGCCGGGGTGTGCGGGACAAAACCCACGAAAGCAAGCAATTTCCCACAAAAACCCACATGTTAGCAGCCGAACGCCAACGCCAGATTTTAGACCGTGTCCGCCGCGAAGGCACCGTGCGCACGGCAGAGCTGGCAAAGGATTTCGAGGTCACGGAAGAAACGATTCGCCGCGACCTCGACTACCTCGGCCGCCGCGGCCACGTGCGACGCACCCACGGCGGCGCGATGGATGCCTCCGCCCCGCTCGGTGAGCTCTCCCAAAGCGAGCGCGAGGCGCGGAAGCTGGAGGAGAAAATCGAGATCGCCCGCGAAGCGGTGCGCATCATCGGGCCGGGCGAAACGATCCTCCTCGATGCCTCGACCACCGCGCTGGAGCTCGCCGCGCACCTGCCCGAAAACATGCCGCTGCGGGTGGTGACGTATTCGCTCGCCGTGATCGAGCGGCTGGCCGGCCGGGGCGATCTGGAGCTGGTGCAGCTCGGCGGTGCCTACGAGGCACGTGGCCGGCGCTTCTCCGGCATGCTCACGGAGTCCGCACTGCGGCTTTTGAAGATCGATCGCTTCTTCTTCTCCGGGGCCGGACTCGATCCCGTCCAAGGCATCAGCGAGCCGAACCCCGAGCAGGCCCGCCTGAAGCGCATGATGATCGAGATCTCCGCGTGGAATGGCGCGCTACTCGACCACTCGAAGCTCGGCATCAAGGCCGATCACTTCTTCGCCACGCCCGTCGATCTTGACGTCGTGATCACCGACCGCGAGTCCAAGGCCTACGCCAAGGGCCAGCTCAAGAGCGTACCCTACGAACTCCGCTTCGCCCGCTGAGCATGGCCAAGGCATCCGCCATCTAACATCTCCCATCCGCCATCTTTTCCATGCCCGTCTTCCTCTCCATCGACCTCGGTGCCGGCAGCGGCCGCGTCATCGCCGGCGTCTCCGATCTGAAAAGCCTCCAACTCGAGGAGATCCATCGTTTCGACAATCCCGGTACCGATCTGCCGGGAGGATCGTATTGGAACATCGTCGGCCTGTTCCGCGACATCGTGGAAGGCCTCCGCCGCGCGGTGGAAAAATATGGCAAGGACATCGTCGCCATCGGCATCGATACCTGGGGCTGCGACTTTGGTTTGTTAGATGGCCATGGCCGGCTGCTCGGCATGCCGCACCAGTACCGCGACTCCCGCCACGAAGGGATGCCAGCGGTGATGCACGCGAAGCTCAGCGAGGCGGAGATCTACTCGCTCACCGGCATCACCACGAATTTCTATAACTCCTCGCTGCATCTGCTGGCCGAGGAACAGGTCGCCTCCCCTGCCCTCGCGGCGGCGGACTCGTTGCTCTTCATCCCCGACCTGCTCGCCTTCTGGCTGTGCGGTGTGCAAGCGGTCGAGCGGACCATCGCCTCCACCTCGCAGCTTCTCGACGCCGGCACCGGCGACTGGGCGTGGGGCGTGATCGAGACTCTCGGTCTGCCGAAGCGGATCTTCGGGAGAATCGTCGCGCCCGGCACCGTGCTCGGCCCGATCCGCAAGGAAGTCGCCCGCCAGATCGGCATGGAAGGCATCCCCGTGGTCGCCAGTGCCTCGCACGATACCGCATCGGCAGTGGCCGGCATCCCGATGGAAGGCGAGGACGCGCTGTGGCTGTCCTCCGGCACATGGTCGATCATGGGTCTGGAGAGGAAAGATCCGATCCGCACCCCCCAGGCCTACGCCGCCCGCTGCTGCAATGAACTCGGCGCCGAGGGCTCTGTCCGCTTCCTTAAGAACATTGCCGGCCTCTGGCTCATCCAGGAGTGCAAGCGCCAATGGGCCCTCGATGGCGAAAGTATCTCCTACGGCGAAATGGCCAAGCTCGCCGAGGCGGCGCCGTCCTTCACCGCTTTCATCGATCCCGACGATCCCATCTTCGCTGCGCCCGGCGAAATGCCCGCGAAGATCCAGACATGGTGCGAGCGAACCGGCCAAGCGGTGCCCCAGGACAAGGGCACCATCCTCCGCGTCGCCACCGAATCGCTCGCGCTGAAATACCGGGCGGTCTTCGAGAACTTCTGCGCCCTTTCAGGCAAGCGCTTCGAGCGACTCCATGCTGGCGGCGGCGGCATTCAGAATGCCTTCCTTGCCCAAGCGACCTCCGACGCGCTCGGCATCGAGGTCATCGCCGGTCCGATCGAAGCGACCTCCTGCGGCAACATCGTCGTGCAGATGATCGCCACCGGTCACCTGCCCGACCTCGCCGCGGCCCGTCATTTGATTCGCGAGTCGTTCGAGTTCCAAAATTATGCACCGCATAACGGCGACGAATGGCAGGCCGCATATGAACGATTCAAAGCGTTCATCGGTCGCTGAGCGATTTGGCCCGCCATTTGCATTCCCCGCGCTCTCCCCCTCCCCCTCCTTGAACCCATGATCGACTCCGAACGCATTTTTGAAATGGATTTCCTCCGGGCAACCGAAGGAGCCGCCATCGTCGCCCACCGATGGATGGGTCGCGGCGAAAAGGAAGCAGCCGATGCCGCCGCCTGCGATGCCATCCGCGGCATGTTCGACCTCATGGAAATGCGCGGCGAGGTCGTCATCGGCGAAGGCATCAAGGATGAGGCCCCCGGCATCTTCAAAGGCGAGAAGGTCGGCACGTGGGCGGAAGGCGCGCCGCAATTCCACATCGCACTCGATCCGGTGGATGGCACCACCAATGTCTCCAAGGGCATGGCCAACTCGGTCTCCTGCATCGCCGCTGCCATCCCGGTCGATGGCGAAGCAAGCGCGCTCGAGGACATCCCGGCCTTCTACCTCGAGAAGCTCTCCTATCCGGAAAAAGTCCGCCAGGCCTTCATCGCCGATCCCAAGCTGCCGATCAGCGTCGAAGCCCCGACAGAAGAAGTCATCAAGATCACCGCGAAGATCCTTCAGAAGGACATCCGCGACATCGTGGTCATGATCTTGGATCGCCCGCGCAACCAACCCTACATCGATGCCGTGCGCCGCATCGGCGCCAAGCTGCGGATGATCTCCGACGGCGACATCGCAGCCGCGATTGCGCCGGCCTTGCCGGAGAGTAACATCGATCTCTACATCGGCATCGGCGGAGCCCCGGAAGGCGTGCTATCCGCGGCCGGCCTGCGTTGCCTTGGTGGTGGCCTGCAGGCAAAGATCTGGCCAAAGGACAACCTCGAGAAGCGCGTCCTCATCGCGGAGGGCTACGGCCACCTACTCGACCGCGTCTATCTCTCAAAAGACCTCGCCAAAGGCGACCGCATCCTCTTCAGCGCCACCGGAATCTCCGATAGCCCGCTGCTCCGCGGCGTCGAGGTGAACGGCAACGTCGCCCGCACCCACTCCGTGCTCATGCGCGTGAAAAGCCGCACCGTCCGCTCGATCAAGGCCGCCCACGACCTGTCCAAGAAGACCTTCCGCCTGCGCTCGAAGAAGGCGGAGGTGCTGTTGTTGGATTGATCGACCCGACCTAACGGGCTGCTCACGGCAAGATATCCCCATAAATCCCCGGATCGCTGCCTGGGATCTCAATGGCCCCGCAGGCTTTCTCATAGAACTCCCGCGGCCCCACGCCGCCGATGAAGGCATACGCGTAGCCGATATCGCGGAGCGCTTCGAGAGCCTTGAAGAGCAGCGCCTTCCCGATGCCCGTGCCGCGAGCCGCTTCCGCGACACCCGTCGGGCCGAAGAAGCCGCGCATGGTGGTGTCGTAGCAGGCGAAGCCGAGGATGGCCTTGTCCTTGGTGGCGATGAAGCAGGCGACCGGCTGGCGGCTCAGAGCGACCTCGACCTCGCTCACCCATTTCGGGGAAAAGTGAGTGCGCGCGAACTCGGCGACGGTGTGCTTCTCGAACGCCCGCGCACGGCGGAGGGTGATCCCCTGCCCTGCGGCTTTTGCGTAGAGTTCCGCGCTTTCGGGCAGGTCGTAGAGGCGCACGAGCATGTCGATCATGGGCCGGATGAAATCACCAATCACCAATCTTCCAATCACCAACTTGTCGCCCCGTAGCCTTGGCCTAGGAGGATCGCCCGGGCCGGCGCGCCACGAGGTGGGTCACCTCTCCCGGAGGGCTCCGGCGACTCCAAGAACCTCCGCCCCTCGCGTCAGCGGTCCTCTCTTTTCAGGCACTCCGATTGGTGATTGGAAGATTGGTGATTGATGATTTGCGTTCCCTTCCCGTTCGCGTTTCATCTAGCAAGCCAATGGCCTCCTATTTGCGTTTCGAGAACGTCACCCGCCGCTACGGGACCTTCACCGCCGTCAACGATGTCACGCTCGACATCGAGAAGGGCGAGACCTTCTCCCTCCTCGGGCCCTCGGGCTGCGGGAAAACGACGCTGCTGCGGATGGCCGCCGGTTTCGATCAGCCGGACCTCGGCCGCGTCTATCTCGACGGCAAGGACATCACCCCGCTGCCACCCGACCAGCGCCCCGTCAACACGGTCTTCCAAAGCTACGCGCTGTTCCCCCACCTCTCGGTCCGGGACAACATTGCATTCGGTCCCAAGATCGCGAAATGGACGCCGGGGCAGATCGCCAAGGGGGTCGATGAAATGCTCGAACTCGTCGACCTCAAGGCCCACGGCGACAAGAAGCCGGCCCAGCTCTCCGGCGGCATGAAGCAGCGCGTCGCCCTCGCCCGGGCGCTGGTGAATAAGCCCAAGGTCCTGCTGCTCGACGAACCGCTCGCCGCGCTCGACCTCAAGCTCCGCCAGCGCCTGCTGGTCGAGCTGGATGCCATCCATGACGAGGTCGGCATCACGTTCATCTACGTCACCCACGACCAAGGCGAAGCGATGTCGATCTCCGACCGCATCGCGGTGATGAACAAGGGCGTCATCGAGCAAGTCGGCCCGCCGGCGGAGATCTACGAGGCACCCCGCTCATCCTTCGTCGCCGCCTTCATCGGCGACACGAACTTCCTCGATGGCAAGATCACCGAATCGATCGACTCCCGCTTCTCGCGCTGCGACGTGAAGGACTTCGGCAGCATTGTCATCGACAACGACAAGGCAGTTTCGGTCGGCGACCGCATCCACCTGTCGATCCGTCCGGAGAAACTCGTCGTCTCCCGTGACAAGCCGGCCATGTCCCCGATGGACAACGCCGTCGAAGGCAAGGTCGAGGACGTCATCTACTACGGCTCCCACACCCGCTACTGGGTCCGCTGCGGCGAATGGCGCATGTGCGCGGAAATGCAGCACCGGACCTTCCAGCTCGACGAGACCCTCCCAAAATGGGGCGACACCGTCTGGCTGCTCTGGGACGCGAACGACGGCTTCCTGTTAGAGCAATACCGCGAGGAGGACGAAGGGATGCTAACGCTGCCGGATGCCTAAAAGGGCAAATCACCAATCATCAATCTTCCAATCACCAATCGAAGTGTCTGAAGAGAAGAAATTTGATCTGGATGAGCGGACCTTCCAGTTTGCGCTGGCAGTGAGGAAACTCATCGGAGCGCATCGTTGGAGCTTGGAACAAACGAGCGACGTTAAGCAAGTGCTGCGCTCTTCAGGATCTGTCGCTGCCAACTACGCCGAAGCGAATAATCCGATCTCCACGGGAGATTTCCTTCACCGGCTGAAGGTCTGCCGAAAGGAGTCGGGAGAGTCGCGGCTTTGGCTCCGATTGCTTGGCGAAACCTCAGTGGATGATCGTCGCAATGTGCTTCGGACGCTCTGGCAGGAGTCCGACGAACTGACGCGGATCTTCACCAGCATCTTGAAGAAGAACGGAGAAGAATAGCATGAAAGAGGCCGCACCCGCTTCCAGATCACGAATTAGGAGGAATTCCGCCCCAGGCGCCAGCGGTCCTGCCTCTTCAAGCACTCTGATTGGTGATTGGAAGATTGGTGATTGATGATTTTCTTTTTCCCCTCTGATGAAGCCCCAAAACAAACCCGAACTCCTAGCCACCGCCCCCAGCTTCCTCTGGCTGGTGATGTTCGTCCTGGTTCCGGTGGCGATCATCTTTGCGATCGCCTTTCGCCCCGCATTGCCGGCGGGCGGCATCGGGGAAGGCTGGAGCCTGGACTCCATCCGCGCGCTGGCTGACCCAAGCTATCCCGCGCTGTTCTTCCGCACGATATTCACGGCGGCGATGACCACGCTGCTGTGCATTGCCGCGTCGCTGCCGGTCGCCTACGCCATGGCCCGCCTCACGCCGGTGTGGCGCTCGCGGGTGCTGCTGCTGGTGATCGTGCCGTTCTGGACGAATTTCGTGATCCGCGTCTTTGCCTGGCAGCAGATCCTGCACGCCCAGGGCTATGTGGCGGAGGCGCTGCGCTTCATCGGGCTGCTCGGCGAAAACGACCGGCTGTTAGGAAACCTCACCGCGGTGGTCATCGTCAGCGTTTACACCTACCTGCCCTTCGCGATTCTCCCGCTCTTCGCCGCGGCAGAGAAATTCGACTTCGGCCTGCTGGATGCCGCCCGTGACCTCGGCGCAAAGCCCCTGCGTGCCTTCTTCTCGGTCTTCATCCCGGGGATCCGCCAAGGCGTCATCACCGCATTCCTTGTGGTCTTCATCCCGATGCTCGGCTCCTACGTGGTGCCTGACATGGTCGGCGGCACCCGCACGCAGATGCTGGGCAACAAGATCGCCCAGCGGAATTTCACCGACCGCAACCTGCCCGAGGCCGCCGCGCTTTCCGGAGCCCTCGCTCTTCTGGTGCTGGCTCCGATGTTCCTCAGGCGTCGCGAGCGCACCGCGTGAATCCATGATCTCCCATCCTCCATCTGCCATCCACCATCTCCGATCGTGAAACCCAGCCGCGCCCCGCTCGTCACGCTGATCTCGGTGCTGGTATTCTTCTACCTGCCGATCGGGTTCCTGGTGCTGAACTCCTTCAATGACTCCCGCTATGCCTCGAAGTGGAATGGCTTCACCACGCGCTGGTATGAGCGCCTCTTCGAGCGCACCGACATCCTCGCCGCGCTGGGTAATTCCGTGAAGGTCGCCACCGGGGCCAGCATTGCCTCGATGGTGCTGGGCACCGCCGCCGCCTTCGCGCTCCAGCGCTACAAGTCCCGGCTGCAGGACGCCCACAAGCTGCTGGTCACCGTGCCACTGGTGCTCCCCGATATCCTGATGGGGATGAGCCTGCTGCTGCTGTTCATCTCCTTTGGAATGAACCTCAGCCTGCTGACGATTTCCATCGCCCACGTCACCTTCTGCCTGAGCTACGTCGCGCTGGTGGTGCAGGCCCGCTTGCAGGACTTCGATTTCAATGTGGTGGAAGCCGCCCGCGACCTCGGCGCGACCAAAACGCAAGCCTTCCTGAAGGTCACGCTGCCACTGCTCGCCCCGGGCATCTTTGCCGGAGGCTTGCTGGCATTCACGCTCTCGATCGATGACTACGTGATCACCTACTTCGTCAAAGGCCCGGGCTCGGACACCTTGCCAACGCTCGTTTACTCGATGATCAAAAAGAGCAAGGACCTGCCGGTGATCAACGCGCTCTCGTCCCTGATGCTCATCGTCACCTTCGCGGTGGTCGCGATTTCACAACGATTGACGCGGCCGGCCATGGCCGAGTCCAAGTAAGAAATCCGATCCAATTTCCGATTCCCCTTTCTCCCGCAGACCCTCTACGCTCCATCCGTCATGAACCGCCGCCATTTCATCGCCGCCTCCGCGCTCGCCGCCGCTTCGATCTCCGCTTGCAAGCCAAAGGGGGCGGCCGGCGAAAAGAAAACCCTCACGATCTTCACCTGGGCCGACTATCTGAAACAAGAAGTCAAGGAGGGCTTCGAAAAGGCCCACAACTGCACGGTGGTCATCGACACCTTCGACTCGAACGAGGCGATGCTCGCCAAGATCGAGTCCGGCGCGAGCGGCTACGACGTACTGGTGCCCTCGTCCTATGCGGTCCAGGCGCTCAAGCGGAAGGGGCTCATCCAGCCGCTCGACCACGGGAAAATCCCGAACCTCAAGAACGTGGATGCCTCCTACCTGACCAAGTCGCTCGATCCCAAGATGGAAGTTTCCGTCCCCTACATGATGGCCCCGACCTGCCTGTGTTACCTCGAGTCGAAGGTCAGCAACCCCGTGAACTCCTGGGCCATGCTTGACCGCGCCGATCTGAAGGGCCGCATCACCCTGCTCGATGAC
This sequence comes from Luteolibacter arcticus, assembly GCF_025950235.1. Lineage (NCBI taxonomy): Bacteria > Pseudomonadati > Verrucomicrobiota > Verrucomicrobiia > Verrucomicrobiales > Verrucomicrobiaceae > Neoluteolibacter > Neoluteolibacter arcticus. The sequence goes on along the minus strand of NZ_JAPDDT010000001.1, from coordinate 191,881 downwards.
ATGCGCGAGGTCCTCGGTGCCGCCCTGAAGTTCCTCGGCCACCCCTTGAATTCCACCGATCCCGCCCAACTCGCCGCCGCACGCGACGTGGCGATCCGCTGGAAGAAGAACATCGCGAAATTCGAGAACGAGCAGTACAAGACCGGCATCGCTTCGGGGGAATTCCACCTGGTGCAGGGCTACGCCGGCGACCTGATCCAGGCGAGCGAGGAGAACGATGACATGAGGATCTTCGTCCCGCAGGAAGGCACCGCGTTTTCCTGCGACGACCTCTGCATCCCGAAGGGCGCCAAGGAAGTCGATCTCGCCTACGCCTTCATCAATCACGTGACCGAGGCCAGCGTGGCGGCAGAGAACATGGAGTGGATGGGCTATCGCGCGCCAAACTCGGCCGCCTATGGAAGCCTCACCGAGGATTTCCGCGGCAGCGAGGTGCTCTTCCCGCCGGACGAGTTGTTCGCGAAATGCGAGCCGATCGATGATCTCGGCGACAAGCTGCCGCTGTGGACCGCCGAGTGGGACAAGGTGAAGACGGCCTGAGATAGAATCCAATCATCAATCACCAATTCTCCAATCACCAATCGGATTGCCTGAAGAATAGGACCGCTGACGCCATGGGTGCCGCCGCGAAATGCTCGCGGAGGTCTCAGGCGCGTCTTCCCACCATTAGATCGTCGCTCCAGCACAATCTCATTCTTCCCCACACTTCGATTGGTGATTGGAAGATTGGTGATTGGTGATTTGTTCCCAGAATGAAGCTCGTCTTCGACCACATCGACTTCACCGTCGTCGGCCACCTCCAATCCGTCTTGGAATCCGAGGGCATCCGCACCGAGATCCGCAACGAAGGCGCGTCGCGCGCCGCCGGCGAGCTGCCGATCTCCGAGGTCTATCCCGAGCTGTGGGTGCTCGACAATGCGGACGAAGCACGGGCGAAGTCCATCATCCGCGAATTCCGCGAGGCCTCTAACAACACTCCGCCCGGACCGGACTGGACCTGCCCGGTGTGCAAGGAACACGTCGAAGGCGTCTTCTCCGAATGCTGGAACTGCGGCACGCCCTCACCAGATCGGCCAGAGGTCTGAGCACTTCACTAGAGGGCCTCCCTCCAAGTTGTACGTAGTCCCGGCTTTAGCCGGACACGCTGGAAATCCAAGCTCTTCCCCCGCTCAGTCCAGTTAACTCATGAACTACTACAACCTGAGTCAAACCGCCGGATCCCCCCCTCTAACATCTGCTCACGGATCAAGCGGCCACCACTCCACCGACTCAAAACGCATCGGGCTCTGATAAGAGCCGATCGCCAGCGCCGCCGGTCGTTGTGCAGGATCCCACCGCCAAGGAAAGACAACGCCGAGCTGCCGCCCGGCGATGGGCACCGTGCCGAGTTCGCGGCCATTGATCCAGATGCGAACAGCCTCGGGCTTCACCTCGATCTTCAGCTCGTAGCGACGCCCATCCTCCAGCGCGAAGGTAAAGGGGTGCTCCTGCTGCTCCAAACTCAAGCCATCGATTGTCTGCACCCCTGCGAGATCCTTGTCCCAGCCATCGATGTCCACGCTGGTGACCTGACCGTTCACGCGGAAGAACACACCCGCGCAGTAGTCACCCGATAGCCGCGTGAAGACCACCCGCAGCCGATAGGCCGCTGGCACCTCGTCGCGCAGGGTGAGCACGCAGACCGAGTCATCCGTCACGACGGCCCCACCCTCCCGGGTCCACCGGCCGGAGATCACGCGGCGCGAGAGATCGGTGGAGGAAAGCAACGGACGCCATTCTTTCGGCGACAACGATGACACTTCAGCCAGGGAGGTCGCATCTTCCACGGCCGGCTTCCGCTTCTTCCATAGGCCGATCCCCAGCGCCGCCGCAGCCACTCCCGCGGCACCCAAGAACCAGCGCCGGCCACCTTTCCGCAACACCGCCCGATCAATCGCGGCAAGCAGCTCGTCCATGCCAGCGAAGCGTTCCTCGGGCGCGGGCCGCAGCGCCCTCATGACCACCTCGTCGAGCTCCCGCGGCACTTCCGGGCGCTGGCGTCGAGGGCCATCGAAACTGCCGCGCGGGATGCGGCCGGTGAGCATTTCATACATCATCACCCCCAGCGAAAACACGTCGGCCCGCACATCGGGATCCGCGGAGTGGAAGGCCTCGGGCGCCATGTAATCGACCGTCCCCACCGCGGTGCCCGTCAGCGTCAGACGCGTCGAGCTGCGGTCGGTCGGAACCGCCAATCCGAAGTCCGTCACGAGGGCCGACCCATGACCATCGAGCAAGACATTCTCCGGCTTCAGGTCGCGGTGGACCACCCCCGAGCGGTGGGCCGCCGCCAACGCCGCCGCGATCTCACGAGTCCAGCGCAGCACGTCTTCCAAAGGCAAGCCCTGCGGATGCAGCGCCATACGATCCCGCAGCGTGCCCCCTTGGACATGCTCCATGATGATCGCGGCCGATCCGTCGGGCAGCCTTTCGAAATGGTGCACCGTGACCAGATTCGAGTGCCGCAGCTTCGCCATCGTGCGCGCCTCGCGTTCGAGACGTTCGAGGAAAAGCTCGTCGCCCGCCTTGGCCACGATCTTCACCGCCACCTCGCGATCGAGCGAAAGCTGCTTTCCCAGATAGACCGCGCCCATCCCTCCCCGGCCGATCAGGTGCTGGATCTCGATGCCCGCGAGCTCCGGTGGTGCCTCATCGGAATCGCCCTGCGACGTAGCCGTGGCCATCAGGTCCGCGGGATTCAATCCCGCGAGACGACGATGGGGCGAGGAAGCGGACATGCTCGCGAGCTTACCGGCTCAGCGGTCACCCGGAAGCCCGGAGTCCGCCAGTCCGCTCGCACCCAGCACATTCATCAGGTGGCGGATCTCTGCGTCCACGCCTTCGCCATCCGGCTGGGTCTCAGCGACCTCGGCACGCAGCGCATCGCGGAACTTCGCGCGCAGCCGGTGCACCGCGACCTTGAAGCTCCCGCCATTCATCCCGAGCGGAGTCGCGCATCGCTCATACTCTGCAGCGCTCCCCTCCCGCGTGAGAAACGGACGCAGCGCACCAAATGCCTCGCCCTTTCCCCGCCCGGCGGCCTCTTGCTCCAACCGGCCGATCGCTTGGTCGAGCACGGTCAGCGCCCACTGCCGGTCGAACATCTGGTCCGCGCTTTCGCCGTCGATGCTCTCGCCGGCATACCACGCCTCGGCCTCGACCGCGTCGAAAGACACCACCCGCCCTCCGCCCCGCCTCTCTGCCCGCGCCTTCCCCTGCTCGTCCCGCACATGACGCTGCAGAGCAGTCAGCAGGAAGGTCCGCAGCTTCCCCCGCGAGGCATCCGCCGCGGCGAAGAGATCCTTCTCTATCACCCGCAGGAAGAAGCCCTGAACCAGATCTTCCGCCTCCGCCGCGGCCAATCCGGAGCGCCGACACCACGCGTAGAGCGGGAACCAGTAGGCCTCGCACAATTCGCCCATCGCCCTGTGGGCCTCGTCGCCGTCCCCGCGCGCGCGCAGCACGAGGCTCCAGCGGGTAAGGCGAAACTGGGGATCGGACATGCGCAACCGAGAGCTACCACGGAACCCCTGCGGAAGAAAACTCCGGAGCAGAGCAAAGCGGTTAGATCCTCAGGCAATCTTGAAGATTGGCCCGCCCGAACAATTCCGGCAGAATTTGTGTAACCGGCGTCCGCAAACTCCCAAGCACACCGTCATGGACCTCCTCCGTTCACTCCTTGCCATCACCTTCACCCTCCCCTTGGCCGCCCAGGTCCCGGCGGTGAATCCCGCCTTCCCTAACAACCTCACCGGCACCCCCGGCACCCTGCTCTACCGCCAGATCAATCTCGGCCGGGTCACCAACATCGCCTATCACAACCAGCAGATCTACACCCACGAGGTCGGCGCGGCGAATCCACGGCGCTGGCGCTTCACCGACATCAATGACCCCGCCACCCTGACCATCCAGGCGACCGGCTGGCAAAACGTCGGCAATTTCTCCGACCATGGCACCCACGGCCACTACAAGGTCGGCGACTGGCTCGGCGGCCAATGGGCCGCGAACATCCGACGGCAGACCGAAGGCGTGAACATCATCCAGGATCTGCCCGGCTTCGTGTCGCTCGGCGCGACCCATCCGGCCGATGGCATCACGCGGATGTATTACCCCTGGGGCCTCGCCTTCAACTGGGCCGAATACAACGCCGTCAATGGCCGCGCCTTCATCTATCGAGGCAACAACAACCAGCCCTTGGCCGATTGGCCAGCTCTGGCTCAGCACGGGGTCGCGGGGAATTCCATCCTGCTCGGCAACCTGCTCTTCATCACCTCCGACGAGTCGAACATGGGCCTGCTGTGCTACGACATCTCGCCGGTCTTCGACACGCCGTCACAGCCGCCAGTTCTGTTGGACAAGCTCTCCGGTCCCATCGGTGCCTACATCGTCGCGCCTTGGCAAAACTACCTCGTCTTCTCCCGCCGCGACACCAACTCGGTGGACATCGTCGACTACAGCGACCCCACGAACCTCCAATTCGTCACCTCCATCAATGTCGCCGGCCATCCCGAATGGGACCGCGGCAATGGCCTCGGCTACATCCAGTGCCAGGACCGCTTCGTCTTCGCGGACCGGCATAAGATCGACATGGACACCTTCCAGCCGGTGCTGGAGATCGATGAGATCGGCAACAACCGCCCGCCGGGCAGCGTGGCGGGGCAACTCGATTCCAGCCAGCACCTCATGCCGATGGGCAATCTCCTCGTCAGCGGCGGCTATAGCGTGAGCGGCGCCGATGGCGTCGGCGTGTGGATCCATGATGCGAATCCTGACCGCAATCCGCCCTACGTCGGCTACCACGTCCCACGCCCCGGCCAGACGAATTTCCCCGTCGGAGCACCCGTCAGCCTGCTGATCCACGAGAACCTCGAGAGCTACACCATCGTCAATGGCCAGAGCGTCATCCTGCGCCCGGTCGGCGGCGCACCGGTCGCGGCCACGGTGAGTTTTTCCTACGACGACGTGCTCACCATCACGCCGACCGCGTATCTCCAGGAAGACACCACCTACGAAGTCGAGATCGTCGCCGGCGGGATCAAGGACGTCGCGGGCAATGGCATCCTTCCCTACTCCTTCACCTTCTCGACCGGTGCCAGCGTGGCCGGCGGCAATGCCTCACCGGTCATCTCGGCCTTCGCCGCCGCCCCCTCGCCGACCACACCCGGCAGCGAGGTCATGCTGACCGCCGCAGCCACCGATGGCGACAGCGACACGCTGGAATACCGCTTCAGCTTCGGCGAGGCGAATGCCGTGCGCGACTGGAGCCCCCTCGCCACCGCCAGTCACACCTACGCCACCGCCGGACACTACGGCGTGAAGGTCCAGGTGCGCGACGTGCGGACCGGCACGCCGCTATCGAGCGTGTCGCAAACCGCCACCGTCACCGTGGCACCCGCCCCACCCGCAATCAGCCCGACGAAGTCCTCCCCCATCGCGCTCGATGCCGCCAATCGCCGCGTGTGGGTAGTGAATCCGGATAACGATTCTATCAGCATCCTCGATGCCGATACCCGCGCGCGGCTCTCCGAAATCAGCCTGAATACCCTGCTCTCGCTCCCCGGCAGCATCGACCCACGCGGCGTGGCCATCGATACCTCGGGCAATGCGTGGATCACCTGCCGCGATGCCGACCGCCTGATCGTGCTCAGCGGCGCGGGCGCGTTGTTAGAGAGCATCGACCTCGGCCATGGCAGCGCGCCGATGGGCGTGGCCATCTCACCGAATGGCACCACCGCCTTCGTCTCACTGGAAAGCCGCGGCCAACTGCGGCGCTACAGCACCGCCACCCGCGCCCAGACTGGCAGCCTTAATCTCGGCCCCACCCCGCGCGCCATCGCCATCACCGCCGATGGCTCGCGGGTGCTCGTTACACGATTCATCTCCGGCGAGGAATTCGGCCAGATCTACGACGTGAATGCCGCCACCATGTCACTCACCCGCACCATCCCCCTCCACCGCGACCGCGGCCGCGACGGCTCGTCCTCGGGCCGCGGCGTGCCAAACTACGTCGGCGGCATCGCGATCTCCCCGGATGGCCAATACGCCCACTACACCGCGGTGAAGTCGAACACCCATCGCGGCACATACTTCGATCTCGGCCAGGACACCAACGATCCCCTCGACCCCGACAACTCCGTGCGCGCCATGGTTGGCCGGGTCAGCCTCACCTCTAACAACGAGCCCAACGTCGGCAATCCCGACAGCTACCGGATCGACATCGACAACAGCGAGTCGCCCACCGCGATCGAGTTCACGCCACGCGGCGATTACTTCTTCGTCGCGCTCCAGGGCAACAACAACATCGCCGTCTTCGATGACCTGCTCGTCCGCACCGCCCCGCGCAGCCTCGCGGTCAAGACCACCAAGGGCCGCTTCCCCACCGGCCTCGCGCCGCAGGGGCTCGCGTTCGATCCCGTGACCAGCCGCCTCTTCAGCGCCGACTTCATGGGCCGCAGCGTGACCGTCCACGGGCTCGGCGATTTCCTGTCCTTCGGCCACCGCGAAACCGACCGGGTGGCCGTCCCCACCATCGACAGCGACAAGCTCGCTCCCGACGTCCTGTTAGGGAAACGCATCTTCTATCAGGCCGCCGATACCAGCGGCTTGTCCACGCTGCCGACCATGAGCCTCGAGGGCTACATCTCCTGCGCGAGCTGCCACGTCGATGGCCAGCACGACGGCATGACCTGGGACTTCACCAACCGCGGCGAAGGCTTCCGCAACACCACCGACCTCCGCGGCCGCAGCGGCACCGCCCACGGCAATGTCCACTGGTCTGGCAACTTCGACGAGATCCAGGACTTCGTGATCGACGTCATGAACGAGTTCGGCGGCACCGGCCTGCTACCGCCCGGCCAAACGCCAAACCCATCCCTCGGCGCGCCGAATGCCGGCCGCAGCGCGGAGCTCGATGCCCTCGCCGCCTACGTCACCTCGCTCGGCCAGGAGACCCTTCCGCGGAGCCCCCACCGCAATCCGGACGGCACCCGAACGCCGGGTGCCGTCGCCGGAGCCGCCGTCTTCGCCTCGCTCAATTGCGCGAGCTGCCACACCGGCAACCACTATACCGATAGTATTTCGCGCGATGTCGGCACCCTCCGCACCAGCTCCGGCCAACGGCTGAACACCCCGCTCACCGGCATCGACACACCCACGCTGTTAGGCCTGTGGGCCAGCGCCCCGTATTTCCACGATGGCTCCGCGAAGACCCTCGATGAAGTCTTCCGCGTCGCCGGTGGCACCATCTATCAGGCGGAAGACGCCACGCTCGGCGCCGGCGTCGGCGAACCCGGCTACCCGCGCCTGAATGAGGACAGCTCGATGCACGGCCAGATGGTCTACCTCGGCAGCGGGGAAACCGTGACCTTCCCGAATGTCGATGGAGGCACCACCACCGGCCCCGGCGACCTCGAGCTGCGCTGGACCGCCCCCTTCTGGAGCCCACCTGGCAACATCACCGTCACCGTCAATGGCACCCCACACGTCGTCGCCGTCACCCGGCCCTTCGGCGTCGGCCAACCGGGCGACCACTGGCAGCGCATCCGCATCGAAAACGTCTCTCTAACAGCCGGCACCACCAACACCATCGTCGTCACCACCTCGGCCGCCGATTCCGGCTTCGACGATCTCACCGTCATCACCCCGGAGCGCCGCGCCGCCGCCGTCCATCGCGCAGCGCTCGCCTTGAACGCCACCGACCTCGCGAACCTCCGCGACTACCTCCTCCAGCTCGATGGCGCCCCGCTCCCCGCGAATCCCACGGTCACCCTCACCGCCGTGCAACCATCCCCCTCCACCGCACCCTTCGCCGAGTTCGACGTCGCCTTCTCCGAAGCCGTCAGCGGCCTCACCGCCGCTGACTTCCAGCTCACCGGCGCCACCGCCAGCCACCTGACTACCCTCGATTCCAGCCACTACCGCCTTCGCATCGCCGGCTTCGCACAAAGCGGACCCGTCACCGCCGAGCTCCCTGCCACACGCGCCATCGCCCTCGACGACAGCCTGCCGAACTTCGCTTCTAACATCGCCTCCATCACCTACCAGGCCCCCGACGACCTCACACCGCTCTCCGACGAATTCAGCGACCCCGCCACCCTCTCCCAGTGGCAGCGCAATGAAACCGCCGAAGGCTGGGGCATTTCCAAGCTGCAGACGTGGGACATCGACTCCTCGCGCGATGGCCACATGCGACTCATGCCCTACAGCAGCAGTTGGTTCCAGAATTGGACCGGCGCCTACGCCTACAAGGCCGTCACCGGCGACTTCGTCGCGACCCTCCGCATGCAGGCAAACCGCCGCAACGGCCTGCCCGGCCGCCCCGCCTCCGCCTACAGCCTCGGCGGCATCATGATCCGCACCCCGCGCGGTCTAACAAATGCCGCCCCCGTGCCCGATCCCGGCCCGAATGTCGTGCTCCCCTGGCCACCGCCCGCCCAAGGCCAGCCAAACCACTACACCACCCCCTGGCAGCCCGGCACCGAGAACTACATCTTCCTCTCCTTCGGCAATGCCGACACCGCCTGGGGCAACGTCGCGAATACCTGGTACTGCGAGGTCAAGACCACCATCAACAGCGTCTCCACGCTCTACGCCGTCCAGACCGGCATCCCCGCGAATACCGACCTCGTCACCCTCCAGTGCATCCGCCGCGGCCCCGTCTTCCTGCTGCTCCGCCGCCACGGCAATGGCAATTGGATCATCGAGAATCGCTTCACCCGGAATGACATGCCCGCCACCGTCCAGCTCGGCATCACCACCTACACCGACTGGAATACCGTCAGCGTCCAAAACGAATTCCACCACAACCGCACCGTCGTCACCGGCGGCAATCCCGACCTCGTCGTGGATGCCGACTACCTCCGCGTCCGCCGCCCCGAGCCCACCATCACCCAGGCCATGCTCAATGCCGCGCCCATCACCGGCCAAGGCGGCTCACCCAGCCTGCTGTCGAATACCGCCCTCGCCACCCTCCTCGGCGACAACGCCACCACCGTCCCCGATGGCCAAAGCTACCACGCCTGGATGGCCGCCCGTTTCAGCGCGCCACAGCTCGCCGACCCCACCATCTCCGGCGACCAAGCCGACGCCGATGGCGATGGCCTGCCGAACCTCATCGACTACCTCACCGACGGCGATCCCCTCACCCCCGCCCCTGCCAGCCCCGGCCTCCAATTCACCCGCACCCCCGCCGGCGAAACCCAGCTCGCCCTCACCCGCAATCCCCACGCCCGCGGCTACCGCCTCATCGTCGAGGCCGCCGACGAACTCACCACCTGGCAAACCCTCGCCGAGTCCGCAAACGGAGCCCCCCCCACAGGCCCCGGCTTCACCAGCGAATCCACCGGCCTCATCACCATCACCGACCCCGACGACGCCGAGCCCACCCGCTTCTACCGCGCCCGCGCCGAACCCATTGCCCCATGACCCACATCATGTAGCGGCGAGTCTATGACCGTCGCCAACTAGCGGCACCAGCCGCATCCCTGTGGTCCCGACCTGGGATCCCCAAAGTGGTCCGCATCGCTCCGCGTGCGGCCGAACCCACCTCACGGCTACGGGTCATCCCGCGCGCACGCACCGCCCGCCAACGTGGTCCGCATCGCTCCGCGTGCGGCCGAACCCACCCCGCGGCCGGCGGAAATCCTGCGTTCGACAACACCAGCAGGAGTTGTTTCCCACTTCACGAGTGCGCCATTAGCCACACCACCGCGCCACCCGCCCCCCGGGAGCGCCGGTTTCCAAATCGGCCAAAGCGACAGTAAAGTCGCTGCTACTTAGGGGACGCGAGCCTCGCGAAAATAAAGAGCCGGGACCTTACTGTCCCGTTCATTCCCGGACACACTTCCCCCCCCATTCCGGCCGAGTAGTCCTTCACAGCCGTTCAGCCTTCACTTGACCTACCGACTACAAGAGCGCCCCCAATCCCATCTCCCTTCGCGCACTTGGCGTCTTGGCGGTTCACTCACTGCCTTTCCACCCTTCCTCCTCTCCGCGTCCCTCCGCGACCTCCGCGACCTCCGCGACTCCGCGGTTCGCACCCTCACCAGTCCGGGGCCTTTCCACCAATCCCCAATATCCCAATAACTAATCCCCTCACCTCCACAGATTCGTCCACCACCCCGCGCGTCCAAACCATGTTTGACCACCGCTCTCCACCCTCCAACCCCTCGCATACAGAATCCAAGCCGTCCCAATCCCTTCTCCTTGGCGAACTTCGCGTCTTGGCGGTTCAAAACCTACCCATCCCCGCCCTCCGCGCTCTCTCCGCGACTCCGCAGTTCGTCCCCCCACCAGTCCGGGGCTCTTCCACCAATCACCCGGCACCTCCCCATCTCCGCGCCTCCGCGGTTCGTTCCCTCACCAGTCCGGGGCCTTTCCACCAATCCCCAATCCCCTCTACCTTGGCGAACTTGGCGTCTTGGCGGTTCAATTCATTCTTCCACCGATCACTGATCACCGATCACCCGGCACTCTTCTTCACTTCCAAGCATTTCTCCCCCACCCTCCCAACTCAAACCCCGCCAGCACGATCAACACCACCACCACGATCGCCGTCACCCACCAGTACCACTTGATCCCGATCTTCCGGTGTGGCTTGTGCCCGAACTCCCTCGCCACGAAGTCGTCATAATCGAAGTCCTCGTCCGGCAAATCCAGCCCGTCGTAGCTCGGATCCTGCTCCCAACTCTTCCGGACCCGCGCCCGCTTCGCCGCCGCCTTCGGCCGCTGCTTCTTCCGAAGCAGCCGCTTGCCCGGCGCATCGGCGTTGCAATGCGGGCACCCCCGCGACCCAACGCGGACTTCCCGGTCGCAACCAGGGCAAAGGTAGGTATCGGTCTCTTCCTCCATGGGAACGATGGAATGTAGCGCAACTCCACCGCCATGGGGAGCACGATTTGAGGGAGATTCTTAGGGGTATTCCCGTGCAACCCGCCGTCCTTACATCTCAGGTCTACTTAATCTCTCGACTCTCCCAAAAGGCCCAAGCAAAGCCACCCCATCGGGTGCGATCTGGCTGAACTCCTCTAGTGGCCGGCCTTCGAAAAGCTCTCCCGCGGCGGCTGGATCGGAAACAATTTTCCTTGGGAGTCCGATGATCTCCGGCAATGGCGAGAAAGCCTTTCTCACTTCCGGGCTCAACTCCTCCAGAAACGGAGACAATGAGGTGAAAACGTAGTCTTCAAAAATCGTCGGGAAGGGAGCTTCTTGCGGCGCGTCACGAATATAGGCCGCCAAATTGCCATAGTAGTGCTTCCAAAAGTCGCTCTCTTCAAAATCCCAAGACGTCGCCCCCTCCGCAGGAGGATCATCCAGCAAAACATCGATTGGATCAGTCCACAGGGACACTATGCATGCCGAGTTGGTCCGGGGCTTCTTCTTTGTAACGCTCTTGACGCAAGCGGCCTGATGCTTCGCGTCCTCGACAACCTTTGATGGGTAAGAGCTAGATCTTCCCTTGGCTTCGATCACGTGCCAATGTCCCTGATTACAACGCCCCCCCATGTCGCCGCGCTCCCTAGTTGTTGCCGTCGTCTTCAACAGGCCCTTTTTCTTCATGTCATCCACGTGGGCCAGCCAAGGAACGCCTAGAAACCGCTCAGCGACGAGCTTAGCGAAGATCATTCCATGTCCGTAGCTTTCGGGGTTCTTTTCTGAACCGTCGAGATCTTCGAAAAAGTCGTCGAGGACCCAATTGCCTGCCACTTGATTCAGGCAATTTAGCGCCGTAAGCCCTGAAAGGTAGCGATGCGTTCTCAGTCGAGGTTTCGAGGCCAAGTATCCACCATAATCTTGGAACCCCAACGTCAATGACGCCCGCAAGATCGCCCGTCGGGACACCTCGATACTTTGCTCGCCGTTCAGGTGAGCGTAAGCGCCTTTGAAGTTTCGGATATTGACGGTAACCTTCGCCATTACGCCGCGAATCCCTTGATGAATGTCGTCACGAAATCGATCACCTTCTCCAGCACGCGCTTCTTCGTGGGGCCGCGCTCCGCAAGCTTAAGCGGGCGGGCGATGAGATCGACGATATCCGGGTCCGGCAAGGGTTGCTTGCCGGTGTAAACGTATCGGTCGATCACCTGCTTCAGCTTGTCCGCGTCGAGCTGCTCCTCCTTGCAAAGCTGGTCGAAGGCCTCCACCCGCTCCTTCTCCCAGAAGTCCTCAAAGCACTCCGGGATCTCCGCGGCGCTTCCTACCTGCGGAAGGCTGCTCTCGATGAATTTCTCGATGAGCTCCCGCTTGCTCCGCAGTTCCAGATCACCGGCCACCGTGTCCAGGATCAGCTTCCGCATCGCCGGTGCTTCCTTCTCATCCGCATCGTAGAGGCGGGCGAGCAGGGTCAGGATGTATTGGACGTTGATCACGTCGCGGTGGAGCAGCTCCAGCTCGAAGTCCACATCGTCGAGGATCGATGCCTTCTCCTTCGTGTGGTCCGTCTTGACCTTGTCGTAGAGATCCAGATAGGCGCTCCGGTAGTCGGCGAAACGCTGGGCGGGTAGGGCCAGGTCGTCGTCCTCGAATTCCGCGAAGGACTCCAGGATGTTCCGCAGCCGCATCAGCTCGCGCAAGATCTTCACGAATTTCAGCTCCGCCTCCTCGTCCGACAGGTCCTTCACGCTCTTCACCGTCGGCACCAGCGTCAGCAGGTCCACCACCACCGCGTTGAATTGCTTCACGTAGTCCTCGTACGGCGGGATGAAGATCTCCTCCTTCGCCTTCACGTTGGAGAAGAGCGCGATCGCCTCGTCCGTCCGCTTCTTGAGATTGCGGAAGACCACGATGTTCCCCTGCGACTTCACCTCGTTGAGGATGCGGTTCGTGCGAGAGTAGGCCTGCACCAGCCCGTGGAAACGTAGGTTCTTGTCCACGTAGAGCGTGTTCAGCGTCTTGCTGTCGAAGCCAGTCAGGAACATGTTCACCACCAGCAGGATGTCCACCTTCCGCTCCTTCACCTTCTTGGCGATGTCCTGGTAGTAGTTGTAGAAGCTCTGCGTGTCCCGCGTGGAGAAGTTCGTGGCGAACATCCCGTTATAGTCACCGATGAAGCCTTCCAGCTTGTCCCGCGTATGCGGATCGCCGCCCTCGCCGCCGATGATCTCCCCGCCTTCGTCGAGGATGCCGTCGGCGTCCTTGTCCTCCTCGTTGCTGGTGTAGCTGAAGATGGTCGCGATGCGCAGCTTGTGTTTCCCCTCGGCCTTCCGCTTCGCGAAGAGCTCGTAATACTTGATCAGCACCTCCACCGAACTCACACACATCATCGCCGTGAATTCCTTGTTCCGCGTCTTCACCGGATGCTGCTCGATGATGTAATCGGCGATCTTCTCCAGCCGCTGCTGCGACTCCATCAGCTCCTTGGTGTCGATCCCCTCCACCTCGATGTCCACCTCCGTCGCGCTGCCAGGCTTCTTCTTGTAGCGGCCCACGTACTCGACGGCGAATTTCAGCACGTTCTCGTCCTTGATCGCGTCGGTGATCACGTAGCTGTGCAGCTTATCGTGGAAGAGATCCTTCGTCGTGTGCTTCTTCCCGTCCTTGGTCGCCGCGTTGTCGGCGAAGATGGGCGTTCCGGTGAAGCCGAACATCTGGTGATTCCGGAAAAACGCCGTGATCCGCTGGTGCGTCTCGCCGAATTGGCTGCGGTGGCACTCGTCGAAGATGAAGATGATCCGCTCACCCTGGAGCCCCGCCATCTGCGCGAGGAACTGCGCCTTGCTGATCGCCGTGTTCAGCTTCTGCAGCGTGGTCACGATCAGCTTCGTGTCGTCGGTGAACTGCGCGACCAGCTTCTGCGTGTTGTTCGTGCTGTCCACGCTACCCTTGCTGAAGCCGTTGAATTCCTTGATGGTCTGGTAGTCGAGGTCCTTCCGGTCCACCACGAAGACGACCTTGTGAATCTCCGGAAGTCCGGTGAGGATCTGCGCCGCCTTGAAGGAAGTCAGCGTCTTGCCGCTGCCCGTGGTGTGCCAGATGTAGCCGTTCGCCTTCGTGGCGGGCGGAGTCTTCACCCGCTCCACGATCCGCTCCACCGCGTAGTATTGGTACGGACGCAGCACCATCAGGATCTTGTCCGTCTCGTTCAGCACGATGTATTTCCCGACCATCGCGCCGAGGTGCCCGCGGTCGAGGAAGGCTGTGGCAAAGGGCGTCAGCTCGCGGATCGTCTTGTTGTCCTCCGCTGCCCAGTAGAAGGTCTGCTTGAAGGACTGCCGCCGCGCGTTGGCGTAGAACTTCGTGTTCACCCCATTGGAGATCACGAAAATCTGCACGAAGTGGTAGAGCCCCGCGCCGCTCCAGTAGCTGTGCTTATGGTAGCGCTGGATCTGGTTGAAGGCCTCCTTCATCTCCAGCCCGCGCCGCTTCAGCTCGATCTGCACCAGCGGCAGGCCGTTCGCGATCAGCGTCACATCGTAGCGGTTCTGGTATCGGCCCTCCACCGTCACCTGCTGGGTGACCTGCCAGCGGTTGCGTTGCGGATCTGCGCTGTCGAAAAATTCCAGATACGCCGTCGTGCCGTCCTCGCGATTCAGCTTTATCCGGTCGCGCAGGATCTTCGCCTTTTCGAACACGCCCGCGCTTTTCGTGAGGTGGTGCATCACCTGCACGAACTCGCCCGCCGTGAGCGTCATCCCGTTGAAGGCCTCCAGTTGCGCCTTCAAATTCGCCAGCATCGAGGCCTCGTCCGTCACCGGGGCATTGGCGTAGCCCATGCCGCCGAGCTGGGCGACCAGCGCGTCCTCCAGCACCTGTTCGGCTAGGGTAAAGGGAACTGACATGAGTTGGTTATTCCTCTGGGTCGGGAGCATCCTCGTCGGGCGAAGGCTCGGCTTTCATATCGATGACGTAATCCATGTATGCGTCTGCACGCATTTCCTCTTCTCGCAGCTCTTCCTGCTCGGCTTTGAAATCTTCAAGCTGCTCTTCGTAGGCCACGAAATCCTGATCGAACAAAGCTCGGCTGTAACTCAGTCTGCCCTGAATCGGGTATAGATCGTCCAAGGAATCGTTGAAATCAGGATTGTCGGCATACTCAAGGGGTATGACGTCGCTGAGATCCAACGCAAACAACTCATGCAACAGAAATGACGAGAGCCCATCAGTCGCCTGGACGACGAGGCTTGCAAAATGTGGGGTGCTTTTGATCAGTTTGGGCGCTGATTTCCCGTGGGAGATATCTCCTCGTTCGTTCCTGACGGAACCAAGTTGGTGAACGAAATTCCCAACAGCCTTAGTGAATTTCTCCTCGATATTCGCCCCTCTGCCCGCCAGCGCGTTCACAGCCTTTTTGAAAAGAGGAGCAAGCTCTTCGGTGGGCCTCTGATTATCTCTGTAGGTCTTGTCGGTGTGCTTTAGAATCGATTTGGAAATCCCCTCCACCAACGACTTGCAACTTTCGATTGCAATGTCCGGATTGGCCGTCTGATTTTCTGTAATCTTTCCCACAATGACCTGATAATAGTCGAAGTCATTAAACCTCGTTGGAAGGCGATTCAGAAGTTCTTGAGTCAGCGTCATGGCTCGATAGGTAGCGCTAGACGAACATCTGCTGGAGCAATCCTTTCTTCCACGTCTTCATGTGGGCTGTCTGCATCGCCACGGCTTCGATCTTCCGGTCGAGGGCGATGAGGAAGTTGGCGATCTTAATTTGCTCGGGAAGGGAGGGCAGCGCGACATCGAGCGATTGCACGATCCTCCCCGAGAGATTACCCTGACCTCCTTGGAGATAGGTGCTAACGATTGTCTGCTTTGAATACTCTAACCAGAAGTATAAGAAAAGAACCGATTGCTTCGTCCTGACACAAAGGATTGCTTGATTAATCGCGCCCTTGACCTTCGAAATCCCTACCTCTCCGCTGTTGGCACCGTAAAGCGCGACAAGGAGATCGCCGACTTCCACCATCTTTGCTGCAGATTCCTTTAGCCCTTTCTCCGTCAAGAACAGGGCGGTGCTGTCCGCCCCAATTTCTGCCGACCTAATGAACGGAATCGACCCGCCATAGTAGTCCCGTTTGCCGCTAGAAGGTGTTCCGCCCGAAAAGCAGGAGCAGAAGTCTCCCAGCGTCCTTTCCTCCCAATCGGGAAAGTCGTTGCCTTGGTCGTCTTGGAAGCGGAGGACTTGGTTGAAGAGCTGTTGCATCACGCCTTTCTTGAAGGCCTCCAGCAGGGCTTTCTTTTGGCTCAGTTGCGCAATCAGCCCATCCACCGCTGTCAGGAAATTCGCGATTTTCTGCTGCTCGGGGAGAGTGGGAATCGCGATCCTCATTTGGAGAAGATCCCGCGTATAGATGGCAGCCACGCTCGTGGTGCCGGTGGCAAGACGTCGCAAGGCTTTCACCCCTTCATACGAGTTCAGCCGGTAATTCATGAAATGGTTACAGGCGAACGTGATCCGCATGAGGTTCGAATTGTAGTATGCTCTTGGCAATTCGGACCTCCAGATCGCAACCTTTCCGACCAAATCTAAGGTGTTCCGCGTATTGAAAAACAGATCACCGTCTTTTATCTGATCGTCCGGATTGATTGGCTCTCCCTCTTCAATGTATTCGATCTTGCGGAGGTTCATTTCGCCTCTGCCGAGGTTGCCCATCTTGATCAATGGATGATCCGTAGCCTTCTCGGAATTTGCGTAGTTCCCCCCAAGCTTCGACTCGATCAACTCGTCGCCGAAGCGGACGAATTTCCAATCGCTGTCGAAGTCTTTGAATCGTAAGTTGGGGCAATTCATCAGAACGGCGCTTTAATCCCCAACTCCGCACAAAGCACTGCGACCACCTTATTGGCATCACCCATGTCTTTTTCCAAAGCAGCAAGCTTCTCCGCGACTTCGTCCAAATCCACCGCGTCCTCGGCGTCGAAGGTATCGACGTATCGTGGGATGTTCAGGTTGTAGTCGTTGGCTTCCACCTCGCTGCTCTCGGAGACCTTGCTGAATTTCTCGATACTCTCGCGCTTCCGGTAGGTGCTGACGATGCGCTCGATGTCCTCGGGGCGGAGCTGGTTTTGATTGCCGACTTTCTCGAAGTGCTGGCTGGCGTCGATAAAGAGGATGTCGTTGGGGTGCTCGCGTTGTTTTTTCAGCACGAGGATGCAGGTGGGGATGCTTGTGCCGTAGAAGATGTTGGCCGGGAGGCCGATGACGGCGTCGAGGTAGTTGCAATCCTCGATGAGGTACTTGCGGATGTGGCCCTCCGCCGCGCCGCGGAAAAGCACGCCGTGCGGGAGGACGCAAGCCATGGTGGCGCCGCTGTCGAGGTGGTGGACCATATGCTGGACGAAGGCGAAGTCGGCCTTCGTCTTCGGCGCGAGGCGGCCGTAGGGCGAAAAGCGGTCGTCGTTCTCATGGATGGCGCTGGCGGACCAGTTCGCGGAGAAAGGCGGATTCGCAACGATGGCCTCGAAGCGGAGCCCGGCGTGCTCCGGTGCGGGGTGCTCCAACGTATCCTCGTTCTTCAGGTCGAAGCGCTGATAGTGCACACCATGCAGGATCATGTTCATGCGGGCGAGGTTGTAGGTCGTCGGGTTCATCTCCTGCCCGTAGAAATGGCCCACGTCCTCGACCTCCTTCGCCACCCGCAGCAGCAGCGACCCGGAACCGCAGGTGGGGTCATAGGCACTCCTGAGGCTTTTTTTCCCGGTGGTGACAATCTTCGCGAGGATGGTGCTGACCTCCTGCGGGGTGTAGAACTCGCCGGCCTTCTTCCCCGCGCCGCTGGCAAACTGGCCGATGAGGTATTCGTAGGCATCGCCCAGCACGTCGGCCTCGGTATCGGCGAGGCGGAAGTCGATCTTGTCGAGATGGGCGAGCACCTTGGCGACGAGTTCGTTCTTCTGATTCTCGGTCTTGCCGAGCTTCGAGGAGCCGAGGTCGAGGTCCTCGAACAGGCCCTCGAAGTCGTCCTCGCTGTCGTGGCCCATGGTGCTGGCCTCGATGTGCTTGAGGATGGCGGTGAGGTCCTCGAGGATGAAGTTGTTCGCCTTCTGCGCCCCCTTCTCCGCGACCTTGTGAAAGAGCTCCGAGGGCTTGAGGAAGTAGCCGAGCCGATCGACGGATTCCTCCTGGATTTCCGCGAGCATCTTCTGCCCGGCCGCGCTGCCCTCGTCGATGGCGTCGAACCGGATCTCGTCTTGCTTCAGGATCTCGTCGGCGAAGAGGTGCATCCGCTCCGAGAGGTACTTGTAGAAGATGAAGCCGAGGATGTAGTCGCGGAACTCGTCGGCTCCCATTTTCCCCCGCAGGGTATTGGCGATGTTCCAGAGCTGGGATTGCAGGGTCTTTTTGTGGTCTTCGGCCATCTAGCAGGAGTTTCTCCGCAGAACGTAAGCCCCCCGACATCGGCGAGAAGCCCAAAAACACCATGGGCCGGGAATACGAATGCAATTGAACCGACGGCTCTTTTCCTCGTCGGAACTTATCCGGTTCGGATCTCCCTCCAACCCTCGCCTTCCCTCTCCTCCCCATGAATCGTGCTACTTCGCGGGCGGCACGTTTTCCGGCCGATTCGCGGGCACGACGTGGGGCAATTGCAGGGCGGCCCTGCTGAGTTCCGCTTCGATCCGCCCGCGGAAATCGGGATCGGTGAAGGCGGCGAGGCGTTTGGTCCGCTCGGCGTCATCGCGGATGGTGCGCAGGGAGCTGGCAATCGCGGTGGTCACCTCGGGAAGCACGGGCTCTTGCTTGGACGCCCACGCGGCGAAGGCGGGTGCATCCGCCGCGGACCATGTGCCGGCCAGATGCTCAAGAGCGGCGCTGCGGGCCCTGCCGGCAGGAAGGGCGGCGACCCACTTGCCAGCATCGGCGGGTGCGGACTGGGACCAGCGCTGCACGACTTGAACGACGGTGCGATCCCGCAGCGGTCCTTCCGGGACTTCTTCAAGCGCGAGGGCAGCAGCCCGCTGGGGGTCGGTGGCGGAGATCACGGCAGCCACGCGACCGAGGGCATCGTCACGCTCCGCCGGTTGTTCCAGGCCGCGGGCCCATTCGAGCGCGGCCTCCGGGTCGGTGTCGGCCAAGCGCATCGCAAAGTGGGCGATCAACCGGCGAGCCTCTTCCCCACCGGGAGCGAGCGCGGCGAAGGCCTGCTGCGCGAGTTCGCGATCGACATCGATGGCATCCCAAGCGACCGCGGCGACGGCTTTCTCCCGGGCCGCGGGGTCGGACTCTTTCCCAGCGTCCTCGAGCGCCTGCCGGAGCGCGACCTTGGCTTCCGCTTCCTCCCCTTCGCGATGGTCCTCTCGCTCACGACGGGGCGAAGCCGCCGCAGGCGCAGCACCATTTCCGGTACCCGACGACTCGCTCTTCTTCTCACAAGCGGAGATGAGCAGAGCGAGGACGGCAGCGGAGCGAGGGAGCAGGCGCATCACGGGGTAACGGAAACATTTCCGAAGACCGCCGTGTTTTCAACCCCCGTGCTGCCGCTTGCGACCGCGAGGCCGAAGTAGCAGGTGGCCGGCAACGCGGCGGTCAGGCTGCCGACGGTGGTCCACGCCACCCCATCGGCACTCTTGAAAGCGGTGATCGTATTGCCGCTGCGAGCGAGGCGCAGCCACGCCTCCGGCCGCAAGCCGCTGCCACTCGTGGAGGTGGAAGTATTGCCATTCATTCCGGTGCGGCGCAACCAGCGGTAGCCGCCATCGCCCGTCATGCCCATGAAGAGATGCCGGGAATTCGAAGCCAAGGTGTCGCGAATCATGACGCCGGCGAGGGCATGGGCACCCGTGTCCTGCATGGAATCCAAACGGGCGGTGATGACGCCGTCGCCGCTCAAGGGCTGCCACACGAAGTGTAGGCCATCACTCCGCCCCGTCAAAGAACCACTGCCCGAAACCGTCAGCAATTCGCCGGCCGCCCCACTGCTACCGGCGAGGCCATTGCCAATCGTCTGCTCCTCCCACGGCAGAGGCAAAGCCGCAATGATGTCGATGACCAGCGCTGCCTCATCGAACAGCCCGCCGGAATCGGTGGCCCTGACGATGCAGTGATGCGTGCCCGAGCTCCCCTCGGGAGGCGTTCCGGAAACCGACCCATCCGGCGCAACCGCCAGCCACGGCGGCCCATCGACGAGCGAATACGTCGGGGTCTCCCCAACGTCGGGATCAAAGGCATTCCCGAAGATGCTGAATGCGGCGTAGGCGATCTCCTCGGTACCATGGGGTGCCACGATGGGATCGATCGTGAAGACCGGCGCGTCATTCACGTTCTCCACCGTGATGGAAGACGAGGCCTCGGCCACGACTCCCGATCCATCGACCACGCCCACCACAAAGGGATGTGTCCCCACGTCGGCATTGGCCGGCGTGCCTGTGAGACTGCCATCGGCGCCGATGAGAAGCCACTCCGGCCCGGACACCTTGGAGAAGGTGAGGCTATCTCCCGCATCAGGATCGGACGCGAATGCAGCGACGCTGGCGATGTAGGCTTCATCCTGGGTTGCCGGTGGCACCGAGAGTTCCCCGATCACGGGCGGATCGTTGGTGTTCTGGACGAACAACGTCACGGTCGCCTCGGCGGAGGCCTCTTCCAGATCGGTCACGAGGACCACCAGGACGTTCTCCCCCGTGTCACCGTTCGTGGGCGTGCCGGAAAGCGTGCCATCGGGTGCGACCTCGAGCCAAGCCGGGCCGGTGACCATCGAGAAGACGAGCGAATCATCCGCATCCGGGTCGCTTGCGAAAGAGGCCAAGGTGGCGAGATACGGCAGATCCTCGGTGGCAGGATCAGCGGCCAGCATGGGAGCCACGAAAGCCGGAGGGTCGTTGGTATTGGCGACCGTGATCGTCAGCGAGGCATCATCGGACAAGCCCTCGGGATCCGCCACGCGGACGATGAAGTCGTTCACTCCGACATCGTCATTCCCGGGGGTGCCGCCGAGCGAGCCATCGGGCCCCACCACCAGCCACTCCGGACCATCGACGAGCGTGAATGTCAGCGCGTCCCCTACATCGGGATCGGAGGCAGTGAGACTGCCGGAGAAGGCCAGATCCTCGGTGCCCGCCATGAGGATCGAGTCAGCGACGAAGGACGGCGGCTGGTTGTTGCTGATGACGGTGATCTCGACGGCCATGTCGCCTACCTTCAGCGGATAGACACCGCCGATGCCACGGTCCTGGGCCGATACCGTGACGATCTTCACGCCCGGTCCCATCGCGACGGAATCGGCCACCGTGATGACTCCCGAGTCGGCATCGATGGCGAACGCTCCAGGCGCGGTGCTGGCGGTGATGGCGTAGAGCGGCACGTCCCCTTCCGGATCCGTGGCCGCGATGCTTCCGACCACGGTGCCCACCGGTGTCCCTTCCGGCACGCTGAATGAAGGCGGCACGCCTGCGAAAACCGGAGCCTCATTGAGATCGTAGGGCTCCAGCGCCGAGGCCGGAATGATGGAGATGGTAGTCATGCCCGGCCCCGTCCAGCCGACCTGCAAGTGATCCGCGCCGGAGTTCTCCTTGTGGAGCGCCTCGATGTAATATGACTGGCCTTCGATTAGCTCGACGGACTCCGAGCTCTGCGAGGGAAACTTGGTCCATTCGCCAGGGTTGGTGTGGCCGGTGACCGAGGCGATCTCCGTGGCACCCGCTGCCTCCGGCCCGCTGCCCAGGAGCAGCCGCGAGTCATCGTCCGACGAGAGGTAGAAGGTGTAGCTACCCGTAACCGGCGCGGTGACCACGGCGCGAATGCGCGAGCCATAGGCATCGGCGAGATTCGTGCCCGCGTCGAAGCCGGACAAGGTGCGGACGTAGGTAGGCCGGTAGGGGTAGTTGAGATTGCCGGTGAGGAAAGTGAGATTGCCCCCGGCGAGGCCCGTCCACACCTGTTGGAAGAGATTCGTGGAAGCAAACTCGCCCGGCGATAGCACCGCGATCACGATGGTGCCGGTGCCCGTTTGCTGGGGCTCCCCGTCATCGGTCACGGCCACCGTGAGGATGTGAATGGGTTGCTCCCAGGCATCCAGCAGGTTCGCCACGGCCACCCGGAGTGTGCCGGTCACAGGATCAATGGCAAAGATCCCGGCTTCATTTCCCGCCACGATAGTGAAGCCGCCATGGCTGTCCTCTTCATTGACATCGGTCACCGAGACCGTGCCGATCTCCTGCCCTGCGAACGCGTCCTGATGGAGCGGGAACGAGGCGGAGGAAATCTCCGGCTCATAATTCTGCTCATGGGGCGCCACATAGAGCCCGCGAAGAAGTTGCTTCGGAATCCCGGGGCCCGACCACGCTACCGAGACATGGTCTTCTCCCGCGCCATCCTTATGACGGGCCTCGAGGTAGTAGGCCTGACCGGCGATGAGGGTCACAGGCGAAGACCACTGGGTGCCACTGTCCGGCCATGAATACGGATCGGTGGACAAGGAAACGTAGGCGATGGTGCTGGCGTTCGCCGGGTTTGCATTCGTGCTGAGCCGGAGCTGGCTCGCGTCATCGGCGGCAATCCAGAAGCGGTAGCTGCCGCTCACCGGCGGAATCACGTAGCCGCGCAGCGTGCTGCCGAAACTGTCGCCATGAGCGCGACCGTCGAAGTCCTCCAGAAGCTCCTCGCTGTCGGGGCGATTTGGAAACCTCGCATTCGCCGTGAGATTGCTCACCGAGCTGCCACTGATGCCTTCATAGTAGGTGCGCATCACGCCGCCAGGGTTGTAGCCCTCGGCGATATCGATGACAGTCACCATCACCGTGGCCGTGGAGGAAAGCGCGGGTGCGCCTTGGTCGGTCACTTGCACGGTGAGCGGGACGGTGACATCCGCACTCAACTCGATATCGCCCGCCACGCGCAGCTCGCCGGTGCCAGGATCGATCTCGAACCAGCCGTCGTCATTGCCGCCCACGATGCTGAACGACGGGAACTGAAAGTGATCCGGATCGTACGCCGCCAGGATCGACAGCTTCGTGCCGAGCCGGGTGTGTTCCAGCATCGTCAGGGAGGCATCGGGCATCACCGGCGGCTCATTCAAATCGGTCACGGTCACCACCACCCGAATCGTCTCGGTCAGCGCGGCATTGAGCGTGTCGGTGATGGTGATGAAGAGCTCGAGATCCGCGGGATCATCCCAGCGGCTGGACAGCGCTTCGAAATCGGGAACGGAGACGAGGAAGATCTCGCCGGTCAGCGGGTTGACCGTAAAGGCCCCGTCGTGATTGCCACCGCTGGAAATGCTCCACATCAGAGGCGAAAGCCCATGGTCCTCCCGCGGCAGGACGGTGCCCACCGGGATTCCCTCCGCGGCGTTCTCCGCAATCGCAAAGCGCTCCGGCTTCACCCCACCTGCCACGTTGCCGCTGATGAGATAAGTCCCGAGCGAGCCGTAGTCGGTGTAGCCATCGAGCTCGGGATCGCCCCGTCCGGTCCCGCGGATCTTGAGCACGTACTCCCCGGCAGCCAGCGTTTCGGAAATCGACGCGGTGAGCGCCGTGTCCGGATTCGACGTGGCTACGATGGTTCCCGTAATTGCCTCCACCAGCTCCGCGTGGATGTCGAGGTTCGCCCCCGAGGAGGCCGGGGTCAGACCCAGCGTCACCCCCCCGCCGGTGGTGACAAAACGGAAGGCATCCATATCGCCGGTACTCCCGATGATGCCCTCGCCGGACACGCTGTCATTTGCCGCGATCTCCAGGTGACGCGCGGTGGCAAGCGTCTCGCCGGCATCGTCGGCACGGTAGTCCACGTCGTTGTTGGAAACGATGGTGGTCAGGTCATCCTCGAAGTTGTTGGCATTGTGATACTCGCCCTGCGACCACTGGGTGAGGTTCTCGTAGTAGCCCACGCCCATGATCGGAGCCCAGCCGACCATGCCATCGCCATGCCCGGCGTAGTAGCCTTCGTTGGGAGTGGTCCGGCCGTCGTGGCTGAGGCTCAGCGCGTGCCCCACCTCGTGCGAGATCACCTCCGCGGAGGTCTTGCCGGAGCTGTAGAAGGCCCAGCAGACGGTGTCGCCCGGCCAGTTGTAGGATCCGATGTAGGCCACCCCGCCGGCCGTAGGCGCGGCGATGTTGGTCGGTGAGACCACCACGTGCTGGCGGCGGCCCTGCGGTGCGGCATCGAAGACACCCCGGTCGGTGGTGATGTTCAGGTTGAAGCCCTCGAAATCCTCCACCACCCGCTTCCAAACCTCGAAGATCTGGGAGTTGTTCGCGGTTGACGCAGCGGCATCGAAATTCCCCCACCCCGCGAATGGACCCGCCTCGCCATCGAAGTCGAGATAGATGACTCCCGTCGCGCCGGGCATGCTCTGCAACGGAGTGATGGTCTGATAGGGCGGGATCGGAATATTGGTCGGATGCGTCTGCGGCGCTTCCTCCGGCGCGGCTGCCGGGGCAGCCGCGTAGTTCACGCAGACAATCCGGTCCTCATGGGTCTCAACCAGCAATGGCGCCCCCCCAGCCCCGAGCGGCTCGACCTTCCAACCGACCGGCGAGCCATCGAAAAGAATGTGCCCGACGAGTTCGCCGGCCACGCCCTCGAAGGACGCGCGCTGGAAAAAATATCGGCCCGCCCGGGGAGCCGAGAGCGTCCCTTGAATAAGGTAAACACCGTTGGTATCTCGACGGATTAGGGCAATGTCTCCCACCGCTTCATCACTGTCCGGCAGGTCCAGCCTGAAGCGCTCCCCATCCACGGCGCGATCGAGAACGTCAGCAGGAAGCCGGGCCGAGCGCGCTTCGCGGCCGTGCGGCAAAATCGGCGGAGCTGCCTTTCGTCCGGCGGCCCTGACCGGAACCGCAGCGATGGTCGACATAACTGCGGTTTTCGCTCCCGCAGGCCATGCTTCTTCAGGCCGGGGATCTTTCCACAATAGAAAGATCGTCAGCAGACAAAGTAGCAGGGAAGCCGCCAGGGAGGGGCTGCGCATCATGGGTGAGGGGTGAACCGGGTTGTCCCGTGGGCACACTATGAGGGATCCCCCCTTGTCTCGGCAAGGAGGGACTTTTTACTCATCAACGGCTTACACCCCGCAGCCGCGCCCTCTATCACGGAGTCACGCTGACATTGCTAAATTGCGAGGTGTTCAGCCCGCCGCTGGTGCCGCTGGCCACCACCAGGCCGACGTAGCAATTCGCCGGGAGACTCGCACTGACGCTCCCGACTTGGGTCCACGAGCTGCCATTGCTGCTCTTGTAGGCGGTGATGGTGTTGCCCACGCGGACCAGCCGCACCCAGGTACTCGGCACCGTACTCGTGCTGCTGCTGGTGGTCGACGTATTGCCATTGTTGCTGGTGCGGCGGACCCAGCGGTAGTCGTTGTCGTCGGTCATGCCCATGAAGACATGCCGGGAATTCGACGCGAGGGTGTCGCGGATCATCACGCCGACGCGTGACGAGGTTCCGGTGGCCTGCAGCGCATTGATACGGGCGGTGATCTCGCCGTCGCCGCTGAGCGTCTGCCAGACGAAGCGGAAGGCGTCGTTGCGACTGCCGAGGAAGCTATTGCCGAGGGCACCCGCGCCGGAGACGGTATAGATCCCGGCCGAATGGCTGGACGAGCCGGCGGCGATGCCCGAGCCGACATCGCTTTCATCCCATGGCAAGGGCAGCGACGGTCCGACGATGTCGATCGTCAGTGTGGCCTCGTCGTAGGCTCCCAGGACATCCGTGGCGCGCACGATGAAGACATTGCTGCCCGCGGTGCCCGCCGGCGGTGTGCCGGAAAGTGCGCCACTGGCCGCCACCGTGAGCCATCCCGGACCCGAGAACTTCGAGTAGGTGACCGAATCCCCTGCATCCCCATCGACGGCAGCTCCAGCCAAGCTGGTGCCCGCATAGGCGACCTGCTCGGCACCCGCTTCCCGCGTGATCGGGTCGAGGGTGAGGACCGGCGCGTCGTTGACATTCGCCACGCTGATATTGAGCGCCGCTTCGTCATATGCCCCTGCCCCATCGGTCACACGGACGGTGAAGGCATTCGCACCCACCTCCGCATTTGACGGAGTTCCAGACAGCGCGCCATTGGCGGTCACCGTGAGCCAGGACGGACCGGACACCTTCGAGAATGTCAGCGTGTCGCTGGTATCGATGTCATTGGCCGTTGCCGATAGACTGCCGGCATAGGCTTGGTCTTCCGTGGCCGCGGCTCCAGCGATCGGGTCGGCCGTGAAGCCCGGCGCATCGTTCACATTGGCCACGGCGATATTGAGCACGGCATCATCGGTCAGGCCGCCGTCGGTAACGCGGACCGTGAAGCTATTCGCTCCGACGTCGTCGTTGCCAGGAGTGCCTCCGAGCGTTCCGTTAGAAGCGACCGTGAGCCAGGCAGGACCGCTGACCTTGGAGTAGCTCAGCGTGTCACCGGCATCCACGTCGCTCGCGGTACCGGAGAGGCTGCCGGAATAGGCGGCGTCCTCGGTGGCGTTGCTGCCTGCTATCGGATCGGCGGCGAAGACCGGCGCGTCGTTGGTGTTCGTCACGGCGATCGACAAGGCCGCATCGTCTGCAAGCCCCGCACCGTCCTCCACGCGGATGGTGAAGCTGTTCGGACCGACGTCGCCGTTGCCCGGAGTGCCGGAGAGCGTGCCATCGGCGGCAACGCTCAGCCATGCCGGGCCGGTGACCTTTGAAAAGGTGAGCGTCTCGCCGGAATCCGGATTGGCAACATCTCCGGAGAGACTGCCGGCGTAAGCACCGTCCTCGGCAGCGTCGGACTTTACCACGGGATCGGCCGTGAATATCGGGGCGCGATTCGGCGACAGCGTGTCGAGTTCGCCCGGCGAGAGTGCGCGCTCGTAGATGCGCACATCGTCTATCATGCCGGTGAAGCGCTTGTTGCTGTCGCGATGGTCGTAGCCGATGGACACCGAGCGCGAGAGCAGGGCCTGGATCGTGCCGCTACCGGAGGCGGACTCCACGCCATCGATGAAGATCTTCCCGCTCGTTCCGTCGCGCAGGGCAACGACGTGATGCCATTGGCCGTCGTTCACGGCGGCGGTCGTGGTCAGGTTGAACTGATAGACATCGTTGTTATAGACGAAGAAGTTCACCGTGCCGTTGGCGTTCACGTTGACCATGTATTCGCCCAGATGACCGGAGGCACCGGGATCGCGCTGCTGGATCACCGTGCCGACTGGCGAGCCCGGAGTCACTTTCACCCATGCGGCCAGCGAGAAATTGCCGCTGCCAAGCACCGCCGCGGAAGTGCCGACGAACACGCCGTCATCCACGCCGTCGAAGGACAGCGCATTGCCAAATGTGCCGCTGCTCCACGCCGCACCGCTTACGGTGCCGTCTTGCAGGCGTCCGGTTGTGTCGTCGGCATTGGTGCCGCTGCTTTCATCGAGCTTCCACCACGCGCGGAGGTTCGCATAGAGCGACGATGGCTGCGAAGCAGAGGAATTCGGATTGGTGCCCAGCGCCAGCTCGAGCCCGGTGGTGAAGCCATCGCCATCCGGATCACCGGCGGGATCGACATCCGCGACCGCGATCGTCACCCCGGAGGACGTCACACCGCCCCCGGTGTAAGTCGCCTTCGCGGTCAGCACATGATTGCCGGCGACCGCGCTCGACCACGTCACGCTGTACGGCGGGTTGTTGTCGGAGCCGATCAAGGTGGCACCGCGATAGAACTCGACGGTGCTCACGGCCAGCGAACCACCGGCAACCGCGGCATCAAGGGTAACCGCGTCGCCCGAGTCGAACTCCGCGCCATTCGCCGGCGAAGTAAGCGCGATGCTCGGCGGTACCGGCGGGTTCTCGAAGTTCACGCCGGCGACATTCGGGAACATCACGCCCGCCGGAATGGCCTGGCGGCTGATGCCCGGGCCTTGCCACGCGACGGACACATGGTCGCCGCCGCCCCCTTCCTTGTGATGCGCTTCGAGCCAGTAGACCTTGCCCGCCACCAGAGGGATCACCGCTGACTTCTGCACGGCCTGCGAATCCCACGCCTGGAAGTTCGTCCAACCATCGACGCTAGCGATCTCGGTCTTGTTAGAATGCGAGCCGTTGCTGCTGAGATAGAGGCGGCAATCGTCGTCACCGGCGATCCAGAAGGTGTAGTCGCCGGTGGTTGCGGGCTTGAGATAGCCGGTGAGGCGGCGCGAGTAGTTGTCGGCCACGTTCTGACCAGTGGTGAAATTGGCCAGCGTGCCGGTAAAGGCCGGGGTGCCGGTCCAGTCCTCGCTGTCGTAAGCGGAGCCGCCGTTCCAGCGTTGCTCCACCACCTTGTTGGCCGGGGCATTGCAGATCACGTTGACCACGCCATCACCGGACGAACCGGCATTGTCGAAGGCGCGCACCACGAGTTGGACCCCGCCGGGATTCGGCAAGGCGGCGGGAGTGACCAGTGACACCTGGCCGGAGGCATTGATGGCGAAGGCATTTCCCGTGTTGCCCGCGACGATGGCCCAGCCGGTGATGCTGCGGCCGGAAGCCGGGGTCGCAGTGGAAGTGCCGATCACCGTGCCGGAACTCATTGCCGAAGTGGCGGTGGCGAAGAGCGCCTCCACCGTAGGCACATCCGTATCGCGCAAGGTGATGACATGCGTCGAGGGCGAGGTGAGCTGCGCTCCCGAGGGATTTGAGAGCGAAACCACGATCGCTTCTGGCGACTCGCCGATCGCATCGGCCAGGATCGAAAGCGGCAGCGTTTTCACCTGCTCGCCCGCCGCGAAGGTCAGCGTGCCGGGAGCCAGCGTATAGTCGCTTCCCGCGGTAGCGGTCCCGCCGACCGTGTAATTTACGGTGACCGGCGTACTTCCCGCGGGACGATCCAGCAGGACCATCAGCAAGGGCTCGCTGCCGTCGGCTTCACTGCGGGTCGTCGCCGCCGAGGCCAGCCGGACAAACCGCGGAGCAGTGCTCTGCGGAGTCGCCAGCGTGATCGGGGTGCGGGTGAAATTCGGACCCTGCCACGCCACCGAGACGTGGTCGCCTCCCCCACCCTCCTGGTGCTGAACTTCCATGTAATACGATTGGCCGGCGGTCAGAGTGATGTTCGCGGAAGCCTGCGAGGCATTGGCGTCCCATGCCTGGAAGTTGGTGTAGCCGGAAACGCTGGCGATCTGCGCCTTCTGCGCCGCCGATGAGGTGGTGCTCAGGTAGAGCCGCGACGCATCGTCCGACGCGATCCAGAACTTGTAGGTGCCACTCACCGGCGCGACGATCTGGCCGACCAGCCGGCGCGAGTAGCTGTCGGCTACATCTTGGCCCGGCGTGAAGGAGTAGAGCACGCCGGCATAGTTCGGCGTGTTGGTGCTCCACGACTGGTTGGTGTAAACCGTGCCGCCGCTCCAGCGCTCCTCGAGCACGAGGGCCGACGGCGCATCGTCGAAGATCAGCAGCGATTGCTTCGCCGTGCCGGACGAGAGAGAGGCGAAACGCGGCGCGCGCAATTCCAGCGTGGCAGTCTCCACCGGCTCCATCACCCCGTCGTTCTTGATGCGGATGCGGAGGTTCTGCGAGGTCACGCCGGGCGCGAAGGTCAGCGTGCCACCGGGGATCGGGACATTGCCGGGCGTGACGAATGCCCAGTCAACATCATCTCCCTCGGCGCTGCCGCCATTCGCGGTGTAGTCCACGGTCACGGTGTCGGTGGAGGCCGCGGAAAGCGTCACCGGGATGTTGCGGTATTCGCCACCGGCATCAGCCTCACTCACGGTCACCGTGGCGGCTTGGAAACCGACGCTGATCGCGGGGCTTTCGCTATCGGCGATCAGATAGGTTGCGGACGCCGGGCGATCCGGGCCGTAGCCGGTGCCGGGCAGCACGGTCAAGGTCACCGTCTCGGTGCCTTCCACAGCGGCGTCATCGGTCGGCGTGAGCAGCAGGTCCATGCCGGTCGCGCCATCGGGAATGATCACCGTGCCAGGCAGGCTGGCGTAGTCGGTGCCATTGGTCGCGGTGCCGGAGACGGCGTAGTTCACGGTCAGAGCCCCGGTCGTGCCGGTGCGGGAGAAGTAGAACTGGCCGGTGGCCCCGGACTCGGCCGGCGATTGATTCGCGGTCGAGACCATCACCCGATCTCCGCCGCTGTCATTGTCGCGGATGATCGCCTCGGCCGAAGCACTGTTGTAGATCTTGTAGGCCGCATTCGGCGTGATCGTGACGACGACGGTCTCGGTGGATTCCGCCGTCGTGTCGTTGGTCACCGGGATGCTGACAGTGACATCGTTCGTGCCCGTCGCGGGGATCGAAACGCTGCCGGACAGCGCGGTGAAATCGCTGCCGGAAGTCGCGGTGCCGCTGACGGTGTAGTTCACCGTAACATTGCCCCCGCCGCTGCCAACCGCACGGAAGACCACCGTCGGATTCGAGCCGCCCTCGGCACCCACCGTGCCGGCGCGCAGGCTGATCACTGGGACGTCGGCATTGTCGGCAATCGTCACCGTGCCCTGGAAGGCCGAGCCGAGGCTGTAGCCATTGTTAAAGGTCGTCACCGCGAGCACGACGCTTTCCGCCGGTTCGCCAAGGTCATCGTTGTAGGGAGCAATCACCACCGGCGCGCTGGTCGCACCGGCGGGGATGATCACCTCGCCATTCAGCGCGCCGTAGTCAGTGCCGTGCAGCGCAGTACCATGAACCCCGTAGTAAACCTTCAGCGCCGCCGCAGTGCTACCGGTGCGGTGGATGAGGAAGAGACCCGAGTCCGGACCGGCTTCCGACGCCGATGCATCCGGCAGACTGACCGTGACCACCGGCGTGTCGTCATCGCTGAGCGTGACGGTCGCCGTCTGCAATCCGCCGTCGCGAACGTAGGCGGCGCTGGTGTTGACCGTGGCGATCACCGTCTCAGGAATCTCGATCGCGCTGTCATTAAGCGGGCTCACCGCGAGGGTGTAGCTCGCTTGACCCGACGGGATCGTGACCGTCGCGGGCAAGGTGGTGACGTCGGCCCCATTGGTGGCCGTGCCAGTCCAAGCGACGGAAACATTCAACGCCGCAGCCGTGGAGCCGGTGCGGGTGAAGGTGAAGCTGCCAGCATCAGCGGAGGCCTCGGTGGCATAGGGATCGTTCGATACGACGGCGACCTGCGGCAAGGTGGTGTCGTTGTCGCCGACCGTCATCACCATGGAATTCCCGGCGTTCGAGAGATACTCGCCGGTCGATGCAAGCTGGAGCGTGATCGTCTCCGGCCCTTCCTGGGCGGTGTCATTGACCGCCGCCACGGCGACCGCGAGCGATGCCTGACCGGCCGGAATCGTGAAAGTACGATAGCTGCCATCAGTCGCATGATCCGGCGTGAAGGTGTAGTCGGTGGTCTTCGCCGCAGTGCCGCCCGTTGGCGAGACGCGGACGATCAGATCGGCGCTGGTGTCGCCGGTGCGAGTCAGCGTGAAGGTGCCATTTGCCCCGCCTTCGACCGGGTCGGCGGTCTTGGCCAGCGTGACAAAGGTCGAGTTCCCCGCGGTCCAGTTGGCGGTGTTGGTCCCTGCGACAACACCGAGCGGATTGGTGAAGGAAGGCGTGAAGGTGTAGCCATTCAAGGTGGCCGTCAGCGTGTTCGCACCGGTGTTGAGGCCCGACAGCGAGTAGTTCCCGCTCGCATCCGTGAAGGCGTATTTCGTTCCATTGGAGACGCGTACCCCTTGCAGCGCCTGGGCATTCCATGTCACCGCACCGGTCACCGTCTGCTTGCCGTGGCTGCCCACGTTGATCACCATATGACGGCGCGCGGTGCCGCCCTTGAGGTCGGAGACGGTCAGCATCGCGGTCACTTGCGCGGCCGTCGCGAAGGTGCGGGTCACCACCGCGCTGTTAGACGCCGTGGCACCGTCATCGAAGTCCCAGTGATACGCGAGCGCGTCGCCATCCGCATCGGCTGCAGTCGCGGTGAAGGTCACACTGCCACCGGCGGCGATGGTGGTGGCGCTGGCATTGAGAGCAAGCGTCGGGGCATTGTTGCCGGGGAATGGCCCGCGGAAATAGGCGACATCCAGCGAAGGCGGCGAGCTCGCGTTCTTCCCGAGCACCGTGAAGTGCATGTCCGCCTCGAGGTCGGAGTAGGTGCGGCCGATCGCAATCCCGCCATCGCCCTTCCCACCCGCACTGCCCGGCGTGGTATCGAGCAAGTGGCCGGCATTGCTGCCCATGCCGCTGTAGAGAACGAGTGCCGAGTCCGCGAGCAACCCGCCGCGTGCCGGGTGGAACTCGATGTTATACTGGCGGATGCTGTCCTTCGCCACCGTGAGCGCATAGCGCTTCCCTTCCTCAAGCTGCGGCTGATCGTAAGCGTGGATGCGATAGACGCCATTGGTCTTCGGCGTGTGCACATACTCGGCCGGCAGCCAGCCAAGCGCGCGCTTGCTGATGGTATTGTAATGCGCGCTGAAGCCGCCGCCGCCACCCATCACGTCGAAGGAGTTGCCATACTCTTGATTGCTGCCGTTCCCGTAGGCGGTGCCGTCGGTGGTGGTCCAGTAGTTCGCGTGGTTGCGTCCGAGCGAGTGGCCGCACTCGTGGTTGAGCACGTCCATGCCGCCCCAGGTGATCCAGACGCTGGAGCCACCGCCCCATGAGATGCCTTCTAGGCGTGGCCCGCCATTGATGCGGACGATGGTGCAGTCGTATTGGTTCGAGTCGTAGCCCAGCTTACGGGCTTCACTGCGCGACTCGTTATGAATCAGGCCGAGGCCATCCACCTCGCTGTCCTTCGCCTTGTACCACGCCATCGTGTGCGGCAGCGTGACCAGCGAGGTGACCGTGGTGGTCGTGGTCATCTTGCCGTAAGAGTTTTCCAAGAAGTAGCGCGCGGTATTCCGCATGTCGCTGTGGGCCTCTTCCTCGGTATTCGGTGCTGAGATCTGCTCCGGGTAGGTAACGCGGATGTAGAGGCAGCGGAGATTGCCGATCGCCCGTGATGAGGTGCCGGGGAAGTTATCGACGAAGAAGCCCGCGCCGCCGGGGCCACTCGCCTGGATCCACGTGCGAAACTCCTCTTCCAACACCGTGACGTGGGAGCCATTGCACAGCGTGATGACGCGACCGGCGACTTCCACCGTCGGCGTTTCATCGGTCACCGCCTCGCCCGTAGATACCGCCTCGGTGGTCTCGCCGGAAACCGGGCAGGTTTCCTCGACCACGGTGCCGGCCGGAATGCGCTCGCCCAATTCCAGAGGCCGCACGGCATTCTCCGCGATCGCCATCTCGCGATCGACCGCCACGCCTTGCAGCGGGACGTCCTTCCGCGAGGTGACGTGCTCGAGCTGGCCGAAGACCCGCGCCTTGTAGCTCACACCACCGGTCTCGAAATAACGCACCGTGAGCTGGTCGCCCCGCAGTTCCATGCCGTCGGCCGGCCGGCCCTGATAGACATTGAGAGTGCCCGCGGAGGATACCGGGCTTTCCAACTGCGCCACGATCTCCTGCGGCAAATCCTGCCGCACCACGCGCGGCACCGCCTTCTCCAAGGCCAGCCGCGGGTCCGACGCAATGAGCGCCTTGAACTCGGGACGACGCCCGGCCGCGAGTTGCGCGCCTTCCTTCGCCATCGCCGCACGCTCGTCCGGGGTCGCGGTCTTCCAGCGCGCCACCCAGCCGTCGAAGGCCTCGATCTTCGCGAAGTCCGGCTCCGGCGGAGTCTCCCGCGCCCAGGCACCGAAGTCCGGCGAAACCTCGCCCGCCGTTTCCTCGACCGGCGAACCGGCTTCCGGAGTGGCAGCGGCGACGGTGGAGGCGGAAGCGTCCTTGGCCGGACGACTTGGGGCGCTTTGAGAAACCGGCACCGCAATCGGCGGTGCGGAGTTCGGCCACAACGTGATGGCCGTGATGATGCCGAGCGACGCAGCGCTGAGCAGAAGGATCTGACGGGTTTTCATGGGCTGGGTTTTCGAGACGGGACAAATCACGAGTCGTCGCAAGCGACCGTCAGGTGGATGATGGGACGGACGGTTTCGCCATGGGCGGCTCACTAACAGCGGGTAAGCTCACCTTCGGCACCACAAACGCGCAAAATGGAAGCTCTTCGTGTATCAATCACTAAAGAGCGGTCCAAAGTCACAAGGTCAATACATGAGTTCCGAATTCGTCACTTATTGTGCTATAAAACAATTCTTCACTCCACATTCGATTGATTGGGAAAACTTTGCCTTCCGCCCGGCTCAAACCAATCCGCACTGGTAGAATCCCGCTCTGCCCCGCGTAATCGCTCGCATGCCTTCTGCGAGTCGAATCTTGTCCCTGGCCCTCGCCCTTGCCGCACTGCCTGCTGCCGCCGAGGTGCGGCTGCCCCGGATTTTCACCGATGGAGCCGTGTTGCAGCGCGACCGCGCCGTGCCCGTCTGGGGCCGTGCCGAGCCGGGCAAGAAGGTCATCGTGAAATTCGCCGGCCAGGAGAAGTCGGTGCAAGCCGCAGGCGATGGCAAGTGGCGCGTCGATCTGGATGCGATGCCCGCCTCCGCCGAGGGCCGCGTTCTCGAAGCCGCCGAAGAAGGCGGCCACAAGGTGGAATTGAAGGACGTGCTGGTCGGCGAGGTCTGGCTGGCTTCCGGCCAATCGAACATGGAGTGGAGCATCGGTGCCTCCCGCCAGGAGGACCAGGACGCCGCGAAGACAGGCCCGGTTCCCCTGCTCCGCTTGATCACGGTGCCGAAGAAGCTCTCGCCCTATCGCCTCGATGATTTCGAGGGCAGTTGGAAACCAGCCACGCCGGAGACGGCCATGCCCTTCTCCGCGGTCGCCTATTTCTTCGGCCGCAAGCTGACCGAGGAACTCGGCATCCCCGTCGGCATGATCCACTCGTCGTGGGGTGGCTCACGCATCGAACCATGGCTGGCGGACGAGGGATTCGAGGGCATCGAGGACCTGCGCGAGATGCGCGAATTCCGCGACGCCCGCACCCCCGGCTCCCCGAAGTATGATGAGCTCATGCGCCGCCACCTCGCCTCCACCCGCGGCTGGGTGGATGCCGCCGAGCGCGCGCTCCAGGCCCACCAGCCGCTGCCCGGCCAGCCATCCGCCCCCCCCGTGCTGCCGGTCGGCCACGGTCAGGCGATCGGCACCTATCAGGCAATGATTCATCCGCTGGTCCCTTACGGCCTGCGCGGCTTCCTCTGGTATCAGGGCGAGTCGAATGTCGGCGAGGGCATGCTCTACACCCTGAAAATGCAGGCCCTCATCCAAGGCTGGCGGAAGCAATTCGCCGCCCCGGAAGCCCCCTTCCTCTACGTCCAGCTCGCGCCTAACAACTACGGCGACCAACGCGAAGGCGCGCTGCAGGCGATCTGGGCCGCCCAGCGCGATGCCCTCAAGATCCCGCGCACCGGCATGGCCGTCATCATGGACATCGGCAATCCCGCCGACATCCACCCGCGCAACAAGTCCGAGGTCGGCCGCCGCCTCGCGCTGTGGGCCATGGCCGATACCTATGGCAAGGCGGGCGTGGTGAAATCCGGCCCGCTTTACGAAGGCTTCAAGGCGGAGGGTGACGCCGTCCGCATCCGCTTCCAGCACACCGGTGGCGGCCTCGCCACCCGCGATGGCAAGCCACCGAGCCACTTCGAAGTCGCCGGGCCGGATTGGAACTTCCAACCCGCCACCGCCGAGATCGCCGGCAATGAGATCGTGCTGAAGTCCGACAAGATCGCGCAGCCGGTGATGGCCCGCTACGGCTGGTATCAAAAGGCCGAGCCGAACCTGATGAACAAGGAAGGCCTGCCTGCCGCCTCCTTCCACACCCACTGGCCAGATGACCCGGTGCTCGGCCGCAACGTCGCCTTCCAAAAATCCTTCACCTCCAGCGACCCTAACAAAAACGGCTGGAATGCCGGCCTGACCGACGGCAACTGGCAAGGTGCCGCCGGCTCCTGCTTCGCCACCGGCGATGCCCCGGCCTTCCCGAAACACGTCACGCTCGACCTCGGCCGCAGCCGCGACATCCAGGCCGTGCGCTTCGGCGTGCCCGACTACGGCGCCACCAAGACGGTCGTCATTTCTGTCAGCCCCGACGGCAAGGAATTCCAGGAAGTCGGCAAGCATGAGTTCGCCGGCAAGACCCGCTCCGGCACCGAGCTCCGCTTCGACAAGCGCCCCGTCCGCTTCGTCCGCGCCACCTTCCCCGACCACCACGAGAAGCAGGACCAATTCAGCGAGAACCACGGCTTCCTCACCGAGCTGGAAGCATACGGGTCGGCGCAGTGACTTGACCCCGGTGCGGGCTTCTTCCGCAAGAAGCCCCGGCCGGGTCAGGAAGATATTCACCCGCAGCTCGTCAGATGCGACCCGCCGTTCTCCAAGCGCTTGAGGAACGGGGCCTCACCTCCGTCATGAACGCCACCAAGTGGCGTGAACTACGGGATGCCGTCGCCCGCGAACTGCCGTTTGCCCCGGCCTTTCAGAGGAAGGATGTGCTTTCAAGCGATGCCTATCCCCAGACCTTCGATCAGGACGTGAGGTATGGTGGCGACTGGCCCGCAGGCACCGATCTGAGCTCGGAGATCGAATGGATTTGCGTCAGGCCGCGGAGACTCATTCATCGTGGGAACCTAGTCGCCCCTGCCATCGAGGATATCGAAGAGCAGTTCCTCGCGCTCCTGGGTCGCCTGCAGATCCCGTTCGCGCGCGATTCAGAAACGATCACGATCTACGGCTACTCCGCGAATCCCGGCGCTCTAACAACGCATCGCCAGGCTCCCGGGGAATAGTCCAAGGGCAGCATCCCCCGCCCCTGTCATCCATTGGCATTTCCCAGCGTCTCGCCCCACGAATCCACGCCGTCCGGAAGCAAGATCAGCTCCTCGTTCCGCTCGCACCACGCGATGACATCCAGCGCGAGCCGGTCCAGCTCCTCATAGCCGAAGCGGCCTTCGTCCGCTCCCGTCTGCCCTGCCTCGCGGATCGCATCGAGATCCTTCCGGATCCGCTCCGCCTCGCGTCCCGCACTATCGGGAAGGTAGGCCTTCAGGACATCCACCATCTCCTCGTACGCGTCGCTCCAATTCATCCACCCGTCGCGGGTCGCCTGTGATCGCAGGCTGTGATACCCATCGACCACCGCATACTGCAGCGAAGCCGGGCCATCAATCTCATCCGCGAACTTCTCGTAGAGCTCCTTCAATCGCGGCCCGGGTGGGAGTGGAGGTTGCTTTCCGAACATTTGGGCACGCCTAGCACCCGGAGCCTCGAAGGGGAAACTCCAATCCACCAATGGGGACCGCCTGCGGGCGACCACTGGGAGCGCGGAAATCATTCCGCCTCGCAAGACCGGCGATCAATCCCCGCCTCGAAGCATTTCCTCAAAGCGGGCCGCCGCGTCTGGCGTGAAATCCCTACGCCACGCGGCGACGGCGGCGACCGAGGAATGCCGCCATTGCCACGGCGATGAGCGCGCTGGAAGAGGACTCGGGAATGGTCACGATATTCGTGCCAAGGGTCACCGCGCCACCGAGCGCAATCACGCTACCGAGCACACTGGCCCCGGTGGTGAGCGTGACGCTATCTCCGGCAATGATATTCCCCGCGAAGGTGGTGCCGGTGCCCAGCGTCGCCGACTCTTCCATCCGGAAGAACACGCCGAGCAGGGCGTCCGCCCCGTTCGTTGGCAGAATCGAGGACCCACTGGCGGTGGTCAGCGAGGAGCCGACGAGGAAGATGAACTCCGGGGATGCCTGGCCTAGGCCATCCAGGGTCAGGGTGCCGGTGAGTTGGGCGGAAGACGAGAATCGGTAGACGCCGGGAGTCAGGGTTCTATTGCCCAGGTCCTGCCCCGTGAGATCGGTCGCGGTGGCGATCAGGCCCATCTCATCGTAGGCGTCCTGCGCATCCACTATGGCCTCGATCGAGAGGGCGTCATTGGAATGCAGGGTGCCGCCGATTTGCGTGGCGAACTGGAAGCCAGTGATGGAGGTGCCGGGTGCGACGCCGACCTGGCCGGTCACGACGGAAGCTCCCGCGTTGGTCACGGTAGCACTGGCAAGCGCCGCGAAGCTGTGGGCGGAACCCAGCGAGATCGTGGCCGCATCGGCTCGCATCGGGACTGATGCGAGCGGGAGTAGCGCCAGGAGAAGGCGCTTTTCCCAAACATTTCTTTTAGGCATGCTTTCATGAATGATAAATAATCATCAATGGTCAATGATTTATATTATTTATTTTTAAATATAAGTCCAGAAGATCGACCAGAACCCCTCCAGTTAAATGCCCGAGGCAGGGTTCATCCCAGCTGCCAGGTAGCTCCCCGCATCACCCCTTCTTCGCAGGCGCTTCTCCCTTCGGCTTCCTCGTCCGCAATGTCATCAATCCGGACTCGGGATCGAAGGACGCCACCGGAAGCTCGAACACCTTGCGTGTGGACTTGGGACGCCCATCCGTCAGCCAGTAAACCATCTTTGTCACTTTCCGGGTGCGGGAGTCGAAGTGGACGATCATGACCCCGTTATCGACCTCATCGACCGACCAGAAGCGGAAATCTTCACCCGCCACCGGCATCACGGCGAGTTGAGTGGCCTCATAACCGGCCTTCGTCATCGCCTTCTCCACCTCCTCGATCGGCTGCCCTTTTTCAATCACCCCGGCAGTTGCAGGTAATGCCAGCCAGCACAGCGCACAGACGACTACGAGACGCAGGAAGAGGACATTCATGCCTTACTTGAATGCGGAAGTGGCGTGCTGCCAAGCGATTCCCTTCGCCCTCCCCGTTCACCCCGAACCTCCGATCTGTCTTGAGAATGCCCGGCTTCCCAGGTAGAGATGATGGCGCAGATTGCACGTGCGGCATGCCATGAAGACCTCCGCCACCGCAGCACCAGCCCCATATCTCGCGATGTCACTCGTCCTGCTGGTGGCTGTCCCGATGGTCAGCGCGTGGTCGTTCGGGATATCTGCCACGATCTTCAAGGCTTACTCGGCGATCCCGCTATCGTTGGTGGTGGGAGCCGTGGCGACGGGCATCGTGGGGGCTTTCATGCTCATGAGCCGCCTGATCCGGACCGACACGGGGCAGCGGGTCGCGCAGATCTTCACGGCCTGCCTCGTGTTGCCCATGTTTGCCACCGTCTTCGGAGGGATCTACGTGTGGGCGGCGGATCGCCTGTTCCGCGGACGGGATCCCGGGATGACAGCCACCCTCGGCGCGGGTCTCGGTCTTACCGTTTTCGGCTTCGGGCTTGCGACCGGCATGGAGGCGCTCCATATGACTCTGGTTTTCGCAGGGTCCTTGGCCGGCTTGATCGCGGTCAGGCTCGCCATGCGCCAGCAGCCCATCGGCTTCATAGGCTTCGGAGCGCTTCATTTCCTGTGCTTCTTCGCAGCCATGGCCGTTGCCTCGATCGAAGACGAGCAGCGACATCGCCCCTTCGCTCCCAACATCGCATCAGGAAAATGACGAGGTTCTTCCGAACGTTCCTATTGCTGGTTCCACTACTAGCCGGGTGTCACAAACGGACTGCGGCCCATTGGCACTTCAAGTTCAATGGAGTCGAAGTCGAACTGCCAGACAGAGGAATGGGCGAGTACAATGCCACCCCTGCCCAGCTCGACTACAAGTGGGAGGGCAAGGCGCTGAGAATCCGGGATCTCGGCGACGGAACCCTTTCGGTCACCACTCCGGCTGTGAGCGATCGGGTTGTTAGCAAATCACTCGTTCTAGCAATTGATTCAGATGGAAACCTTTCGACCCGGCCCATCACTGCTACCAAGGAACAGCCATGAAACCCTTGCCGCCCACTCACCCTGGCGAAGTCCTACGCGAGGATTTCCTCATCCCGCTCGGGATCTCTGAATACCGGGTTGCCAAGGACATCGGCGTGCCCCCGCGACGGATCAATGAGATTGTGAAGGGCAAGCGGGCGATCACGGTCGATACGGCGCTGCGCCTGGAACGCTACTTCCGGTGGCCGGCCGAGGTCTGGCTGAACCTTCAAGCTCACCACGACCAGCAGCTTGCCAAGGAGGCCCTGAAGTCCGAACTCGCCGGCATCCAGCCTTGCCCGGGCTTGTGAGGTATCCGTATCCACGTCTGCTGGCAGCACGGGTTCCGTCTTGAAATGCCATGGCCGCATCGTCACGGTGGGCAGGCTAGATTCAGGCTAGCCCCGGAGAGGATCCGAGCCGCCAAGCGCCCATGAACGAGTCAACCGATCGAGTCTACACCATGCCGAGTTTCTACGATGGCCCGCGGGAGGGCATCGCCGACTTCCTTGGCCGTCCTCATTTGTATCGC
Source organism: Luteolibacter arcticus (assembly GCF_025950235.1). NCBI lineage: Bacteria > Pseudomonadati > Verrucomicrobiota > Verrucomicrobiia > Verrucomicrobiales > Verrucomicrobiaceae > Neoluteolibacter > Neoluteolibacter arcticus. The sequence goes on along the minus strand of NZ_JAPDDT010000001.1, from coordinate 151,772 downwards.
TCGCTCTGGACGGATATCGATCGCTCGCAGCCCGGAATCTTCGAGTTGATTCCCATCGACGAGCAGACCTTGGCGCTGGCTTTGGAGGACTGGGAGATCTGGCTGCGTTGGGAGCGAGCGTATCTTGCCGGAGAGACTTCACAGGACACGCATCCGGCACTGCCGGCGGACAAGGCCCGGGACGAGGAACTTAAGTTACTGTTAGAGCCACGATTCGCGGTGGAATCCCTGACTGCCACCACCGCTACCGCTGACTTCGACTGGCCATCAGCCGACAGCCCCGATCCGGGTACGCCTTGCGGGGTGCGATGGACGGTCGTGAACCGGCCCGCGGAACGCATCACCGTGGAATACAAAACTCCCGGATGAAACCCCGCCTGCGCAACGCTTTGGCTCGACGCCTTGCCCCACCGATCCCTACCCTTCGAAACGTTCTCCGGCTAAAATGCAATTCGACGAGCCAAAGGTGATCGAGGCGCTCAGCCAGGAGTGGGGATGGATTCTCCCCGAGATCCGCACGGTGATGGCCGTGAGCACGATGGGAAATGTTTTCCTGGCTGACAGCCAACAGAGCTACTGGCGGATTTGCCCGGAAGAACTGTCCGCCGCGATTGTTGCCCGCACACCTTCCGAGTTGGAATCGGTGTTCGCCGATCCAGAGTCCAAGGCGGATTGGCAGATGTGGGGACTGGTATCCGAGTTGCTCGCGCTCTACGGCGAACCGGAGGTCGGGGAATGCTTTGGCCTGGTGATCCCCGCCTTGCTGGGAGGTGATTATGCTGCCGGCAATATCCGCCGACGCTGCCTCTACGAGTATCTCGGCTTCACCGGTGATCTTGCGCAGCAGACGAAAGACCTGAAGGATGGCGAAACGATCAAGTTAGAGATCGTCTAGCCTGCGACCACCATCACAGAGATGAACATGAAACACCGAGCGCTGTACCTGAGCCTGATGCTTGCCGCGATGAGCAGCAGCGTCTTCGCCCAAGCGTGGTTACCAAAGGAGGCGGAAGTCTGCTACCGCTCGCAGTATGCAGATGGGTTCCTCCCTGACGCGGCGTATTGCCTGAAGCTCAAGGTCACGGAGAAGCAGTTCAAGGAGATCGTGGCCAAGGTGGGAGCGACCCTGCACACGGAGAAGCGCCCCTACACCGACGACAAGGTTTGGTTGAGCTGGGGGCCAGAGACCGGCCCGGATCTCAAGCCCGTGAAAGGCAAGGAACGCTGGAACCCATCGCGGGATCTCGCGGCCACCTACGTCCGGCAGGAGAAGCACACCTGGGAATTTCTCAAGTATGAGGGCGGGTTTCTTTACTACAAGTCACTGACTCATTAAGCCGTCAGAAATGAAGGGTTTCCCGCTACTACTGGCTGCATGCCTTGGCACGCTCTGCTGCAGCGAGCGCGCTCCCATTACCGCAGGGGACGCACCTGCCCAAGCCCTCGCGAGGAGGATTGGAGAGAAGGAAGTGGTCGCGTTCCAGTCCTGGAATGGGAAGCGCCAGGGTGGAGACTCCGACTCCATCCTGCATTTCCGCAAGGACTCGAAGGTCGAGCTGGAGGACCAAGGATTCGATCTCCAAACTTTCGAGGGCACCTACGCCGTGGGACCGGGAGGAAAAGTCACGCTCCAACTCAAGGGCTATCACTCAAGCTGGCCTCCGATGCTCCTTCGGGGTGATGGCGGCGATCTCTTGCTCTACCGCGAAGATGGAATGACCACGTGGCCAATCGAAACCTCGAACCCGCACCCGGAAGCCTCGGTCGATGGCTTCTGGCCATTCCGCGCACCCCGGAAAGAAGCGGCCGAATAGACGCCTACTCCCACTCCGCCTCGAGGCCGCTCCCCATCGCTTGGATGTCCTTATGCATCTCTCGATCTGTGTCGTGGTTCGACTTCTCCAGCTCCTCCCTGAGCTTGGGATTCGAGCGGAGGAGCTTGTGCATCCTCCCGATGAACATCGACCGGGAAGAGCCGTCCGAGCGGGAGTAGAGGTCCCTTGATTCAAGGAGGATCACTTCCTCGTCCTTCGATCCCAGCTCGGAAAAGAAGCTGCGGACATCCTGCTCGCTGGCGATCCCGGGCAGCTTCTTGCAGGCGCTGCCAAGGCACAACAGGACCAGCAAGTAGGAAAGATGGAGCCTCATGTGAGCGCCCACCTTACCCGCGGGAAGCCCGCTTCGGGAAGCACTTCTCGAAGCGATTCAGCTCCTGACGCAGCCCGGTCACTTACGAGATGCCGAGGAATCCGGCACCACGCGGCTGAGCTTGTGGTTGTTGCCCTTGGACTCGGAGTAGTAGGACTGCGTGAAGTAGAGCGCGCCATCCGGGCCGAAGGCGGTATGGACCGTGGCGTGGTCGGCAAGGAAGGGGCGCGCTTCATCGGCCGGGATGGCGGCCATCGCGGCGAGGTCCTTGCCGGCGAGCTTCCAGCGCATCAGGTCCTTCGTGAACCAGTTCTGCGCATAGAGCACCGGGCCATCCGGCGCGAAGGGACCTTTCGGCGCGACGGCTATGGAGGTGAGGCAGGGCCTACTGGTGAAGAGGACGCTGGTGTGCGAGTCCTCCGGCTTGATCAGGCCCTTGTCGCCGTGCTTGCCCCAGCCGGCATCGGCACCGCGCTCGACACGGGCGATGCGGTCGGTGCCATCGCCATTCTCTGAGACATAGACCGCCTCGGGCGGGCGGCCGGGGACGAAGGCGAAGCGGAAGGGATTGCGGAAACCCTTCGCCCAAACCCGCGAGCGGATCGAGTTCACATCGCCATCGTAAAAGGGGTTGTCGCGTAAGCCCTTGCCGGTCGAGCTGTCCAGGCGCAGCAGCTTGCCATTGTAGTAACCCAGGTCGGGGGCGAGCTCGCGCTTGGCATCGTCGCCAAGCACCAGGTAGATCGCCTTCGGGTCGGCCGGGTGGAAGTGGATGTCGCCCGCCTTGTGATTCGTGAACAGCCGCGGCAGCCCGTCTAACAGCACCAGCTCCTGACCGGACACCGCGGCCTTGAAATCCTTGTCCGCAGTGAGCCGGACGAGCCGTTGCTCCGCCGCGGCGGTGTAGAAGACGTAGAGGTAGCGGTTCTTCGCGAAGCCGGGGTCGAGGGCGATGCCGAGCAGGCCGCTCTCGCCTTCCGGATTCACCTGGTCGCGGAAGTCGGCGAAGACCTCGGGCTTGCCGAACTCCCCCTTGCCCTTCGGCGGGAAGACCAGCACGCGGCCCCACTTCTCGCAGACGAACATCCGGCCCTCGCTGTCGAAATCGAGCGCCGTCATCCCGTTGCCGGAATGGAGCTCCTCATACTTGAAGCCCGGGAGCGTAGGCTTCTTGGCATCCCCCGCGCGGGCGGGCAGGGGCAAGGCGAGCAGGGCAAGCAGGAGCAGAGGGCTTTTCATCGGGCGCTGGATTTCCCGGAGAGAACGATGGCCCGGGAGCCAATTTTGCATTAATTTGCACTAATGGATTTCCGCCCTGCCGGCAATCCTTTCCAAAGTTCCCCCACTCTGATGGAGAGCCGCTACTTTATCACCACCTCGCCGCGCTCCTCACTGAAGATATAGATCACGTCCACGCCGCGCTCCTCGCGTTTCTCCCAGCAGTGCCAGCCGTATTCGTCATTCCAGTGGAAGTCGTAGGTGCGGACGCGGCGGACCCGCTTGCCGTCTTCCGCCACCGGGTGGATCGCCATCACGCGGCGGACGTGCTTTTCCTCCAGCCCGCCGGTGACCTTCGAGCCCTCGGTGATGAGCACTACCTCGATCCGCTCCTGGTAGTCCTCGATCAAAAGATTGATCAGCTTGAGGGCGGCTTGCTTGGACAGGTCATGGGTCGGTTCACCCGCCCAGCACACTCCGGCTACCAGCACGGCAGCCCCGACAATCGAACGCAGGGAGTTCATCGCGGGTGGGACTTGCGGACCGCGCGGTCTATTCACGGGATTTTGATTCAGTCCCCACAATTTGTGTGATTACCGCCTTCTCTTCGCTCTGCGTCCCTCCGCGACCTCTGCGCCTCCGCGGTGAACTCCATCCACGGCCATGATCAAACCGTGGCCGTGCGCCGCATTGTCGTCCCCTCCCGCACTCGGCATTTGCACGCTCGATTCCCTGCGGCTAGGACGCGGTGGTGAGCGACGCGTATCTCGACCGCTTCTCCGGCATCGGCCGGCTCTACGGGCTGGCCGGCTTGGAGAAATTCCGCCGCGCCCATGTGGCGGTGGTCGGCATCGGCGGCGTCGGCTGCTGGGCCGCGGAGTGCCTCGCGCGGTCGGGCATCGGCAAGCTCACCTTGATCGATGCCGATGACCTGTGCGTGACCAATACCAACCGCCAGATCCACGCGCTGGACGGCACCTACGGAAAGCCGAAGGTCGGCGTGATGGCGCAGCGGCTGCGGGCAATCCAGCCGGAGATCCAGGTGACCGAGCGGCAGGAGTTTCTTTCCGACCGAAATGTGGATGACTTCCTCGACGCCGGCTTCGACGCGGTGATCGATGCGATCGATGCGGTGCGCGCGAAGTGCGTGCTGCTCGCCAAGTGCCGCGAGCGCCAAGTGCCGGTCATCGCCTGCGGGGGCGCCGGCGGCCGCCGCGATCCCTCGCTGATCCGCGTGGCCGACCTCGCCCGCACTCGCGATGATTCGCTGATGATGGCCGTGCGCAAGCGTCTGCGCGATGAGCATGGCTTCCCGAAAGCCAAGGCCGGCGAAAAGATCCGCAAGTTCCACATCGAGGCTGTCTATTCCGAGGAGCCACCGCTCTTCCCCACCTGCGACGGCGGCGTGAGCCATGAGCGGCCGGAGGACCTGCCCGGCGGCCTGCGCTGCGATGCGGGCTATGGCACCGCCACCCAGGTCACCGCCGTCTTCGGCATGATCGCCGCGGGCCGGGTGCTGGAGAAGCTGGCCGAGTGACCGTCGACGAATTGGCAGCCGGTTCAGCGCGGCCGCACGAAGAAGAAGGCGTAGGCAACCACGCCCGCGAAGATCAGCACTACCGCGAGAAGCAGATACCAGAACCAGCGGGACGTGCGGTAGCGGATGTCCGGTGTCAGGATCACGATGTCGCGGTATTCCGCCGACAGCACCATGGAGCCCTTCGGGGTGAAGAGCAGGTAGAGGATGTAGACGCCGACGAGGGTGCCGACTGGGATGGAGACCATCGCCACGGCCGCCACGATCGCCGCAGGAATCCGCGCCCATCCCTGCAGCCGCCGCAGACCGATGCCCGAGATCACCTGGAGAGTGCCAAGCCCCACCGAAAACAGCAGGTTCGTGGCGGGCGATGTCCCCAGCGAGCGAGCCGCGACGACTTCCAGCCCGAGGAAGGCGAATGCCCCCAGAAGCATGACCCCACCCAGGATGCTGAGAAAGCCCACCGCCTTCAGCGAGGCCTCGTGCTTGATGTGCCGCTCGCGGATCTCCCGGATGTCGGACGGCAGCGGAGCCGCCACCTCGCTCACCGCGGGGGTTTGATAGGGGTTGTCGGACATTAGCGAAGCTGAATGAAGCCGTCGCGCTTCACGGCGAGTCGATCACATGGGATTCTTCTCCTCAAGCCTCGCCCCACCGAGCCCTATCGATGGGTCCCGGGCTCCTTCAAACTCCGTCCGCTTCGCTCATTTCGTTGCTCCCCATCCGTTCATGCCCTGTGGCGACGACAAATGCACCCCGATGCTTCCTCGCCGCAGGGCTGCTGGCATCGGGCGGCAGCAGGGCTGCGCGCCGTCCGGTTCTCCGACCACCGGTGCGGAGGTGAATGAGAGGCGGAGCCTTCAGATGCGTTCCATGGCTTTTCTTGGCACTTGGAACTTCCTCACTTGGAACTTCTCCTCTCAATAGTCCCTCCTCACGAAGATCCACCCCGCGAGGCTGAGGAAGACGAGCTCGAAGGCCGCCGAGGTGCCGAAGACGTACCAGGCGGAGTGGCGGTCTTCCATGCGGCGCATCGCACCCGTCATCGTCGGGTCCGGCATCTGGCCGGTGAGCAGCATGTCGAAGGTCACGCCGGAGAGCAGCGAGTCGCGCTCGGGGAAGCGGATCAGGCGCTTGAGATAGAGCGTGCAGTCGCGCGTCTTCGGCAGGAAGGAGGCGAAGGACTTGGCCGTCCGGTGGGCGGTAATCATGCCCGGACTTGCTTCGACTTTCTCGCCGGAGGTGACCTCGCCGGTCTGGTAGTCCACCTTCATCCCGACCTCGGGAATCAGGTAAGCGCTTTTGTAAAGGAAGCTCTCCGTCCACTGCCCGAGCAGGCTGATGCCCCATACCACGCCCGCGGCAAGCAATGCGGCGAGCGTGGACTTCGACCACACGCCGATCCACACCGCCACGACATAGACCAGACTGAAGACAAAGGTGACCACCGGCACCGCCCAGAAGAGCGTGAAATTCCACTCGCCGAGCCGCAGGCCGAGCGAGAGGAACACGATCAGGGTGAACAGCCCCACCTGCATCGCCACGAACAACAGCCCGCCGAGGTACTTCAGCAGGAACAAGCGGATGCGTCCGACCGGCTTCGACACCGAGAGGCCGATCGATCCCTCCGCGAGGAACTCGGGGAAGATATTCGCCGTGGAAAGCAGCGCGAGGGCGACCGCGAACCACGCCAGCCAGAAGCGCGCGATGATGTCGGTGAAGAGCATCGTGTAAAAGGCCGCCGCCTCGGGCTTGCCTGCCTTCAGTATCTCGTTGTCGATCTGCTTCCAGCCGAAGCCCACCGACATGCCCTTGTCATTGAATCCGATCGAGGCGTAGAGCAGCGCCACCAGCATCGAGATTCCGAGCGCCACCCAGAAGAGCCGGCGGGCGCGCAGCAATCGGAACGAATCCCACAGAATCGCAAGTGCCGCTCTCATGCCGCCCCCTTTCCAGCCTGGACGGCCTGCAAGAAGATATCTTCCAGCGAGAACTTCGCCTCGCGGATTTCGCGGATCGCCACCCCCGCCCCGCGCAGCAGATCGATGATCGGCTGCACCGGCACGGCGTCATCCGACTGGATGGCGATCAGGTCGCCCTTCACCTCGAAGCCTTCGCGTTCGAGCCCCTCGCGGATCTGGGGCGGCACGGGACCGACCGTGCGGACTTCATAGCGTCGGCCGCGGCGGGTCAGTTGTGCCACGGTGCCGGTCTCGATCACACGGCCCTTGGACAGGATCGCGACCTGGTCGGCAACTTGCTCGACCTCGGCGAGCAGGTGGCTATTGACGAAAACCGTGCGGCCTTCGTCGCGCATGCCTTCGATCATCTTGCGGATCTCGATGCGGCCTTCGGGATCGACGCCATCGGTCGGCTCGTCGAGGAAGACGATGTCGGGCTCATTGACCAGGGCCTGGGCGAGGCCGACGCGCTGGCGCATGCCCTTCGAGTAGGTGCCGAGCTTCTTGTCGCCCCACTCCGCCATGCCAACTCGTTCTAACAATCGAGTGGTGCGCTCCCGGGTCGTGCTCTTCGGCACCCCGGCGAGTCCGGCGGAGTAGCCGATGACCTCGCGGCCGGTGAGGTATTCGGGAAAGCGTGCGTGCTCCGGCAGGTAGCCGATGCGGCGGAGGGTCTTGCGATGGCCGATCGGCTCGCCGAGCATGCGCCCGCGGCACTCGCTGGGGCGGACGATGGTGAGCAGCGACTTCACCAGCGTGCTCTTGCCCGCGCCATTCGGGCCGAGCAGTCCGAAGACGCTGCCCCGCGGCACTTCCAGCGACACGCCGCCGAGGGCCTCAAAGCCCCCGTAGCGCTTCCGCAGGTATTCGATCTCCACCGCAGGTCCATCCATGGTGCCGGGAGTTGATCGACGGCACGGATCTTTGCCAAGTGGGAAACCCGTGCCGCTTTTCAACGCCAAAATAGGAGATTCCCCTTCGCGGCTCGGAGAGTTAAGACCTTCGCCGGGAATGAATGTAATCGGCACCTTCCTTCAGGTTGGAATATTGTGGTTTCTCATCACCCTGTTCACTCGCTCGGAAAACTCGTCGCACAGCCTCAATGAGACCTGGATCGTCGTGATCGGGATGCTGATCGTGAGCTTTCTTTCCGGCCTCCTGCTAGGCGGCATTTTGGGTCCGTTCACGGCAATCATCGACATTGCGGCCCTGTATCTCCTGGTGGACAAGGTCTGTGGAACCAGCCGAAAGGTGACCATCAAGATCTGCGCGTGGTATTTGGGCATCTCGTTGCTGTTCAGCCTCTTTTTCATGATGCTTTCACGCGGGTGAGCTCGGCGTGGCGCACAAACCAGTGGGAAACCCGCCCATCGCACGGTGCAGCGCCGCCGGCTGAAAAGTCTCGCCCCGCCGCAAGACATCGGATGATCTCCCGCCAGCGTTCATCCGCCATGCGACACCTCGTCCTTTTGCTCGCCCTCCTCTGCCTCCCCTCCTGTTCCCTCTTCCACAGCGCCCCGCCACCGAAGGCGACGCATGTGATGTATGAGTGGGACGACGACAAGGGCCCCGGTGAGATCTCGGTGGAAATCGACCTTTCCTCGCAGATCGCCACCTACCAGCGCGGCAGCCGGACCATCGGCTGGTCCTTCGTCTCGACCGGCAAGGAAGGACACTCGACCTCACCGGGAAACTACAAGGTGAGCGAGATGATGGAAGTGAAGCTCTCCAATCTCTACGGCTGGATCACCGATCCTGCGGGCAATGTCAGCAATGGCGACGCCCAACCGACGACGCCAATCCCGGAGGGGCACACCTATCATCCCGCGCCCATGCATCACTGGATGCGGCTGACATGGTCCGGCGTCGGCATGCATGCGGGCGAAATCCCCCGCCCCGGCGATGCGGCGTCGCACGGTTGCATCCGTCTTCCCAGGGACTTCGTGCCGAAGCTCTATGAGGTGGCCAAGGTCGGCACGCCGGTGAAGATCCTTAAAACGGGTGCGCCCAAGGCCAAGCTGCCCAAGGCCCCGGACGCCGATCCGGATACGATTTCAGTCCCGGGCTCGCCAGCAATCGGCATCGGGCGAGACTAGGCGGGGACTTGCGGTGAGCAGTGGAGAGGGCATGGTGGGCTCATGATGATCCTCCGCCGGGCGCTGCTGCTGCTTCTCGCTTTCGCCAAGCTGGCTGTCGCCGAGGAGGAGAAGCCCGCGATGATCGCCCTGCAACCGCTGGGTCCCGTGAAGGCGGAGCGGATCGCCGTCGTGAAGCGCGGGCTGGAAGAGGCCTTCGGGGTGAAGGTGGCTCTGTTAGAGAACCGTCCCCTTCCCAAGTCAGCCTGGTATGCCCCGCGCAGCCGCTACCGCGCGGATGACCTGTTGGAGCACTTGAAGGAGATCGTGCCCGCAAAGCATCCGGTGGTGATCGGCATCACCGAAAAGGACATCTCCACCACCAAGGACGAGCACGTGGACTGGGGCATCTTCGGTCTAGGCGAATTGGACGGGCGCTCGTGCATCGTCTCCACCTTCCGCCTCGGTGCCCGCGGCGCGGATGAAGCGAAGCTCCGCGACCGCTTGCGGAAAGTAGCCATCCACGAGATCGGCCACGTCACCGGCCTGCCGCATTGCCCGCAGGCCACCTGCGTGATGCAAGACGCCGAGGCCAGCATCGAGACCGTGGACCGCGAAACCGGCATCTTCTGCGAGCCCTGCAAGGCCGCGAGCCTGAAGTGGCTGCAAGACAAGTCGAAGTAAGGGGATGGATGGCGATGGCGAATGGAAGATGGTGGTCTGCTGGGAGCGCCGGTCTTCAGACCGGCTCGAATGGTCCTTCGCTGCGCGCTCAATCTCCGCCACCTATACCCGGAGGCACTTTGATATCTGTCTGCTCTTGGAGCCCATTCGGCCGGTCCGAAGACCGGCGCTCCCGGCCCACCCAACTCCACCATCACTCCTCCAGCGACTTCAGCTCAATATTCCGGAACCACACGCCCTGCCCCTCCGCCTGAAGCGCGAGGTGGCCATAGGAAAGCATCATCGGAGCACCCGCCTTCAAGAGCGGCTCGGCGGGCGAAATCCGGCAGGCGGGGTCGAGCTGCGGCTTCTGGTAGCGCAGCACTTCCTTGCCATTCACGCGGTGGATGACCTCGTCGTTGCCGTGGACCTCGACCTCGATCTTCACCCACTCGTCCGCGGGGAAGGTCGGCGAAGTGGACTCGACGATGTGCTGCACCACCTTCTTGCCCTCGAGTTCGAGGTGGGTGCCGGGCGTGCAAACGTTGCCGGTCGGGCGCTTGCCCTTGCCCTCGTCGGCCAGGAATTGGAACTCCATGCTGACCGGGAAGCTCTGCTTGAGCCCCATGCTCTGCGGCGGCTGGGAATGGATCATCACGCCACTGTTGAGGTTCACGTAGCCCGGAGCGTCGGCCATCATCTTGCCCTCGAAGCGGTATTCCATCCGCAGGATGTAGCGTGAGTAGGCGAGGTTCGAGTACAGGTGGCCATACTGGTTGTCGAACTTGCCGTACTTGTCATAGCTCACCTTGAGGATGCCATCCTCGACGCGAAAGGTATCGTGCGGGTTTGCGCCAAGCGCATGGCCGGAAACCTTCGGCGTCCAGCCATCGAGATCCTTGCCATTGAACAACGAAACCCAGGGATGCTCGGCGGCGCGGAGCGACGGGAGCAGGGCGAGAACGGCAAGGACGAGTGCTTTCATCGTGGACACGATGGTGCCTGCTCATCCTGAGCTGGCAATACCGCGCGCGTGAAATCACCTCCCCCATGTGGGTGAGCATCCCCGGCTACCGGCGTCTTACCCGTCAAACAAACTGCCCGTCGACAAGGCGACGGATCCCCCGCGGGTTCACCTCCTGCAGCTCGGCAGGCAGGCAGGCATCGGGAAATCCTTGCCACGCGACAGCCCGTGTGAAGCGGTGGATGGCCATGGTGCCCACCGAAGTACTACGCCCATCGGAGGTCGCCGGGAAGGGACCGCCGTGGACCATGCTGTGGCACACTTCCACACCGGTGGGAAAGCTGTTGAAGATCAGGCGACCGGCCCGCGATTCCAAGGCCGCCACCAGCGAGGCATTTGCGGCGAGTTCCTCGCTCGTGCCGTGGACGGTGGCCGTAAGCTGGCCCTCCAGCTCCGGAATGGCTGCCTCGATTTCCTCCAGCGAACCGCGGACGATCAAGGTCCCCGGGCCGAACATTTCGCTTCGCAAGACATCCGCCTCCAGGAAGCGGCGCAGCGAAACGCTGAAGACCGCTGCCGCACCCTGACCGTCACCGGCGGTCGCACGGGCAATCGTCTGGACGCCCTCGGTTGACGAGATCGCTTCGACGGTGTCGGCGTAGGCCTGGCAGATCGCAGGGCTAAGCATCGTGCCCGGCGTGGCCGCGGTGACCAGTTCGCGGAGACGTTCGATGAAGCCGAACCCCTTGCCCTCTGGCAAGAAGACCAGCCCCGGATTCGTGCAAAACTGGCCGACGCCGAGCGTGAGCGACCCGAAGAAAGCCTCGGCGAGTGCCACTTCACTACGCTCAAGCGCGCCCGGCAGAATGACCACCGGATTGACCGAGCTCATTTCCGCATACACGGGAATCGGTTGCTCGCGATTGGCCGCGGCAGCCATGAGGGAGGTGCCTCCACTACGCGAACCGGTGAAGCCGACCGCTTGGATAACGGGATGCTGCACCACGCTGATTCCCACGGTGCGACCTCCGCCGTAGAGCAGCGAGAACACACCCTCGGGCATGTTCGTCGCGAGGGCGGCTCGCATCACGGCACTACCGACCAGCTCTGCCACACCGGGATGCGATTGATGAGCGATCACCACCGCCGGGCAACCGGCAGCGAGGGCAGCGGCGGTGTCGCCACCGGCCACCGAGAAGGCGAGCGGGAAATTGCTGGCACAGAAGACCGCCACGGGACCGAGCGCGCGGTGCATCGAGCGGAGGTCAGGCTTCGGCACCGGCTGTCGTTCGGGCTGGGCGTGCTCGATGCGGGCATCGACCCACGAGCCTTCTTCCACCAGCGCCGCGAACATCCGGAGCTGGCCGGTGGTGCGGGCCGTCTCGCCACGCAGCCGGGCCTCCGGCAGGCCGGTCTCCTGCGGCCCGCGCACGGCGATGTCTTCGGCGATCTTTTCGATCTCCTCCGCGATCGCACGCAGGAAGGCCCCGCGCTGCGCCCCGGGCAGCGTCGAGTAGGCGGGAAACGCCAGCCCGGCGAGCTCCACGGCACGGTTCACTTCATCGGCCGTCGCCGCGAGATACGCAGGCTCCAGCTTTCCGCCGCTGGCGGGATGGATGGCTTGGCCGCAGACGTCGCTGCCGCTGCCGCGGGAAAAACCGATGATGGAGGTGCCGAGAAGCTGGGTGGTCATGGTAGAGACAAACAAGATGAGGAGGGTTGACCTGAGGTCAACCCAGTGTGGACGAAACGTCTGCATGCCCGCTGACGGCGGGAAAATAAGGAGTGTCGACATTCTGTCGACACGGCGTGGACAGAATGTCCAAGCTCCTTATACCACCGGCGCAGTCGCAAGGGCCTTTTCGATGATCGCGGTGGCCTCGGCGAGCTCCTTGCCCTCGAGTTCCAGACGCGGTGCGCGGACGCGGTTGTTGCCGAACTTCCCGCCGCTGGCGAGGGTCTGCTGGAGCTTGATGAGCTGCACGAACTTCACAACCGTGTCCATGCGCAGCATCGGCAGCATCCACGTGTAGATCGGCATGGCCTCCTCGATGCGGCCGGTGGTGGCGAAATCCCACAGCTTCACATTGTGCTTCGGGAAAGCGCCGCCCACGCCGGTGATCCAAAAGGTCGCGCCCATCGCGGCACCTTCCACCGCGCAATCATCCACGCCCACGCCGAGCGCGAGGCGGTCGCCGCAGACTTCGCGGATGCCCGCGATGCGGCGGGCATCGGTGGAGGACTCCTTCACCGACTCCACGTTCGGCAGCTCATCGGCGAGCTCCTTGATGTGCAGCGGGGTGAAGTCGGTCTTGTACGCGACCGGGTTGTTATAGATGATGCAGGGCAGTTCGGTGGCGGAGATGACCGCCTTCATGTGCGCCTTCATCTCGCGCCAATCCGAGGCGTACAGATAAGGCGGCAGCACCATCAGGCCGCGGCAGCCATTGTCCTTTGCAGCCTTGGCGATATCGACGGCTTCCTTGGTCGAGAGCGAGGCGACGCCCGGGATGATCGGCGTGCCCGGCAGCGCATCCACGTAGGTCTTCTGCAGCGCCAACTTCTCCTCAAAGGACAGCGTGGCACCCTCGCCCAGCGAGCCGTGGACGACGATGGCGGTGCAGCCTCCCTCGACGAGCCACTTGCCATGGTCCGCCATGAGCGCGTGGTCGATGCTGTAGTCTGCGTTGAATTGCGTGAGGGTGGCGGGCATGACGCCCTTCCAAGTGATGCTCATGTCGGTGCGGTGGTAGTAGTTTGTTAGAGGGATGTCGGGATGCCGTTGCGGAAAGGATCGGCGGGATCGAAGTGATAGACGGACTCGCCGGTGATCCAGGCGCGCCCCGTCACACGCGGCAACACCTTGCCATCGGGGAGTTCTTCCACGGTGCCGGTGAATACGGTATCGAGAATGCCGGCCTGCCGCCAGATCACGCCGGGCTGGAGCTTCCCCGCCGCATGCAGGCAGGCGAGCTTCGCGCTGGTGCCGGTGCCGCAGGGCGAGCGGTCATACGCCTTGCCCGGGCATAGGACGAAATTGCGGCTGTCCGAACTCGCCGGATCGGTCGGCGGCCCGAAGCTCTCGATGTGGTCGATCTCCATGCCGTCGTCGCCGGTGATGCCATGCTTCCCCAGCGCCTGGCGGACGGCCCACGTGAAATTTGTTAGGGCATCGAGGTTCGCGAACTCCACCGCCGGGCCCTGCCCATCGATCAGGAAGAACCAATTCCCGCCCCACGCGATGTCGCCGCGCACGGTTCCCCACCCCGGCACTTCCACCGGGACCTCGGCGGCCATCCGGTAGCTCGGGACATTCGCCACGGTCACCGAGCCATCCTCATGCACCCGCGCGACCACGACCCCAACAGGCGTATCGATGCGATGGTCTCCCGCGCCGATCTTCCCCATGTGCACCAGCGTCGCAGCGAGTCCCACGGTGCCGTGGATGCACATGTTCAGGGTCGAGACGTTGTTGAAAAAGATCACGCCGCAGCAGCAATCCGGCTCGGAGGGCTCGCACAGCAGCGCGCCGACCATCGCATCGTGGCCGCGCGGCTCATTGCACACCGCAGAGCGCAGCCAATCGTGCTCCGTGGAAAAACGGGTCGCCTTCTCCCGCATCGTGCCGGGCCCGAGATCGGGCACACCTTCCACGACCACACGTGTGGGTTCGCCTTCGGTGTGGGAATCGATGACTCGGACTCGGGGATCGCTCATGGGTTGATGGATTTTTAGCATCAGGGTCTAGGCGAAAGGGCTAGCGACTGCCTCCGAATCCGTATAGCAACACCAGCGTATTCTTCTATCCAAGATGACGCCGGCCGCCCGACTCCGCAGGACCTTTTTCGACTCTCTCGACGGGATGCCGCCGGTGGACAGTCTTTTCGACGCTGTCCCGGACATCGTGTTCTTCGTGAAGGACGCCTTCGGCCGCTACATGGCGGTGAACCAGACTCTGGCCACCCGCTGCGGCCTGCCGGACAAGGAATCGGCCATCGGTCTAACGGCCGAGGAGCTTTTCCCGCCGCCGCTCGGCGAGGGCTTCGTCCTCCAGGACCGCGAGATCCTCAAGACCGGCCTCGGCATCCGCGATCACCTGGAGCTGCACCTCTACCCCGGCGGCCGCCGCGGCTGGTGCCTCACTTTCAAGGAAGCGGTGAAGGCGAAGGACGGCCGCATCATTGGCGTCTGCGGGATCTCCCGCGACATGCACGGCCCGCAGGACCGGCAGGAGGACTTCGCCGCCATGTCGAAGGCGATCGACCACATCCACAAGCACTTCGATGAGCCGCTGCGCCTGCCCCAGCTTTCCGAGATGGCGGGTCTGTCCATCTATCAGTTCGACCAACGCATCCGCGCGCTCTTCCACGTCACCGCCGGCCAGTATCTCGTGAAGGTCCGCATCGATGCCGCCTGTGAACGGCTCTCGACCACGAATGAGGTCATCGCCCAGATCGCCCTCTCCTGCGGCTACTCGGACCAGTCCGCATTTTCCCGGCAGTTCAAGCAGGCGGTGGGCATCAGCCCGCTGGCATACCGGAAGAAGATGCAGGGGCAGTAGTTGTGGGAATCTGGCATTGGGGAGCGGCGGTGTGAGCGGGCGGACTTGCTCCCCGGGAGCGCCGGTCTTCAGACCGGCCCGAATGGTCCTTCGCTGCGGCTCTAAAAACCGCGCCCGCGAACCACTCGACCTCGCGGGCCGTATGCCACCCTACGCCAAGGCTTCGGAGGCCAGGAAATCCCGCGCTCCCCAGCAAGCCGTCGCGACGCCTCCGCGGCTCTTCATTCGTTATCGGGCCCGCCGCAGTGGTCGGAGACCCGGACTGCGCGCAGCCCTGCTGCCGCCCGATGCCAGCAGCCCTGCTGCGGGGAAGCACCCGGCTGCATCCGTCGTCACCCACAAGGCGTAGGAGGAGAACAACGAAACAAGCGAAACAGACGAAACCACAACCATCACCCAACAACTCAACAACCCAACAACCCAATCACCCAAATCACCTCAATTACCCCAATTACCCCAATCACCCCAATTACCCCAATTACCCCAATTACCCCAATTTCAATCACCCCACCACCCCCACCACGATCTCCCTCCGATGCGCCGCCCGCCGGTGCTCGAAGAGAAAAATCCCCTGCCACGTCCCAAGCACCATCCGCCCGCCCATGATCGGGATCACTTCACTCGTCCGGGTCAGCGCCATGCGAATGTGGCTCGGCATATCATCCGGCCCCTCATCCGTGTGCACGAACCACGGCGTATCCTCCGGCACCAGCCGCTCGAAGAATTCCTCCAAGTCCCGCCGCGCACTCGGGTCGGTATTCTCCATGATCACCAGGCTCGCCGAGGTATGCCGCACGAAGACCGTCACCGTGCCCGTCTCGATCCCGCTGCGTTGGACGATGCCCGCGACCTCCGCCGTGATCTGATACGTCCCCTTGCCGCGGGTGCGGATTTCGAAGGCTTCGGCGTGCGCGGGCATGGCCGGGATATGCCGCGATGACCCGCTTCGCGCAACGATTGTGATCGAATTCCCGCCTCTGCCGGGTAGGAGAACGCGATGATGAAATCCAGCTTCGCCCTCCTCGCCGTCAGCGCGCTCGCCCATGCCGCCCCCTTGCCCATCGCCATCGGCACGAATACCGGCGGCAGCGGGAAAAGCGAGGGCATCTACCTGTCCTCCTTCGACCCCGCGACCGGCGAATTCGGCGAGGTGAAGCTCGGCGCGAAATACCAAGGCCCCGGCTTCCTCACCCTGCACCCCACTCTGCCGCTGCTCTACTCGGTCGGCCGCGCCGAGGCCATGCCGAAGGGCAGCCTGGCCGTCTTCACGCTGGGCGCCGGGCCCTCGCTGGAATTCGTCACCGAGACCTCGTCGCAGGGCAACAATCCCTGCCACCTCGCCGTCGATCCCTCGGGTAAAATGCTCGCCACCGCGAATTACAGCGATGGCACGACCACCGTGGTGCAGCTCGATGCGAAGGGCCTGCCCGCCGGCCTCGGCTTCGCCCACAAGGTCGAGGGCAAGGGCCCGCACCCCAGCCGCCAGGACGGCCCGCACGCCCATGGCGTCTATTTCCGCGGCAAGCACCTGCTCGTCCCCGACCTCGGCCTCGACAAAGTGCTCACCTACACCCTGGACCCCGCGACCGCGAAGCCCGCGGAGGCCGAACCCGCCTCATCCGCAAGCACTCCGGGCGCCGGCCCGCGCCATCTGGATTTCTCGCCGGATGGCAAGCACGCCTACGTCGTCAATGAGCTGACCAATACCGTGACCGCCTGCAGCTTCAATGCCGCCAAGGGCACCCTCGAGTCCATCGGCGAACTCCCCACCCTGCCGGCCGACTGGAAAGGAGGCAGCTCCACCGCCGAGATCCAGGTCCACCCCAGCGGCAAGTTCGTCTATGCCTCGAATCGCGGGCACGACAGCATCGCCGTCTTCGCGCGCGACGCCGCCACCGGCAAGCTGACCTCCGTCCAGGTCGCCCCCTGCGGCGGCAAGGTCCCCCGCCATTTCACCATTTCCCCCGACGGCAAATGGCTCCTCTGCGCCCACCAGGACTCAAATACCCTCGCCTCCCTCCCGCTCGATCCCGCCACCGGCAAGCTCGGCGAACCCAAGGCCACCACCCCCGCCCCGAACCCCATCTGCATCCTCTTCTTGCCGGTCGCCAAGTGACCGAAAAAGTGCCAAAATTCCTCTTGCGCCGCCCGGATCGAAATGCATCCTTCCGGCCCCGCCGCAAGGCGGTCACAACGCCTCGATAGCTCAGTTGGTAGAGCAGAAGACTCTTAATCTTTTGGTCCTTGGTTCGAGTCCAAGTCGGGGTACCTTCACTTTCAAAGAGTTACAAAGCAAACGGGCGGGGAGCGAAAGCTCCCCGCCTTATTTTTGCCTTAGAATCGGCCTTTGAAAATCAACGGGTTTAGACTCGCGAGCATTACTTTCTTTGTTCCTTTTGGCTACTAGGTGGGGTCGTTAGGACCCGGCCCGTGAAGGCCCTTCCTCCGGGCTCTTCAACGCAAGGCGACAATCACCCACGCACTTCCTTGGAAAGCGGGGCGGATTTAAGGAAGAAAGTCACCCGCAGAATCCAGTTCAAAGCCGGTCACTTGCTGGGTTGCCACGGCCCTATTATCCTTGCTCCCAAGGCCAAACTCAGAAACCTCCGCATATGCAAAAATATGCCCATCTCGGTCGGCTCGCCCTAGTGACAGTCGCGTTAACGGAAACAGCTCTGGCAGGAAAATTCGACAACGAACTTGAGAAGCTACAGAAGGCGAGAGACGAAGCAGTAGCCAAGGCCACCCTCCCAATCGACCGCAAGTTCAAAGCCGAGCTTGAAGCGCTTCAGCGCAAAGTAACATCGGCGGGCGACCTCGAAACCGCACTCGCAATCAAGAAAAAGATTGAAGTTCTTGAGGCTGCCGAGAAGGGCTTCCCTCTGGACGATAGCGTGTGGAAGGAACGTCACCGAACCTCAACCATCCACTTCAAAAAGGGTGGCAGCTACCTTGAGGAATGGGAGAGAGGTCCGACTAAAGGAACGTGGGAAAGAATTTCGACCGCTGAGATTCGCGTGATGACGGGCGGCAGGCCGACGATTTTTGTTCTCGGCGAAAAGGGGGACACATTGACCCGTCCGAGTGACGGCTTGGTCTGGGATATAGTTAAGAACAAGGACAAGTGACTCGGCTAACACGACGTCTCCCCCGCCGCGCCACGTCGGGGACTTCGGCCACAAGCTACACGTTGAAACCATGGACAAAATCCTCAGGCGGAACCGTTAGCCCCTCGCGTTTTTCGACGCCAGTCGGAACGCGCAAGCCACCCAGCCCAAAGCCCAACAAAGGAAAAGAAAACGAGGGAGTCGGGGACTGTCAGCCGGTGCGTCGTCTCCCCCTTCGAACGTTCGCGAGCCGTCGCAAGAAAAAGCACGTGCGAGCGAAGCGAGGGCGACGTTGACCGTGGTGTGTAGTAAAATTTAAAGGGAGTCCCCCTCCTCTCGCGAGATAAAGTAAAAGTCTGACCGTCTTGTCTCGTAATCAGCAGTTCTTCCCCAGCCACCGGCAGCCTATCCACGTTTTCCACTCGCGTGCCGCTTCCTCAGTAATTTCTTCATGTCGCGCCACGAAGTTCCGGCTATCTGGCCATCCCTCGGAATTCCGACATACATAGATTTCTCCTCCAAGTTGACCCAATCCCCAAGGGCGCGCACCGGTGAAACCCACCCACGATTCGTATTGGGTCCAAAGCCGCCACCCCCAAAGCAAGAAAACCAATCCCGGCAGACCAAGCCAGAAGAGGCGAGAACGGAGGATGGGGCGCGGCGTCACTAGTGGAGCGAGAAAGGCAACCAAAAGGAATTGGAGCGGATGAGGGGGCGGGGGCATTCATTCCTCGAATTTGTCGAACGGTTCCGCGTCCTTGATCCTCTTTACCCGCTCTTCTTTCTCAAGGTCCCAATCTTCCCATGAACGCAGAATCTTGGTGGGCGGCGTTCGATTTTCCGCTTGAGCCAACCTGAGCGTCACCACGCCCTTGTTCGTTACGGCATGTAAATCCTCAACGTGAGTTCTGCGGTCAAACCGAAGATTAAGCTCGTCGGAAAAAAGGGAATAGTAGACCGACCAATTTGCCTCAGCTGTAGTATCCGAGCGTCGGCAGACTAAACAGCCGTATCCGTCCGCCCCAGCACCGTCCGACCGATACCGAAAGAGAAGAAGAACCAACAGTTTGAGGTCAGGCGATACGACAGCTTGGGTGATGAACACCCCAGAAGAAAACTGAATGGGTTCCTTCCGCCCCGGAAGGTAAAAATACTTCGCCCCATTGACGTGGCCGTAGTGCGCTTCGAGATCATTTCCCAATGGAACCGAATTGATCTCCTCGATTGCTTGGGCGGCTACGATGGCCGCGAGAAAAACAAGACCGCCAAAAGTTCTTCCTTTCATGCGGCCCTTCTATTTGGCCCCTCAGCCGAAAGCAATCCCGCCGCGTGAAGCTCCTTCCCTGGCCGGATTTTCGGGTCCGCCTCAAAGCGCCGTCAACAGTGCCGATTTGCCCGCTTCGTTCTTGCCAACAAGGCACGTTAGGTCCTCAAGGGTGAACTCTCTGCTGTCTTCAATTGATGGGGTACCGGCGCCCGCATCGTAACATTCTCCAGACGCTTCTGCGGCGGACCAGCCGGCTCGGTGCATCGGCCGCACCGTCCCAAAAGCGGCTTCCGCAGCCTTGAATCCCTCAAACTCTCAAGCTCCGCTCCTCCGGTCTGGTAGAGCTACCGGAGGAGCGGAGTTCCAGAACGCACATCAAAGACCGCGTCCACCCCCAGACAAGGAACCCAAGCACGAGGATTCCAAACCAAAAGGATTTCCCGCGGATGAGGCGGGCGGTTGACCCGGCTGCTACCTTCCTAGCGTGTGCACCTACCACAAGGTCCAGCTAAAGAAGGCCGCACGGCACGGGAAGATCGACCCGGCATTGTGGAACAAGCTGAACGCCGACTTTGAGGAATTCAGCGATCAAGGCATCGAGCCCTCCATGCCCCTGGCAGTGATCACGGGAGAGCGTGAGGTCGTGGTAATGACGTGGGGATTCCGCCGCCGGTTCAAGCGGAAGGACGGCAAGCCGGGACCCGATGGCACGGGCCTCACGGCAGCGAAGCCCGTCGTGAATGCCCAGTCCGAGAAAATGGGCTCCTACATGTGGAAGGACGCTTACCAGCACCGCCGCTGCATCGTGCCTGTCACCGAGTTTTACGAATGGACCGGCCCCACGGGAGCCAAGGTCGCCCACCGCTTCCACATGGGCGGCGATTGCTTCTTTGTCGCGGGACTTTGGGAGGAATCCCCGGAATTCGGTCTCTGCCACACCATGCTCACCACCGAGCCCAACCGCGAGGTAGCCGCAACGGGGCATGATCGCTGTTTGGTCGCGCTACTGGACCACGAGATCGACCCTTGGTTAGACGGCATGGCGCTCGCAGACTTCCACCGGCCAGACGGCATGTTCCAAGTGGAAAGCAACGTGCCGAATCCACGAGGCGGCAAAAGGCCGGAACAGGGAGAGCTATTTTAGTTCCGCGGAAGGTGCTTCCTCTCCCCCCGCGCCCGCCACGCCAAGAAACAGGCGACGAAAAGCCCGAGCCAAAACGACGGGCGGCGGCGCGTGCGGTGCCAGATGCCGGGGCCGGGCGTCATGGGCATTTCTTTTGTTCCCGCTTCCAGTGGTAGAAAAGCCAGGTGGACCATAGGAAGACGAAGCCTGAAATAATCCAGCTATCGGGGAGCTTCACGCGCGGCCAATCCGGCAGGAGCGTATCTTCATAGCCAGTGGCCCAAGGTCCAGCCCATACCTTATAACCAAATATCAGCGGAGGCATGGGCGTGATTCTATGCCCCCAACGGCCATTCACCAGGAAAGTAGCGCAATCCTCTCGGGCAAGCTCGTAGAAGCCGGATGTAGCCTTTTGGAAGACTACCCTTGTTGTCGTGCCGCGCGATTCAAAAGAAGCCCACCCCAAGAACACCAAAACACACAGCCCGAGCCAAAAGTTCTTCCAGCGGTAGAACGGGCGCGGCTTCATGCGAAAGGTTTCCGCTGCCTTCTAACACGCCGGAAAAGGAACGCGAGCCACGGAACGAGGAAGAGGAGGATGAGGAACCAGTGGGCAACAGAAACCTGACTTCCCTGCAGGTGAACATAGGCGGGGAATGCTTCCTCCTCGTTCCCGTGCACGCGGTGAAGGGTCCACCCCGAAGGCATGAATGGGTCATACCACGCGAACTCTACAAATACGCACCCGGAACGCTGTCCAACGCTGCGGCATGGTGTCGAGGCGTTCTGCTTGAACGTCAAAAGACTTGGATGGGGTGCGACCGACAAATTCCACGCCCACCCCAGGAACCCGAGGACCAGAATCCCGAGCCAAAAGGATTTCCACTTGATGAGCGCGCGCGGCTTCATGGGTTTGGCTTCCCTTGCCTCCTAACATGCCAGAAAAGGAACCCAAGCCACGAGATGAGCAAGGCCACTCCACCCTCTACAGAGACCCGGCCCGCCAATCGGACGGGCGCATGCCCTTCTCTGCAACGAAGGCCTTGGTGAAGTGGCTGAGGCTGCTGTAGCCCACTTCAAAGGCAGCTTGGCTCACATTGCGATTCCCCTCCCGCAACAGACCCGCCGCGATGTCGACACGGATCTGACGTAGGGTCTGCGAGATGGTATTTCCCGTGTGCTGCTTGAAGAGCCGGCTCAGGTAGCTCGGGTCGGAACCCACATGCTCGGCCAAAGCCCCCAGGTTCAGCTCGTCGCGGAAATGTTCCCGCAGCCACATCACGGCCGCATCGATACGCTCCCGCAGCGGGTCACGGTCAGGTCCGGTGGCAGCGTCGATCCCTCCGAAGAGACTGAAGCACTCGACGATCTTGCCATTGAACCACGTCGGCTGAAGCGCCCGGGGAACCGGCGGGCTGAGAAGGGATTCGCAGAGCATCCGCTCGGTCAGATTGATGGGACACAACTGCCCGGCATCCTCCGGGCCACTCATCCCGCGAAGAAGGGGGTGCAGCCCTTCGAGCGATTCGCAGAAGGTTGCCGCCAGCCAATCGGACGTCGCGGACATCACCACGAAACGTTGCACCTCATCGCCCTCCGAGCCGTTGGCGTGCACCGCATCCGCCGCAGGTGTTCTCAAGATGGCCGCCGTGCCGGGGCCAAGTTCCAGCCGCTCCCGTCGACCGGGAACTGACAGGCTCCCTTCGAGGTTTAGGACCAAGTGCACCATCTCCGGCTTGAGCAGCTCGCTCCAGTTCACCGCTTGGGCTCTCTCGGCATGCACTCCCCACAATGCCACGCCATCGCCAGAGTAGAGGAGCGCCGGTGCGTGCTGAGGGAGCATGGTGCGTGCTGTCGGGGATGCGATTTTCAGAGGCTGGATAGGGAGATAGCTCTCCTAGAACGCGCGACGGGCCGTTCCCTTAGGCCTCTTTTAGCGAAAAGAAGCAGGCCCGAAGTGTGGGGCCTCAGGGAAAATACCTTCTGGCTTTAAAGCATTCGGGAGAACGGTGGTCGTCCAACCCGGGGATGCAGGTGAGGACTCAGTTAGACCGCGAGTGCCTGCAATCTCTGATACACGCTCTCGCCGGGCGACTCTACCAGGCCAAGGGTGGCATGGTAGCGGAAGCCCGATTGCCGGGCCGCAGCTTCATCGAGCGCAGCTCGTGCGTGGCTACGCGCCTGCTCTCGCTGGCCGCGAGCGTCGAGGATGAGCGCGTGAATCGCATTCACCCGATAGCGCTGGACGGGGAACATCCCGTGCGCGAACTCGCCAAGCACTGCCAGCGCTTCGTCGTAAAGCTCCGGCAATGGTGTCGTCGCGATGAGCCAACCGAAATCGATGTGAGCATCCGTCTGATGCCCCTTGAAGACCCTCTGCGCCTGGAAGACCTGGCGGTAGGCATCCATGGCACGCTCCGTGTCTCCCAGACCGAGATAGCAGTCGGCGCGGTGATGATACACCGGGGCAAGTTGTGCGTCTTCCCGCCACTCGGCCAAGATCATGTCAAGCAACTCGAGCGCGGCGGAGTAGGCCTCGCGGGTCCCGGTGGTGAGTAGTTCGTAGGCTTGGATGCGTGCATACTGTGCCTTGTTGAAGGCACCACGGCTGCGTCGAAGCCGCTCGAAGAACTCCTCGCGGTCGATCGGCGTCCAAGTCTTCCGGCGATACCAGTCGTCAGCCATGTGCGTGGGGGTGCGGGCTTTCACGTGCAGTGATCCAGCCCTTGCCAAGGGAGCCGCGATCCCTCGGCAAGGCGAGACCAAACGCTTGCCACGGCCCGCGCTTCGTTCGCAGGCCCTACGGGGCGGGCGCCGTGTCGAGCTTGGAAAGCCGCCGCTCTCGCCGCCAGCGCCACGCCATCCAGCAGCCCCAGAGTCCTAGGAAGGAAAAGAATAAGAGGGAGTCGGAAACCCTAAAGTAGCGGAGCCCCGCCTCCTACCAGTCCACCAGCATCCACCGCACGTCGAACTCGTAGCGCGAAAACCACCACCCCGGCGAACGGATTTCACCTGAGGCAATGTAGAATGATCCATCCGCCTGAACGACCCAGAGCGATCCCGTTTTCCACGAACATGCCAAGCTTGTTCCATTCCGGTAGCTGTCCCACCAAGCCCACGCCAGAAAGCACGCGACGAACAGCCCGAGCCAGAATGAAACGCGGCGGTAGAGCGGGCGCGAAGTCATGCTGTTAGTTTCTTTTGTTCCCGCTTCCAGTGCCTGACGAGCCAAGCGGACCACAAGATTAGGAAAAGCAGAATGAGGAGCCAGTGAGGTAGGGATCACGTGGCATCCAAGAAATTACCATATCCGTCCTGCGTGCTTAAACCACCGGCACGGGCTGACATCATGCGATCCTTGCGCAGCCCTGACCGCCGGCCCGACGAAGGCTGGCTAGCCGAGCGGCGCCTGCGCTGCGGAGAAAGCGATCACAGACCGGGAGGAAGTTTCCCTAATGGCAACCCGATCTGGATCGTTGAATCTACAAGCGCTCCGCCACCCGAATCCCCCTTCGCCATCTCCACCCATGAATCTCCCTCGCTGCCTGCTTGCGATCCTCCTGCTGATGGTGACCAATTCTCGGTCTGAGCCACCCGCTTTCCTCCCGCCCGACCAATCAAGCACCGAAGGAACGCACACGATCAGCATCAAGCGCACGTTCGCCAACGATGAGCTGGGAAAGCTCATCCTCGCGGCAGAGTCCTTGGCTCCACCACGGGCAGAAGTGGTCAGCGTGTTGGAAGATCGGGGAAACGAGGCAATGCAACGCCTTCAGCCGAAGGATCTCTGGTGGTATAGTTCATTCGACAGCACCCTCATTCCCTATGCCCTCACCAGCGGATGCCTCACGCACCTTACCGAGCGCAGCAATGCCTTCGTGAAAAGCGTGGCAGAGGGAAAGCCCATCATCGGTTCGAAGCACTCGAAACTGAACTACACTGCCACGGCCGCCCGCCATGAGCAAATCGAGCTGGAGGGGCAGAAGTTCAGGAATGTCACCGTGGTCACAATGAACTTGGAGTGGAGCCAGCAGTCGATGTGGTTCAGCAAGAAGCGGGTTGTCGTTTTTGACGGGAATGGGAAGACCGTGAGGGTCTTTCACGACGGCACCACGGACGTAGGGGTGATCTGATCGCCTGATGGCACTCATTTTCCGACCGGCTGCGATCCGGCCGGGCTCGATAGGCCCGCTGGCCCACCAAAGATGGGGGGATGGGGATTTGATCCCCCGGGGCTTCCGCCCGCTCCAAGGCATTCTTTCCCCGTGCTTGCCCCCCACCCCGCCGCCGCCCACACTCCCGGCGCGCCGCTTCATGAAAGTCAGCCCCTACAAGCGTTTGGAGAAAGCCGTCAAACGCGCCTACCTCAAGCCCCTCACCCTGCTCCGCTACGGCACCCTCCGTCCGGAACGGGCCAAGCTGCACGGCAGCGAACACTGGATCTACATCGATCCGGGCGACCCCTGCGCCCAAAAAAAGGTGATCGAGGAGCCCCTCCGCGGAAAAGTTTCCGACAACCTGATTTTCTGGCGCGATTTCAATACCCACCTCAATCCCGACCTGATCGTGGACGTGGGGCTGAACTACGGCGAATGCATGTTCGGCACCGATTACGAGACGAATGCGACGCTTTTCGGCTTCGAGGCGAATCCGCGGCTGATCCCGCACCTGGAGAAAAGCCGCGAGGGCCACCCGGCCGGGACGCGCATGACGATCACCAATTGCCTGGTCTCCGACGCCCCGGCGGAGGACATCCCGTTTTTCGTGAATCCGGACTGGAGCGGCAGCTCCTCCGCCGTCCGGGAGATGAATGACCGGCCACAGACGCTGGAATTCAAGCTGCCCGCCAAGACCATCGACTCCGTGGTGCCGCTTTCGGTGGCCCGGGGGAAGACGCTGCTCTTCAAGATGGACATCGAGGGCTACGAGAGCAAGGCACTGCGCGGCTTCGTGGAGACGCTGGCCTCGGTGAGCCGCTCGGTCGGCTTCATCGAGTTCGATGCCCAATACATCACTTGGGCCGGCCAATCGCCGATGGAGTATCTCGGCTGGCTGCAGCAGCGCTTCCACACCTACCGCCTGGCGAACATCAAGTCGAAGACGCTCAAGCGGGTGGACGGCTTCGCCGACTTGCCGAAGCTGCATGGCGACCCGAACCGCGTCCACGTGGACCTGGTGCTGGTCGGCAAGCAGTCGCCCGACAACTGGCTCGCGCCGCAGTGGTCGATCGTGGAATCCAGCGCAGGGGCGGCATGATTCCCGAGCTCCCCGCTGACACGCTGGCGGAAGTGCTTTCGCTGGCCGATGACCTTGACTCGCTGCTGACGCGCAAGCCCCGCACCACGGCCACGCCCTTCGACGCGCGGCGCCGTGCTTTGTTAGAGAAACACCTCGGCCGGGACTTGAAAGGCCCGATCGAGCCGCTGACCTGCATCGGCGATAGCAATACGATGTTCTTCGCCGGGGCGGAGCGGCTGCGCTTCATCCGCTACCGGCGGAGCGCGTTTTGGAAGCCGCATTGGATCAATCGCGGGCTGAATGTGCTGCCGTGCTTCCGCGTTTTTCACGTCGGCCCGGCGACCGCTTGGAAGGCCGGCGATCTGGGTTCCTCGACGCGCTCGCGGGAGAAGATCGAGATCGTCTTGAAGAAAGACGTGAAGCCGGGGAGCAAGGTGCTGCTGTCCTTCGGCGAGATCGACTGCCGCATCCACATGGCCAAGGCGGTGATCGCCGGCGGCCGGATCGACGAGGTGGTCGAGAAGACCGCAGCCAAGTTCGTGAAGCTGCCGCAGGCAATCGCGGCGAAAGGTTTCCGGCCGATCGTGTGGGGGCCGCCGCAGATCATCCCGAAGGACGAGAATCTCTCGAGCCCCACCTTCCCCTTCATCGGTTCATGGGAGCTGCGGAGGGACATCACCTATGCCTACATCGCGCGGCTGCGGGAGCATTGCGAGAAAGCGGGCATCCCGATGGTCGCGCTTGCAGGGAAATACCACGATCCCTCGGTGAAGGCGGACATCGCACTTTTCCATGATAGCACCCACCTCTCGCAGCGGCTGATGCCGTTGGCGCTGGCGGAACTGCAAAAGGCGGAGGTGCTGGCGCTGTAATGAAAACGCGAGGAAGACATCTCCCGCTTCATGGTAGGCGCATTGGTAACAAAGCGGAAGCACCGGGGCTGCCCGCTTCACCGGACCGTTCAGCGCTGTCACCAGCGCGCCTACGCGGAAGGCCGACGCGCCTACGGTTTGCCTTCTCCGGTCCCTTCCCCAGCCCGTGCCCGACGACAAGAGTGTCGTCGCTTCTCAACCGGTCGTCCGGCGACAGGAATGTCGCCGCTCCTTAATGCTCTTCAACTCCTACACCTTCCTCCTCGTCTTCCTGCCGATCGCGCTGATCGGCTGGCAGGCGCTGAAGCGCGCGCCCTTCCGGGTGGTGCTCGGCTGGCTGGTCCTGGTGTCGCTGGTGTACTACGGCGTCTGGAATCCCGATCCGGAGAAACCGTGGAGCCCGAAGTATATCCTGCTAATCCTCGGCTCGTGCACGGCGAACTACTACCTGGGCCGTACCTTGTCGCGGCGTCCCAAGGAGGACAGCGATGAATCTCCGCAAGCCGGGCCCGGCCAGAGGAATGCGCCCGCTCCCCACGCCAAGCTGCTGCTGATCGCCGGCGTCGCCGCGAATCTCGCGCTACTCGGCTACTACAAGTATGCCGGCTTCCTCGGTGGCATCCTGAACTCGGCCACCGGCTGGCCGGCGAGTGTTCCCGATATCGTCCTGCCGCTCGCCATCTCCTTCTTCACCTTCCTCCAGATCGCTTACCTGGTGGACGCCTATCGCGGTGAGACGGAGGAATACCACTTCACCGACTACCTGCTGTTCGTCACCTTCTTCCCGCACCTCATCGCGGGCCCGCTGATCCATCACCGGGAGATGATGCCGCAGTTCCGCCAAACGCGTCAGGGCTGGCATCGCGACTTCCCGGTGGCGCTGGGGATGTTCCTCATGGGCCTCTTCAAGAAGGTGGTCATCGCCGACAATCTCGCCCGCATCGCCACGCCGATCTTCGGGCTGGCCGCGGAAGACGGACGCGACCCGACCATGGTCGAGGCATGGGTCGGCGCGGTGGCCTTCGCGCTGCAGCTCTACTTCGACTTCTCCGGCTACTCGGACATGGCGCTCGGCTCGGCACGGTTGTTCGGCATCCGTTTCCCGCTGAATTTCCACTCGCCCTACAAGGCGGACTCGATCGTCGAGTTCTGGCGCCGCTGGCACATGACGCTGTCGCGCTTCCTGCGCGACTACCTCTACATCCCGCTAGGCGGCAACCGGAAGGGCCCCTCGCGCCGCTACGTGAATCTCTTCCTCACCATGCTGCTCGGCGGCATATGGCACGGCGCGGGCTGGACCTTTATCATATGGGGTGCGCTGCACGGCATCTTCCTGTGCGTGAATCACGCGTGGTTCGGCCTGCGGAAGAAGCTGGCGTGGCGAGCGATGCCGAAGCCGCTCGCGATCGCGCTGACCTTCATCGCCGTGCTGGTCGGCTGGGTCTTCTTCCGCGCTCACGACTTCGAGAGTGCCGGGCGCCTGCTCGCCTCGATGTTCGGCCTGCATGGCTTCGGCGGTTGGCCGGACAAGGCCGCCCGCGTGGTCGCCAGTGCCGAGCCGCTGAAACTGATCCCGGTGCTGATCGGCGTGTGGCTCCTGCCGAATACCCAGGAAATCTTCGCCCGCTACCGCCCGGCCCTGAGGGTCGCCGGTGCGCCCTACCCTGCCGGCGGCACCCGCCGCTGGTGGCAGTGGCGTCCCACGAAGGCCTTCGCCGCGGCGACCGTGCTGCTGGCGATCGCGACCGGCCTGCAATTCGACAAGGTCAGCGAGTTCATCTACTTCCAGTTCTGATCCGTGCGCGCTCTCAAACGCTACCAGAAGTTCTTCCTGCTGCTGCTCGCCGGCATGCTGGTGGCGGGCTTCGTGCTCAATACCACCGTCAATCCATGGCGGGTCACGCCGACGCCGTGGAGCTCGGCGAAGTTCGAACCCTACCGCCCGATCGACAACACATGGAACCGCACCGCCAAGGCCGGGCTCGTTCGCTCGGGGACCTGGGATGCTGCGATGTTCGGCTCATCCCGCGTGGACATCGGGCTCGATCCGCAGCATCCCGCCTTTAGTGGCCTGCACTGCGCGAACCTCGGTCTCAATGCCGGCCTGCTGGTGGAAAACCACGCGATGTTCCGCTACTACATCGAGCGCGAGAATCCGCGGCTGGTGGTGCTGGCCATCGATGCCTGCGACCTCAGCACCCCGCCGCCGAAGATCAATGTCACCGACTTTGCGCTCTCGCCGCTCGATCCCGAGGCGAGTCCGCTTGAACGCGAGCTGCGTTACCATACCGGGATTTCCACGCTCGCCGCCTCCTTCGCCACCCTCGGCCGAACGATCCGCGGCGAGGTGTCCGACCACACGCCACAGGGCTTCCGCCGTAGCGCCCCCTTCCCTCAGAACCAGCGGCTGCTGATTTCCTCGCTGTATCTTTCCACCACGCATCGCATGGCGCAGTCGCACATCGCTCATGGCGGCCTGTCGGAGGAGAAGATGCGCTTGCTCCAGGAAATCGTCACCGGATGTCGCGAGAAGGACGCACGGCTTGTGATTTTCTTCACGCCGAATCACGCCCTGTTCCAGCTCGCCTTCCGCGAACTCGGCGATCCCGACTGCTACTTTGAAAAGGACCGCCGCGCCCTGGCGGAACTCGCAGCAAGCGCCAATGCCGCCGACTCGTCCGCCCCGCCGGTGGAAGTATGGGACTTCCTTGATGGCCATCCGCTCAATACCCCGCCGCTGCCGCCAGCCGGTGACAAAAGCGGGCATCTGGCCAACTGGATCGACCTTTTCCACGCGACGCCCTTAATCGGAAAGGAAATGCTGGACCGCCTGAACGGCGCGGGCACTTATGGCGACCGCCTGACGCCCGAGGGCATTCCCGCCCGGGTAGAACGGGTCCGCGCCCAGCTCGACGACTACGCCACCCGCCATCCCGACGACGTGGCTTTCCTCCGCCAGTCCCTCGCCAAATTCCAATCCCGACCTATCGAGAAGTGACTCGCGCTGTTGTCGCCATGATCAAAGGCGGGTTGGGTAACCAGCTCTTCGCCTACGCTGCTGCCCGCGCCTACTCGATCCGAACTCGCCGCGAGCTGTGGATCGATGAGGTCTCCGGCTATAAGCGCGATGGCTACGATCGCGACTACAAGCTCGATCAGTTTCCCATCGCCGGCACCCCGGCGACAGCGCGCTGGCGCTTTGGCGACCCCAAGGGGCTGCGCCACAAGTCCATCCGCACCTTCAACAAGCTGCTGCCGTCGCCGCTGA
This sequence comes from Luteolibacter arcticus, assembly GCF_025950235.1. Taxonomy (NCBI): domain Bacteria; kingdom Pseudomonadati; phylum Verrucomicrobiota; class Verrucomicrobiia; order Verrucomicrobiales; family Verrucomicrobiaceae; genus Neoluteolibacter; species Neoluteolibacter arcticus. Next base: position 121,770 of record NZ_JAPDDT010000001.1, on the reverse strand, counting down.
GATTCTACCTCGCAGAGGACAACGAGCAATCGGAAGCCCAGCTCACGAGCTACATCAGCAATCGCCAGGTGGTCCGCCTCAATGGCTACTGGCAGAGCGAAAAGTATTTCGTCGAGCGCGCCGCGATCATTCGCAAGGAACTCGAGCCGCCGCCCTTTCCCGAAGGCCCCGATGCCGACCTCGAAGCCCTGCTTTCCTCGACGAACTCGGTCTTCCTGCACATCCGCCGCGACCGCTATTCGCCGCGGCTGGGCTCGGGCTACTACGACTCCAGTATCGGCGCGGCAATCTCCACGCTGGGAAATTGCCACTTCTACATCTTCGGCGATGACCTGGAGTGGGCGCAGCAGTATCTCGACTTCCACGGCGCTCCTGCGACCTACGTGTCGGACGGGCACAGCGACGAGCTTCGCGACTTCCGCCTGATGGCTGCTTGCCGCCACGCGATCATTGCGAACAGCTCGTTCAGTTGGTGGGCCGCTTGGCTCCGCCGCCATGCGGACAAGCGCGTGTGGACCCCGAATGACCCGGGTTGGCCGCTCAAACCGGCGTCCGAATGGACGAAGGTTCCGAACCGGCTGGAGCACTGAGGGTAGTCTTCCGAAGGCGCGGTGGTAACACCGCGGAAGCGACCTTGTGGAGCCGCTCCAAGGCAATGCCAAATGGGACCCGTTGCCTTCGCCTTCTTCGGGAAATGGCAACCAGGCGCCATCGGAGGCGGCAACGGAGGACGTGAATCGCGATCGGGCACGCTGCACTTGCAATTCGCGTTGCGATAAAAGCGATAGTTGCAAATTGCTGTGTTAGAGCCGCTCTGATGGCTGTGGTTCCAGCGAATCTTCAGCACGTCACTGATTGTCTTTCAGTCGGTCACGCATTTCCAAGTCGGCACGGGCACGTCGTGTGCAAAGGCGGAAGACGTTCTCCCGCTCACCCGCGACTGCCAAAACCAGACCTTCAGACTCCCTCGCGTCATGACTGCCATCCCCCCCAGGGTGTTCCGGATTCATGAAGCGTTACCCCCCATCACATAAGCGACATGAACCTCATGAGAACAACGTTCCTTCTCTCTCTCCTGCTCGGAATCTGGCTGCCTCTCCAAGCGGCCTCTGTATCGGGGGAACTCCGCAAGTGGCACAAGGTCACCCTCTCGTTCAATGGTCCCTCGACCAGTGAAACAGCCACACCGAATCCCTTTACGAACTACCGCCTCGACGTGACCTTCCGGCATGCTGGAAGCGGCAAGTCCTATGTGGTGCCGGGCTACTACGCAGCGGACGGCGATTCCGCCGATACCTGCGCGGATTCCGGCAATGTCTGGCTGGCGCACTTCGCGCCTGATGAGACCGGCACGTGGACGTATGAAGCATCGTTCCGCAGTGGCGCGAATGTCTACGCGGGCAGCGTCGGCTCCGGAGGTAGCGCGGGTTTCTTCGATGGTGACAGCGGCAATTTCTCGGTAGCGGACACCAACAAGAACGGCCGCGACTTCCGCGGCAAGGGGCGCTTGCAGTATGTGGGCAAGCATCACCTTCGCTTCGCTGGCACCGGTGACTACTTCATGAAGGCCGGTGTCGATTCGCCCGAGAACCTGCTCTCGTATGCGGACTTCGACGGTGACTTCAAGACCGACGGCGAAGACGACGATCTGGTCAAGGACTACCAGCCGCATGTGGGCGACTGGCGCTCGGGGGATCCCGTGTGGCAAGGCAGCAAGGGCAAGGGACTGATCGGCGCGATCAACTATCTGGCGTCCGAGGGACTCAATTCCATCTCGTTCCTCACCCTGAATATCGAGGGCGATGACAAGAACGTCTTCATGTATACCGACTACGATTCTCGCGACCGGCTCGACGTTTCGCGGCTAGGGCAATGGGAGATCGTATTTGAGCACGGCACGAAGAACGGGATGTATCTCCATTTCAAGACGCAGGAGACCGAGAACGAGCTGCTTCTCGACGGCGGCAACGTCGGCAACCAGCGCAAGCTCTACTACCGCGAGTTAGTCGCGCGCTTCGGCCATCACCTCGCGCTCAACTGGAACCTAGGCGAGGAGATCAACGATGCATCGACTTCGCAGAAGAAGGCCTGGGCTCAGTATTTCCACGACATCGATCCCTATGACCACCACATCGTCATCCACAATGGTGACGGTCACTTCGATCTGATGGGTCCGGATTTCGAACTTACGGGCATGTCGTGGCAAGCGAACGCCTCCAACTTCAGCGACACCTTCACGAATGTCCTTCGTTACATCGACAACTCGGTCGATGAAGGCAAGCCATGGGTCGTGGCATGCGACGAGCCGGGCGACGCGCGCTTGAGCCTGCGGCCCGACAACGACGCCGGCAATAGCCACACCGACGCACGGCGTGATGCGCTGTGGGCGACCATCATGGCTGGGGGTGCAGGGATTGAATTCTACTTCGGCTACGACAAGCCGAATTCCGACCTCACCTGCGAGGACTTCCGAAGCCGCGATTCCTTTTGGGACTACTGCCGCTACGCCCTGCAGCTCTTCGAGTCGGGAGCTGTGCCTTTCCAAGACATGAGCAATGCAAATTCGCTCGTCAGTAGCAGCGGCACCAATGGCAACCGCTGCCTTGCCAAGCCGGGGCAATACTATCTCGTCCAGCTTCGCTCCGGCGGCACGCACACGCTGAATCTTTCCGGCGTGAGCGGAAGCTTCCGCGTTCGCTGGCTTGATCCGAGAAACGGCGGCACCTTGGTCAACGGAAATGTTGTGAATGGGGGCGGAACCGTTAGCCTGGGCTCGCCGCCGAACTCGACCACCCAGGACTGGATCGCATTGGTCGAAAGCACCACCGGTGGCACCCCCGACAATCAAGCGCCAGTCGTCAGCGCCGGCCCGGATCGTACCGGCGTGCTCGAGACTTCTTCAGTGACATTGACGCTGAGCGGTAGCGCGAGCGACGACGGCTTGCCGGAAAGCGGATCGCTCACGACGGGTTGGACCCGCGTCAGCGGACCTGCCGGCGTTTCGTTTTCCACGCCGACATCGTCATCCACCCAAGCGACCTTCTCCGCCACGGGAACGTATGTGTTGCGCCTGACCGCCGGCGACGGCGAGTTCACTCGCACCGACGACGTCACGGTGACCATCACTCCTCCGGCGGGAGGAGGCGGTGAGACGTTGACCTTTGACGCCATTCACGACGCCTACACCGAGAATGGAACCAACCGGAATCTCCCTTCGATCCGGATTGAGAGTTCATCGCGCAAACGCATCGCCTACCTCCAGTTCGACGTGCAAGGCATTGCTTCCGCTTCAAGCGCCATCCTCAAGCTCACCGAAAGCGACGATGATTCCGGCGGGACGATGACTCTCCGCCTCTACGCCGCTGCTTCTAACAACTGGACCGAAACCACGATCACAGGCTCGAATGCTCCTGCCAAGGGTCCTCCCGTCGCCGTCTTCACGGGCACCATCGGCAATGGCCAAGAGGCATCATTCGATGTCTCGTCGTTGGTCACTGGATCGGGAATCTACAGCGTCATCATTGAGGCCGACTCTTCGAGCCGCGACATCGCCTTCGGATCCGCGGAGTATGCAACTGTTGCCGCGCGGCCCAAGCTTGTGATCACATCAGGAGGCTCGGGCCCCGTCAATGCGGCACCTGTCGTCAATGCAGGCAACGACCAGTCCGCGACCTTGGCGGGTTCCTCCGCACAGGTCTCGCTCAATGGCACCGCCAGCGATGACGGTTTGCCTTCCGGTTCTTCGCTGGCCGTCACTTGGACACGGGTCAGCGGGCCGGCAGCAGTTTCCTTCTCAGCGCCCAACTCCCCCGCGACCCAGGCGACCTTCACCCAGGCGGGAAGCTATGTCTTGCGGCTGACTGCCACCGATGGAGCCTTGACCCGAACGGACGACGTAGCCGTGACGATCAACTCGCAGACTCCGACCAACCAGCCGCCAGTGGTCAGTGCCGGTGCCGACCGCACCGCGACCTTGAGTGGCGGGCAGGTCAGTCTGGCAATCGACGGATCCGCCAACGATGACGGTTTGCCCTCGGGATCATCCCTCACGGTCGCCTGGACACGGGTCAGCGGCCCAGGATCGGTCGCGTTCTCCACTCCCTCGTCTCAGGACACCAATGCTACCTTCACCGTGGCCGGCACCTACGTCCTCCGTCTCAGCAGTTCCGATGGCACCTTGACCGCCTCCGACACTGCGACGGTCGTGATCAACAGTGCGCCGATTGGGGGTGGAACGCCGACCGCATTCCAAGCCACCCACGACGCCTTCACGGAAAACGGCAGCACCCGCAACTCCACCAACCTCCGTCTCGAGAACACCTCGCGGAAGCGCATCGCGTATCTGCAATTCGACCTGACGACGGCGGCCGAGCCGATCAGCACGGCGACCTTGACGCTGACCGAAGACGATGACGTTTCCTCCGGCCCGATGACGTTGCGCTTGTTCGCCGCCACGTCGAATTCCTGGACCGAAAGCACGATCACGGGAAGCAACGCACCGGCCAAGGGAGCGCAACTCGCTGTCGTCACCGGTGAGATCGAGAACAACGAGAAGGTGAGCTTCGATGTCTCGGCGCTGGTTACCGCGCCTGGCATTTACAGCTTCATCCTCGAGTCGGATCCCTCGTCCTATGATGTGGCGCTCGCATCGTCCGAAAACTCCACCGTCTCAGCGCGGCCGGTCCTGCGGATCACCAGCGGATCGGCTGCGGCCGCCACGCTGGCAGCGCCAGGCGACGAAGCTGGCACATCGGATGCAGTCGAGCCAGCGCCCGCGATTGGCATGCAACGCATGGCGGGCGGTAGCCTCCGCATCGGAATCGTTGGCGTGCCCGGGCGGACTTACCGGGTGCAGCGCACGACCGATCTCGTTCGCTGGGAGACCATGAAGACCACGGTCGCCACCGAGGAAGGAATCGTCGACTTTATCGATGACGCCCCGCCCGAACCGAGTGCGTTCTACCGGCTGGAGTGGGATGACTAAGCCTTCGCTGGTGCGATGCGAATGCAATCCATCGCTACTTCAATGCCGAGATCCGGCCGCCGTTCCTTCACCCACGTCTCGATGTCGGACACCGCAGGATACTCCTCTGACCCGACATTGCGGAAGCACCGGGCATCGTCGATGAGCACCACGAAGGGCTTCGTCATCGCGGGGGAAAAGATCGCCTCCAATTCACCCCACACCGGGCAGTTCAGGTCGCCCTGCGCCGTGTCGCCGCCGGAATAGTGGCCATCGAGCCAGAACAAGGTCGGGGCATCGAGTTTGGCGACGATCTGCGGCATCACCTTGCCGCTGTCGCCCTGATGCAGCTCGACATTCGCCACCCCGGCGAAGCGCTGTTTGGCCTCCGTGTAGAATTTCTCCGCGAGTTCGATCGAGTAGACCTTCTGGAACTCGCCGCGCATGGCCTCGACGGTGTCGCCCTTGAAAGTGCCGGTCTCGACGAGGATCTGCAGGCCATGGCGCTGCTTGTAGTCGAGCAGCATCTCGCGCTTGGCCAGCGGCGGCGGCGGATCGGGGCGGCCGTCCTCGATCCACTTGCTGTATTTGCGCTTCTCCTTGAGATTCTTGAACCAAGCCATGGGCGGGACGAGGCTAGGCCGGAGCTGCGCGAGGTCCAAGCGCATTTTCCGGCGGAGCCCCGGACCGGCATCATGCCATTTCCCGCCATAAAGCAATCCGGCGCGACATGGATCATCCACGTCGCGCCGGTTGGTAGTCTTGCCAAATCGCAAATGCCCAATCCTTAGTTCTGGATCCGGTAGAATTCCTTGCTCTCAGAGGCCTCCGTGGCAGGAATCACCGTTTGGCCCACACCACCGGCATCGGTCGTTGCCGACAGCGGAATGGTGAGGGGCACAAAAGGCGAGGTGAGGTCCGGTGACCTTGTGACCTGGTACAGCGTGTTTCCAGCACCTTGGAAGTTGATCGTCACCTCGCCGGATGGAGCGCGGCTCACGCCTACTATCTTTAGTTCAGTGGTCGACACGAGCTCATTGGTCAGGCCGTAGAAGTGGGGTCCGCCACCGCCAGCGAGCACGGCAGGGTGATTCTGCGCCACTACGTTCATCGTGGTATCTTGCGCCACATAGGTGTAGCTCAGGTAGTAGGCCGAATTGCTGTTGCTGCCATTATTAAGCACGGTCTGGGGCCGATCATAGAGCAGCGCTCCAAAAGGCTGCTGCACATCGGTTCCATTCGTGAAGATGAGGTCGACGGGTCGGGGGGTGCCGTCGTCCCATTTGCGGAGAAAGAGGTTGAACTGATACGTCTGTCCCGGAGTCAGGCCGCTCAACTGGTAAGTATGGATCGCACCGCTGTTGAGCGAACCGTAAACGAAGGAGCCATAGAGCGATTGGAGACCGGTGCCCGTGACGCCGCCACTGGCAGGCACCCAACCTCCTAGGCCCTGCAAGGCGTTCTTCCCGCCATTCACCGTCCACGAGAAGTTCGCGGGCGCAGAGGTGGTAGTAAGCACGTCGAAGACGACATCATTCACCGTGGCCGCAGCCCCCCCGCTCACGCGGTGGGTGTAGGTCTTACTGGTGCTGATGCCGCTGCTGGCGTCATCGGTCACCTGCACCAAGGCGAAAGCAGCGGGAATCGGCGGACGGGAGGAGTCGAGAAGCGGGTTGCTGCCGCGCTCAATCTCGAAGCCATCGCGTGCCCCGTCACCATCCGTGTCAGCCTGCGTGGGAATCGTCCCGCCTGCGTATTCCGCATCGTCCCGCACACCGTCGCGATCGGAATCGGCCAGGACGGGATTGGTCACGACATGGCCCGGCGCGGTTGGCACCTGTTCTTCGGTGTCGAAGATGGTGTCACCATCGCTATCCAGCGAGACGGGAGAGAAGCCCGGAGTGCTGAGCCAAGTATTGTACTCCTCCAGATCCGAGAATGCGTCGCCATCAAAGTTACCCGAACCCGCACCCGGGCCAGCGTCGGACACCAAGCCGGTCAGGTTGGCCAGGCTGGTATTGCCGGCGAAGCTCAGTTCCCAATCATCCGGCAGCAGGTCCTTGTCATCATCCTTGATCGGGATGACCGTGAAGACTTTCTGAGTGGTCGAACCGGGGTCAGTGCCGGTGCCCTGCACCCGGATGGTATAGGCGGTGCCCGCTGGACCCTGCTTGAAATCGTAAGAACCTGTGACCAGCTCGCCGAAAGCGTTGATGCTGAACTTGCTGTTGTCGGTATCCCCCGGGCCCGCAGCGAGCGTGTAGTTGATGTCTTGGAATCCGGTCTCCCACGCCAACTCCGTCCGGCTGAAGCTCGCCGCCAGAGAGCCGGCGGCACCGCCCGTGCGGAAGTCCTCCGTCACGATATCGATCAGGTGAGCCGTCGACATCTTGATGTTGTCAAAATAGGTATCGCCGCCCCGGTTCTCCAGCTCCATGTAGAGTTCCCCGGCATTCCCGTTCCAGGTGAAGGTATCATTGCTGATGACCGTGCCAGCCACGGTTGCCTTGACCTTGACCGGGGAGCCGTCAGCAAAAGAGGAGAAAACATACTCCAGCTTCACATGGCGGCCGAGGCCCGAGGACCCTGTCACCGGGGTGCCGATGGCCACACCATTACCGAAGCGCGTATGGGTGCCATCCTTGCCGATCTTGAAGCCATAGTCCGTCCCCGCGTGGGGCGTGCGCTCGCCCGGTTCAGCGACACTGGGGCCCGCGATGCCGATCGCGAAGCCCATCCAGTTTGCGGGCGTCGTGTCGAAGGCATACGTGATGTCAAACTCCACACACAGCCCGCCCGCGCTGGCAATATCGGGAGAAGCCGGGCTGAGGGCCGCCCAGTTGCACCAGGTGCTGGTATCCTTCTGGAAGCGCACGCGACCATTGGCCCACATGTACAATTGGTTGTTGATGTTCAGGTGCTGCTTCTGCGAGGAGCGGACCATGAGTCCGGCTTCCGTTCCGGAGCGCCGGCCTGCCAAAGGCGACGGATCCAAGTCGTATCGCGGCCCACCGCTGTCGAAATTATCCCAGAAGAGAAGCGTCTGTGCAGAGGCCGGGAGCAGCAAGGAACCCGCGATGAGCGGAAAGAGGCAAGATCGGGTCATTGTATGTGGTTGGGTAATAGAGGTGGCCGGGTTTTATTCTGTTAGAGTGGCCACGGGACTGCATTAATAGCGGATCCGGAACACTCATTGGAGGCCCGTCACGCCAGCACGATGCGTGCGTAAAGAGCCCGATTAGGGATATTTCCCTACGTCCTATACAATTCTATAGGGACTCTAGTACTTCTACCAGTGGCCCGGAAAACCTTATTCCATAAGGGTTTTCTTCGCTCCCTTGCATTCGGCATTGTCCTATCCAAGTCGCACCCCAAACCCGTTAGATCGCGATAGCGAAGTGCAGCACGTGCGTTTCGCAGTGTTCTAAACGCAGACTGACTCGCGACAGCGAAGCCCGGGCACTCAGCGGCTGTTAGAAAGCTTCACGGCTCAAGCCGCAAATGTCTCGCGCGAGAAGTCGATCTTCTGCTGATGGCTATCATGCGGATGGCTGATCCTCCGCTCGTGGGCAGGCTCAAGGCGTCGCAACAGGCCGACTCCATTTGCAAGCTGAATGGCAAGGCCCGGACGCGCATTGACCTCGATCATCAGCGGGCCCTTTTCCTCATCGATCATCAGGTCCACGCCAAGGTAGCCGAGGCCGGTCATTTCGTGACAGGTCACGGCGATGTCGAGGATGGCGTCCCAATGCGGGAGTTGGATGCCAACGACGGGAACCTTCAGGTCAGGGTGCCGTTCGATGGGGTGGCCGTGATGTACGGCGCGGATCGTACGTCCGGTGGCAAGGTCGATGCCGATGCCGACCGCCCCTTGGTGAAGATTAGCGCGGCCGTCGGATTCACGCGTCGCGGCGCGCAGCATGGCCATGACCGGGTAGCCGTGAAGCATCACCACGCGGATATCCGGCGCACCCTGAAAGCTGATCTCGGTAAGCACTCGCGCGGGATGGACGCGGTATTCGATCAACGCGACGTCACGTTTTCCACCAAGCGAAAAGAGCCCCGCCAGTATATTCGAGCAATGATGGCGGATCTCGTCGAGCGAGAGACGTGCACCGCTGGGCTTGAAGAACCAATCACCTTCCCGATGGACGATGACGAGCACGCCCTTCCCTCCCGAGCCACGCGCGGGCTTGATGACGAAGGAATCCCGAGTGCCGAGAAACTTCTGAATGACGGCGGTATCGTGCGGACTGCGGATCACCCCATAGGTCTCCGGAATGGCGAGGTTCCTTTCGACCGCGAGTTCCTTGGTGCGAAGCTTGTTATCGACGAGGTCATACAACCGGCGCGGATTGTTCGGCAGCAGGAAGCGAGCGTTGCGCATGTTGATGCCGACCACACCCATGGCGCGGAGTTCGGCAGGCGTGCGAATCCATCGGTGCCACCAACGGCGTTGCACCGAGACAGGATACAGAAGACCAGAGGCCGGGGGCGAGACGGCCCCAGGTGCCTTTTCTTCAAGTCTTGGGTCTTGCGTCTTCAAGTCTTGGGTCTTCAGGCCTCCTTGAAATCGCGGAAGCGGAACAGCTCGGACAGCCGATATCCCGTATAGCGCCCGATGAGGATAATCAGCGAGAGCAGCACAAGGAGCAGCTCCGGGAAATAGAAGGCCCAGTACTGCACCTGCCGAATGCTCATGAAGAGGAAGGCGATAACGGCCACAAACAGCGAGCCGCCGACCTGCAGGATCGCGCTGCGTTTCCCCTCCTCTTCCCAGATCAGCGACATGCGCTCGATGGTCCAGGCAAGGATGATCATCGGGAAGAGCGTGATCTGCAGGCCATCTCGCAAGCCGAGCTTATAGCTGACGACGCTGAGCACCATCATCAGCAACGTGACGATCACCACGCAGGCCGCCACCCGGGGGACGACGAGCATGTTCAGCCGGGAAAGAAGGAAGCGGAACCAAAGACCGGCCGCGACGATCACTGAGAACATAATCAGGCCGCTGTACAAATCCATCTCCAGCAGCGCCAGCGCCAGCAGGACCGGCATGAAGGTGCCCAGCGTCGCGATGCCCACGATGTTCCGCAGAACTACAACAACGAAGGCACCGAGCGGGATGAGGACGACATAGCGGAAGACCGCCTGTTCCGACGCCGGCAAGCCGAAGATCGTGGAGATCAGCAGCGGCGAGTCGCGCAGAGTGGTGAGTTCCTGCAGCGGGACCAGGTCGCGGATGACCGTGAAGGTAAGCTGGGATGCTTCCGCTTCGCCATTCACCTCGAACAGCGCCCCGCCGCCGCGGTTCCAGACGAACATCTTCTCGGGATCGAGCGTGGACTCTGGTTCGTCCGGGTCGCGGACTTTCCAATCCGCGCCATCGTAATACTCCACGAGGCGGGTCGGCTGCTGGCCGCCACGGGCTTCCTCCAGACGCACCCCATAAGCGAGGCGTGCGGGCACTCCGGCGAGATTGAGGAGATCGACGCCGAGCACGGGAATGGCGCTGCTGCGCCCCCCCGCTTCGTCCTCGTAGCGTTTGCGAAGCAGGCCGACTTCCTGCGAGGCATCGATGGCGTTGATCGAACTGAAGATGCCGACAAAGAGCGAGTCGGGGTCGGCCGAGACAGACTTGGCGCGCTGGACCACACGCTTGGCGGCGGCTTCGGCAGCACCAGAAAAGCCCGGATCTTCCGAAACGGGCAAGCCGCCTCCAGAGTGGGTAATCGGCTCGCCACCGCTCTTCTGGCGCTTGGGAAAACTGACGCGGTAGTAGATGGCCTGATTGCCGGCCTGTTTTTCGGACGCCCAGATCGCGGTGTATTCGCCGCGGTCCTTTTCGACGTAGTAGTTGTAGCCGACCGAGCCCGCTTCCTGGCCGATCCCCTCCTCCACCGCTGCGGCGGGCAGCGACAGGCGGGCGCTGACTTTCCCTCCCTCGGGAGCGGCAAGGAAAGTGATCTTGGCCTCGACTAGCCACTGCTCGGGCAGCGCGCCCGCGCGCAGGGGCAGGCCGAGTTTGACGTGCTTGTAGGCGGCGATGCCGCCGCCGATCGCCGTGAGAATGATCACGACGAGGAGAAGTTTGACGCGCGATGCCATGCAGGTGGCGAGCTCCGCTCAGCGCAGGATCTTCTGGTCCGCCAGATAGGCGCGGGAGGGATCCACCCACCCGAGTTCCTTGATCGTGGTGCGGCCGATGAGCACGGGGCTGAGCATGTTGCTGCGGTTGTTGAGGGTGAAGTCCGCGCGCAGCTTGCGCTCGCCGAGGGTGAAATTGAGCCGGACCACCTCGCGGGCCTCGGATTTCCCGCCGGGATCCTTGATGTGGGCGATGCGGACCAGCGGGGCTTCGATGCGGGTGCGGGGAGAGTTCTTTTCGCCCGGGTCGGTGACGATGAAGCGGACCCACTTCTTGCCATCGCGCTCGAAGAGTTCCTTTTCCTCGGCGTGGATGGAAGAGGTCAGCGCCCCGGTATCGAGCTTGGCGGCCAGCTTCATCTGGGTCTGACCGACGAGCACCCACTCGCGCCAACCGTAAACTTGGACGGGATCGGAGGAAACCGGACGGGCAACGGCGGTGCCGGCATCGGCTTCCTTGCGCTCGGCGGCCGCTTCATCGTCCTCCGCGGCGGGAGGCGGCGTCGGCACGCCCTCCTTGGTGGCGGGCATTTCGGTGGCTGGGACCGTTTCCTTCGGTTCGGTGGGTGTGGTGGGAACTGTTTCCTTGCCGTTGGCAGGCTTGGCCGGCGGGGTGACCTCCTTGCTATTGGCCGGCTTGGCCGGAGAAGGTGCGGGCTTGGCAGGCGGGGTCGCCTCCTTGTCCTTGCCGGTGGCGGGTTTTACCGGCGCTTCTTCCTTGCCCTTGGCCGGTGCCTCCGCTGCCTTTTCGGGCGCGACCGGCTTGGCGGTCTCCGGAGCCGCGAAAAGCCCCACGGGCATCGGCAGACAAAGCGCCAGCAGAAGGGACGTAAGGGCTTTTCTCTCTAGGGTCACGCGGGCCGACTATCAGCAACAGAGCTCAGGAAATGCAACGGAATTCCCGATCCCAAAGCCTCCCCGGAATGCGCGGTGTCACCATCGTCACGATGACCGCTGCGGCGCTCGTTTCGTGCGAGGCGCTGCACGTCGATTCACCGCGCGAAAGGCTGGAGGTATCCGCCCCGGCGACGTGGCAAGCAGCCTCGGCGGGCAGCGACGGCAGGATTAGCAGCGGCTGGATCAGCGAGTTCTCCGACGCCGGGCTGACCCGGTCGGTGAATGAGGCGATGGCCCACAATCAGGATCTCAAGGCGGCTTCGGCGCGGATGCGCCAGGCGAAGGAGTCGAGCATCGCCGGAAAGTCCCGCACCCGGCCACGGGTCGCAGCGGGCGGCTCGGCGGGCTTCGATGTGGATGAGAATGGCGACGGCGCGGCGTCGGAAAGCGAGCGCTACGGGCTGTCGCTCGCCGCATCCTGGGAGGCGGACTTGTGGGGACGGCTGCGCGATTTGAATGCCGCGGACGATGCCGACTACGATGAGGCCCGCGCCGATTATCGCGGTGCCCGGCTATCCCTCGCAGGAAATGCCGCGAAGGCGTGGTGCAACCTCATCACGGCGGAGCAGTTGTTAGAGCTGGCGTACAGCACGCTCGATTCGAATGAGCGGGTGCTGCGCGCCGTCGAGCGGCTCTTCAAAGGCGGAGCCGGCCAAGGCGCGCTCGATGTCCAGCTCGGCCGGACCAACGTCGCATCCTCCCAGCGCGCGGTGAAGGCGGCGCAGCTCGCCCGCGACAATGCGGCCCGCGCCTACGAGGTCCTGACCGGCCGCTATCCATCCGGCAAAACGTGGGCCTCGCGGGAACTGCCGGAGCTGAAACGCGGCGTGCCCGCAGGCCTGCCGGCGGACTTAATCGAACGGCGACCCGACCTCGCGGCGGCGCGGGCCAGGCTTTTCGCCAGCGCCAAACGCGCCGATGCCGCCCGCAAGGCAATGCTGCCCAGCGTCGCTCTCACCGGCAGCACCGGCACCCCGGTCGGAGACTTCTCGAACCTCCTCAACCCCGCGTATCTCGCCAGTTCCGTAGCCGCGAATTTCGCCCAGACCATCTACGAGGGCGGCGCGCTTTCCGCCGATGCCCGCGGCGCGCTCGCGGCGAACGAGGTCGCCGTGCACGCCTACTCGCAGGCCGCGCTCGAAGCGTTTCGCGAGGTCGAATCCGCCCTCGGGGCCGACGCCTCGCTGGCCGAGCAGGAAACCTACCTCGTGACCGAGGTCGAGCAGGCCGCCCTCGCCCAGAAGCAGGCCGCCCGCGATTATTCGGACGGCGTGAATGACGACATCCTGCGCGTTCTGGAGTCGCAAAGCCGTGCCACCAACTCCCGGGCCGGCCTGATCCGCCTCCGCAACGAGCGCCTGCAGAATCGCATCGACCTCCACCTCGCGCTTGGCGGCGACTTCAGAACCGAAGCCAAGTGAAGAAATCGGGAGCAAATTCCGCTCCCGGGCTTCGTATTTGGCAAACCCGTTTCCCCGGTCCATCTTCCTGCCCCGATTTTCCCTGATGCTTCTGCGCCTCCTCATCCCTCTGATCATCCTCGCCTTCGGCGGACTCGCTGCGTGGCGCTTGGGCGTCCGCGTGGAAGCACCGAAGCCGCAGCCCGCGCCGCCGCAGGTGCTCAAGACGGAGATCCTGGAACTCCAGCGCAGCGATTACCAGATCACCATCGACAGCCAAGGCAGCGTCCGCGCCCACTACACGACCACGCTCACGGCGCAGGTCGCCGGGACCATCGCGAAACTCCCCGATCGTTTTGAGGACGGGGCGTTTTTCAAAAAGGACGAAATCCTGGCTGAGCTCGATCCCGCGGATTTCCAAGTAGCCGTGTCCGCCGCCGACTCCCGGGTCGCCCGCGCCGAGGCGGTGCTGGTGCAGGAGGAAGCCCGCGCCAAGCAGGCCCGCCTGAACTGGCAGGACCTCGGCTATGACGAGGAACCGTCCGAGCTCGTCCTGCGCATCCCGCAGCTCAAGGAGGCCAAGGCCTCCGTCGATGCCGCCAAGGCGGAGTTGGAACAAGCTCGCCGCGATTTGGAGCGCACCAAGATCCGTGCGCCGTTCGATGGCCGGGTGCAGACGCGCGTCGTGGGTCTCGGCCAAGCGGTCGGTGCCTCCACGCCGCTCGGTGAAATCTTTGCCACTGACTTCGCGGAAATCCGCCTGCCGCTCGCACCCCGGCAACTCAATTTCATCAACCTCCCTTCCCATCCCGGAGATCCGGAAGTGCCGGTAACCCTCTCCGACGCCATCGGCCAACACCATGACATGCAATGGGATGCACGCATCGTCCGGACCGAGGGCGCGCTCGATGAGTCGTCGCGCGAGCTGTTCGCGATCGCCCGCATCGACGACCCGTTTGGCATCGTTTCCGGCAAGCCCCCCCTGCGCATCGGCCAGCCGGTGCGGGCATCGATCCGCGGCACCATTCTCAAGGACGTCTTCGTCATCCCCCGCTACACCATGCGCGGCGTGAACCGGATTTACCTCGTCGACCGCCAGAATCCGGCCATCCGGCGCACCACCATCGAACCCGTCTGGTCCACCGCTGACGTGTTGGTTATCAAGGACGGCCTAGAGTCCGGACAGTGGCTCGCGACCACCCGGCTGCCCTACGCACCGGACGGCGCGCCAGTGGAAATCGTCGAGCGCCCGGTCGCCGCCGAAGCCCCTCTCCAGGGCAAGGCAGCGAAGGCCAGCGGATCCTGATTTTCCCGTGCCCTCAGGGAGAATCACTTATAGCCTAATAATTAAGGTTTATTAAATTTTCCTTGTTCGGCGTCGGAATTTTTGAAATTCCTAAGCCCGTCATGAGAGCACTTCCGTTCCTCGCCGCCCTGCTTTGCACCGCCCCGATGGCGAACGCTAAATCCGAGCTGGAGCTTCTCCAGAGTCGCTGCGCGGAGATGGAACGGCAGATCCGGGTACTGGAAACCGAGAACAGCCAGCTCAAGTCTCAGGCCTCCCTCTCGACCAAGACCGTGATCGAGACCGCCAAGCCGGCACCGGCACCAGCCTCCGAGGCACCTGCCCCCGCAGCCAAAACGCCGGCCGCCAAAACTTCTGACGTCGCTCCTGCGCCAAAGGCCGCCGGTCCTTCCTATGCCACCGTCCGCACCGGCGACACACTGGCCGCGGTCGCCAAGCGCAATGGCACCTCCTCCGCGACGCTGATCAAGCTCAACAAGCTGAAGAATCCTTCGCTGATTCGCCCCGGCCAGAAGCTGCGCCTGCCCGACAAGGCTCCCGCCGCCATCGCCAAGGCCAAGACCGCTTCCCCTGCCCCTTCCGCTCCGGCACCCGCCCCGCATGGCGGAACGCACATCGTGAAATCGGGAGAGACCTTCTACAGCATCGCCCGCCACTACGGCTTGAGCTCGGAGGCCCTGCAAGCGGCCAATCCGCAGATCAAGTCGGACAAGATGCGCGCCGGCCAGACGCTCCACCTGGGTGCCAAGCCCGAGCCAACTTCCACCGCATCATCCCGCAAGCCAACCAGCGAGGCCTCACCCGCCCCTGCCCCGGCTCCAAAGATGGCGGCCACCGCCTCCACTGAGCAGACTGCGCCGGAATCGGCCAGCCAGCCGGTGAGCAACGTCCCCAAGCTTCGCCTGATCGTCGTCAACGATCCCATCGATTTCGGGGCTTTTGCCGCAGCACACGGCACGAGTCCCGCGAAACTGAATGCCCTGAACGGCCACAACCTGAATCCTAGTACAGTCCTTGCAAAGGGATCGGAGTTCTACGTTCCCGCCCAGCCTTGAGAATTCAAAGCTCCGCTTCCTTGGGTTGATGGCCGCAAAGGTCATGGCACCCCGTCCGGGATTCGTCCCGGGCGGGTTTTCCTTTTCTGAAGATGCAAGAATTGAAGGCAAAGGCCATCACGGCCTTTCTCTTGCGTCTTGGGTCTTCCAGTCTTGCGTCTCTCAAGGCGACACCGCCAGCCGCTCCGGACCTTGGGTTTCCTCGAAGATGAAGCCGTTCTCCTTGTAGGTCTTGAGGCGGAAATGGGTGGCCGTGGAAATCACGCCATCCATCGTGCTCAGCTTCTCGGAGACGAAGCGCGCGACCTCGCGCAGGTCAGTTCCCTCCACCACCACCATCAGGTCGTAGCCACCGCTGGCGAGGTAGCAGCTCACCACCTGGTCGAAGCGAGCGATCCGCATCGCCAGGCGATCAAAGCCACCGCCGCGCTCCGGGGTGACCTTCACCTCGATGAATGCGGACACGTCGTCATCGCCCGCGGCCTCCGGATTGATGACCGCTTGGTAACCGAGGATCGTGCCGTTCTTTTCCCACGCAGCGAGACGCTCCGCGACCTCTGACTCGCTGAGCGACAGGACTTCAGCGAGCTCCTTGTGGCTGTAGCGGGCTTGACGGCGGAGAAGTTGCAGGAGCGGGTCGATCGACATGACGGCGGCGGTTCTAGCGGGCTGATTTCGTCACCGCAAGGCTCGCGCCGGGCAACCGTGATCTGGTTTCGGAAGACGGAAACCGCAGATTGCGCAGATAAACGCAGATTTTGAGATCGGCCTGAATGTGAACATCACATCGTTCGCGACGTTCATCAGTTTCCACTTTCCGCTGCTTGATCTGTGCAAATCTACGAAATCTGCGGCTCAATCCTCCTCGATTATCGGGCGAGCCGGTCCAACAAAAAGAATGCGCACGCCTTGAAGGCGAGCTGACGCTCAAGGGTCGACCACGAGGAAATCGATGGCCGCCGTGTAGGCCGACTCCGGGAGATCCCACATCACGTCGCCATGGCCGAGATTGGGGAGCAGCAGCCGCTTCCCCTGCCCTTCCTCGCATTCGGAAAGCAGCCGGGCCGATTGATCGGGAGGGATCACCCCATCACGCGCGCCATGGATGAAAAGCAGCCGGGCATCAGTGCGCCGGACGCTATCGATGGGCTTGATCTTGCGGGGATCGAAGCCCGCGGTGCTCCGGACATTCGAGCGGACCCAAGGGAGAAACGGGACCATCGCACCGCTGTAAATCTGCCCGGCGTGGTGACGCATGATCTGGCTCAGATCCGCGAACGGCGCGAGCAGCACCGCCGCTTCGGCGCGGGAATCCTCGGGCAAGGTCTGCAAGGCGACGGCCGCCCCCATCGAGTAGCCCCAAAAGACCTCCTTGCCCCGCGGGCGAGCGTCGCGCTTGCGGGCCGCCTTGATCACCCGCAGCGCATCATCCACCTCGCGCATCCCGTAGCTGGCGCGCTCACCGCCGCTCTTGCCATGACCGCGCGAGTCCCACGCGATGCAGCGCAATCCCGCGGCGGACAGGCGCTTGGCGATCGGAAGCATCTGCTCCTTGGTATTGCCGAAGCCGTGGAAAAGGTACGCGGTGCCGAGCTTCGACACGGCGGGGCCAGCCGGAAGTTCGAGCGCGGAGAGCTGGACGCCATCCACCGCCTCCACTTCAAAGCGCGCCGGCTTCGTCGCCGTCTCCTTCTCCCAATGACCCGCCTCCACCACACGTCGCGGCACGGTGAGCACGTCTGCTGCACGACGCGTGAGGCAGCCGCTTACCGAAATGGCGACAAGGATGACGACAAGCCGTCGCATGTACGAAGCCCTATCAGAGCTTCCCGAGGTAGGAAATGCTCTGCTTGATGCTGGCCATCGGGTCGGGCGAGTGGTCCTGCTCCACATGGCAGTGGACGACGCCGGCCTTTTCCGCGGCGGCAATGATCGGCTCCATCGGGATGATGCCGTTGCCGAGCTCCTTGAAGGCCTCCGGCGGCACGCTGCCGAAGTTCGGGGTGGTGATGCCGGCCTTGAGATCCTTGAGGTGGAGTTGGGTGACGCGGCCCGAAAGCTTCTCGATGAAACGGGCTGGCTCCAGGTTCGCCATCTGGACCCAGAAGACGTCGATCTCGAACTTCATGTCCTTGGAGAACTCCTCGATGAAAATGTCGTAGCCGCATTTTCCGTCCTTCTTCGGTTCGAATTCGAAGGAGTGGTTGTGATACGAGAGCTGAATTCCCGCAGCCTTGGAAAGCTCGGCCGCCTTGTTCGCGTTGGCCGCGATCTTCTTGTAGTCATCGAGCGTTTTGCGCTCGCCGTCCGCCAAATACGGGATGACCAGATGGCTGAGTCCGACCTCCTTGGCCTTCTCGACGATCTTCTGGAAATCGCTCATCGCCGCATCCTTCGGGCTGACCACGCTGGCCCACTCGAAGTGAGAGGAATTCAGGGCGAGGCCCGCGGCTTTCGCACCATCGATCAACGGCTGGCAATTCGGGAAACCATACGCTTCGACCTGCTTGTAGCCGGCCTCGGCGACGGCCTTCAGGGTGCCGCCCGGGTCTTTGCCGAGCGCATCGCGCAGGGTGTAAAGCTGAATGCCGATGTTCTTGCGATACTTGTTGTCCGGAGCGAGGGCGGCGAGCACTTGGCTGGCGGGGGTGAGGGCGAGCGACGAGGCAGCGGCGGAACGCAAGAAGGTGCGGCGTTTCATGGTCCCGAAGCTCGCGGGATGAGCACGCCGTGGCAAGCGCTCGCGGCGGCATCTGCCGGATGCCGGGGACTTTGTGAAAATTTTCACAAACTGCCTTGCCCGAGGGGCGGAGTTGGGGCCTGATTCCGCGGCCGGGATTCCCCAATGAGTAGCACCACGACCGAATACCAAGCCCCCGACGTGGCCGCGAAGGCCGCCGAGTACCACGAGGAAACGACGGACTTGATGGGCGAAAAGATGGTCCTGAACATGGGCCCATCCCACCCCGCCACGCACGGCGTGCTGCGCCTGATCCTGGAACTGGATGGCGAAATCATCACCAAAGCGGACCCGGACATTGGCTTCCTCCACCGCGGCGACGAGAAGATCGCGGAAAACATGCACTACAACCAGTTCGTGCCCTACACGGACCGGCTGGACTACCTCGCACCGCTGGCGAACAACGTCGCGTACGCCTGCGCCGTGGAAAAGCTGATGGGCTGGGAACTCCCCCCCCGCGGCCAAGCCCTGCGCGTCCTCTGCTGCGAGCTGGCCCGCATTTCCTCCCACCTGCTCGGCGTCGGCGTCTGCGCCATGGACGTGGGTGCGATGACCGTTTTCCTCTACACCTTCACGGAGCGGGAAAAGATCTACAATCTCTGCGAGCAGCTCACCGGTGCCCGCTTCACGACCTCCTACACGCGGGTCGGCGGCCAGCTCCGCGACATGCCACCGGGCTTCGATCAGGCAGTGCGCGTCTTCCTCGGCGAGTGCGAGACGACCATCGACGAGGTCGCCAAGCTGCTCGACAAGAACAAGATCTTCCGCGACCGCATGTGCGACATCGGGATCATCTCGAAGGAAGCCGCGATCGCCTGGGGCCTCACCGGCCCGAACCTGCGTGCCTCCGGCGTGCCGCGCGACTTGCGGAAGGATCGCCCCTACCTCGGCTACGAGAAATATGAGTTCGACGTGATCGTGGCGGATGAGGGTGACTGCTTCGCCCGCTACCAGGTGCGGATGGAAGAAATCCGCCAGTCGATCAAGATCTGCCGCCAGGTGCTCGACACCATGCCAGAGGGCCCGGTGAACCTCGCCGATACCAAGAGCATGCTCCCGAACAAGGAGAAGGTGCTGATGTCGATGGAAGAGCTGATCCACCACTTCATCGTCGCCACGCAGGGCATCGATGCCCCTCCGGGCGAAGTCTATTTCGGCGCGGAGAATCCGAAGGGCGAGCTCGGCTTCTACATCCACTCCACCGGCGGCGGCGTGCCGCACCGGCTGAAAATCCGCAGCCCCTCCTTCTGCAATCTTTCCCCGCTGTCCATCCTGCTGCCCGGGCACATGATTTCCGACGTCCCGGCCGTGCTCGGGTCGCTCGATTTCGTGATGGGCGAGTGTGACCGCTGAACGTATTTTCCAACATGTCCGCCTCGATCCTCGAAGACAACGTCGCCTCGCCGGAGACGCCCGGCTCGAAGTTCTACCCGCCCTTCGTGCCGACTGCGGCGCTTGAAGCCGAGGCCGACAAGCGCCTCTCCCAGTTTCCCGAGGATCAGAAGCGCTCGGCCGTCTTGCCGATCTTGCATTTCATCCAGCATCACCACGGATTCATCTCTGCAGAGGCGATCGAATGGACCGCCGCACGCCTTGAGATCCAGCCCGTGAAGGTGCTGGAAGTCGTGACCTTCTACCCCGGCTTCCGCCAATCGGCCCCGGGAAAGGTCCACTTCCGGGTCTGCCGCACATTGTCCTGCGCGATGGGTGGCTCGCACGAGCTGATGGAGAAGCTTTGCGAACTGACAGGCATTGATCGCTCGCATTCCGACTCGCACCATCACCCGGTGACCGTGTCGCCCTGCGGCAAGTGGTCGGTCGAATTCGCCGAGTGCCTCGCCTCCTGCGGCACCGCACCCGTTTGCCTCGCGAATGACGATTTCCACGAAGCCGTCACCGCCGACAAGGCGTCCGAGCTGCTGGCCAAATACGAGGCCTGAGGCTATTCTCCGGTCATGAGCCTGACTCCGGATCTTTTGGAACGCCCGACCCTCGCCTTGGAGGTGAAGGAGATCGCTGCGTTTCTGGCCGAGGAAGGAAAAGCTCGCGAGGCGTTTCGCGACAAGATCCAGCCACACGAGAAGGGCGAGTTCATCAACGGTGAAACGGTTATGCACTCCCCTGCTAGAGACGCGTACAATACCACAGTGGCGCTGATCCAACAAAGCATCCGGGTCGCCATTCAGGCGGGCAAGATCGGGGGGCATGTGGTTTTCGAAAAAGCCCTCTGTGCCTTCACCCGCAACGACTACGAGCCGGACGTGGCTTGGTTCTCTCCAGAAAAAGCCAAGCTCATCCGCCCCGACACCACGATCTATCCGGTCCCTGATTTCATCGCCGAAATCCTCTCTCCCGCCACCCGCAAGCGCGACCGCGGCGTGAAGTTCGACGACTACGCCGCCCATGGCGTCGCCGAATATTGGATCGTCGATGCCGACGAGCGCACGGTGGAGCAATACGTGATCGGCCCCGATGGCGTCTATCAGCTCGCCGAAAAGCGTGCACACGGCGACATGCGCCCCCAAAGCTTTCCCGGTCTGAACGTCCCGCTCGCGGCCTTGTTCGACTCCGCCGCCAATTTCGCCTTTCTCAAGACTCCTTCTCTGACCGCCGCCCCATGATCACCTACAAAGCCGGCAAGCAGCCCGACTCGCGCGAGTACCGACTCATCTTCAAGAACGTCGACCGCGAAAGCTGGGATCCGTCCATCGACTGCTACCTGCGTGATGGCGGCTACGAGGATCTGAAGAAGGCCATGGGCATGGAGCCCAAGGCGATCACCGAAGAAGTGAAGAAGTCCGGCCTGCGCGGCCGTGGAGGTGCCGGTTTCCCGACCGGCCTCAAGTGGACCTTCATCCCGCCGAACAACACCAAGCCGGTCTACCTGATCTGCAACTGCGACGAGTCCGAGCCAGGCACCTTCAAGGACCGCTACATCGTCCACCAGGATCCCCATCAGCTCGTCGAGGGCATGGTGATCTCCTGCTTTGCCGTCGGTGCGAAGGTTGCCTACATCTACATCCGCGAGGAGTTTCCCGAAGCCGCGCTGATCCTTGAGAACGCGATCGCCGAGGCAAAAGCGAAGAACTTCGTCGGCACGAACGTCCTCGGCTCCGGCTTCGACGTGGAAATCTACGTTCACCGTGGTGCCGCCGCCTACATCTGCGGCGAGGAAACCGGCCTGATCGAGTCGCTCGAAGGCAAGCGCGCCTACCCGCGGATCAAGCCACCTTACTTCCCTGCCGCACTCGGGCTCTACATGTGCCCGACCATCGTCAACAACGTCGAGTCGCTGTGCCACGTGAAGCACATCGTCCGCATGGGCGGCGACGAATACGCCAAGCTCGGCGTGAAGAACAACACCGGCACCCGCATCCTTTGCGTGTCCGGCGACGTGAAGAAGCCCGGCTACTTCGAGGTCGAAGTCGGCAAGGTGACCATGCGCGAGTTGCTCTACGACATGTGCGGCGGACCCAAGGACCGCCGTGAATTCAAGGCCGTGATCCCCGGCGGATCGTCGGCCAAGATCCTGCGCTGCGACGAGAGCTTCACCCTCAAGGGCAAGGGCCCGGAAGGCGCCGACCTCAAGATTTCGTTCTGGGACATCCCGATGGATTTCGACTCGCTCGCTGCCTGCGGCTCGATGGCAGGCTCCGGCGGGGTGATCGTCATGGACGACACGCGGAAGATGTCGTGGGTGCTCAACAACCTGAACACCTTCTACGCCCATGAATCCTGCGGACAGTGCACGCCCTGCCGCGAAGGCTCGATGTGGATGAAGAAGATCTCCGACCGCATCGTCGCCGGCGAAGCGTCGCCGAAGGACATCGCCACCTTGGAAAGCGTCGCCTATCAGATCGACGGCCGCACCATCTGCGCGTTTGGCGAAGCGTCGTCGTGGCCAGTGGAAGCGATCATCGCGAAGTTCCGCGACGAACTTCTCGCCGACACCAAGCCGGAGAACGAAGAGGTGCCGCACAACGCGGAAGCGCAAGCGCAGCAGCGTTACCTGCAGCACGCGTGAGCGGCGCTTGGCGAGTAGACAGCCACCCGCTCCGGTGACCATCTAACAGCACAGCGCCTACAACCATCTAACAGCACGAGCTCCAGCGACCGCGTAGCGGTCAAGGATGGTAGCCGTGGGCTTTCAGCCCACGGACCCGGCAGCGGAGCGCAACGTGTCGCGTAGCGACACCGGAACCTGCAGGGTTATGCCGTCTTCCCAAGTTGCGTCTGCATCGCCTTCTTCCGAGACCCACGCTTTCTCCGCCGGAAAGGATGCAGCATCTGCCCGAGATACCCGCGTGGCATTTCCTCATGCACGCCGAATGCGTCGGGCTCGTGGTCAGGGCAGCAATACGTGCCGAAGGCGAGGTCCATCAGCGGAGAGATGTTCGCATAGTTCCCCGCATCACGTGCCCGGTCGTGGTGCCAGTGATGAAGCTCCGGCGCGCCGACGAACCAGCGCAGCGGACCGATCGGCAGGCGCACGTTCGAGTGAATGTAGATCGCCCAGATGCCACGGAAGGCAATCAATCCCGCCAACGTCTCCAAGGGGAATCCGAGCAGGAAGGCAGGCAGATTGATCAGACCCATCGTGTAAACGGTATCGAGCGGATGCTCACGATGAGCCGCCAGCCAATCGAGATGCTCGGCACTGTGATGAACCGAATGGAAGCGCCATAGGAACGGCACGCGATGCTGAAGCCGGTGGCCCCAATAGACGAAGAAATCGCTCAACAGGATCACCTCCACCGCCTGCAGCCACCACGGCTGCCCCGCCACGGCCGCACGGAACGTCGCCGGCACCACGCCATCGATCCAATCTCCGAAGCGACTCAGCAGCCACAGCACCAGTGCGCTCCACAGGAGATACTGGCCGAGGAAAAAACACAGGTCCAGCCACCACGCCGGCCGAAAGAAGCGCTGGCCCGGTTTGGCAGGAAAGGCGCGCTCCAGCGGGACAAAGACAAGGCACAGGAACAGGAGGCTTCCGCCGGTGGCGAGCAGCATCGAAGGCACGTTCATGGCTCCTCCTCCGCTTTGTCAGGCGACAAGATCGGGTCGATGCTCTTCGAGCCGGGCAAGACGGTCCGCAGCTTCGGCGGTGGCTCTTTTTTCTCGTCGTCCGGTGGCAGAACCAAACCCGATTTCGAACCCGGAAGAATGGTGCGCCCTGGTTCATAAGCGGGAACCGGTTGGATGGAGTCGGCATTCGTCCGGGGATCCTCGGGCAGGTCCAACTTCAGCCCGCTTCCCTCTCCTGATATCCCCGCACTTTTCGGACCCGGGAGAATCATTCTCTCATACGCTTCCGCCTCCTTGGCCCGACTATCCTCGGACTTCTTCTGGCTCCACCACACATAGCCGCCGCCAAGCGCAACTGTGCTGCATAACGCGAGGACCTTCAGCAAACCACCGGAGCTTCTCATCCCGATCGCATACATCGGAGCGGTGATCCGCATCAAGCTTCCCCGTCTCGGTTTACGACAAGTTTACACGACGAGCTATCCCGGAAAGGGGCGATAGCCATTCGTCCGGTTGATCCGAATCTAAGTAAAAGCTGGGGATTCCAACGAAAGGCATTCGCCTGGGTATGAATCCCCCACCCTCGGCAATCCGATCATAGCCCGAAACGACGTACTACGCTTTCAATCAAGGAGTCGCGAAACCCACTCCTCCTGCCAGAGCGACGTACCTGCAAAAAACGCCATGAATTCCCGCCGGACCCACGGGCTCGTTCCGCTCGTACACGCTTTGGCCGCCGTGTCACTTTTGACGGGGGGCCGTGCCGATCTCGTCAATCGCTGGTCCTTCAACAACGCCGTCGGCAATGCCCCCGCCGGCACCACCATCGCCGACCGCGTGGGCACCTCCACTGCCGCCGTGGTAGGCCTCAATGCCTCCTTCAATGGGAGCTCGCTGGTCGTACCCGGAACGACCACCGGTAATCAGACCCCTGCGAACATCGCGGCGTATGTCGACCTTCCCAACGGCCTGATTTCAACGAAGACAAACCTCTCCGTGGAGATCTGGGCCACGCCGGTCTCGGTTAAGAACTGGCAGCGGCTGTTCGACTTCGGACGGATGGGCCAGCTTCAATCGGGAGTCCGCGGCGGCATGCAGGTCCCCGCGGGAGAGATTCAACCCAACGCTACCCAAGCACCTAACGACGCCTCCTCGAGCGACGACTTTGCCTTGGCGATTCACCGGACCAGCACTGCCAACACCCAGCGGATGATGGGGCGCCTGGACGGCTTGACCGAAACCGGCAGCAACACCGGCGCAAGTCTGGCGGCGGGCACTCAGTATCACTTCCTCTGCACCTTCACCGATGGTCTCGGGACCTTCGGCTCTTCCGGCGGACAGATGGCCTGGTATCTCAATGGCACGCTGGTCAGTACCCTCGACGTCGATTTCCATCTCGCCGAGGTCCAGGACCGGAACAACTGGCTGGGCCGCTCGATGTACTCCGCGGACAGCAACGCCAACGTCGCTTACAACGAGGTGCGTCTCTACAACCACGTGCTGACACCCGCGGAGATCACCGCGAACATCGCGGCCGGCCCCGACAATCTCGGCGAGGCTGAGCCCGACCCGCCACCGGTGCCGGACAACCTCTGGGCCTTCACCACCCAGGCCGATTCCGAAGCCGAGTCCGGCACCACCTTCGCCGATAGCATCGGCGGCGTGGTCGCAACCCTGCGTGGCAACGGAGGCTCGCTCACCGGCGGCTCCGTGGTCCTGCCTGGAAGCACCACCGGCAACCAACCGGCCTCAACCATCTCCGCCTACCTCGACTTGCCGAACGGGCTCGTCACGCAGACTCCCAGCGTAAGCTTCGAAGCATGGGCCAGTCCGCTGTCGTCGAAGAGCTGGCAACGGCTCTTCGACTTCGGTCGTTGTGCGGCCAGTCATGGAACCGGCGGGGCGACCGGCGAGATCCTCGACACCGCCATCGCACCGGGCAACACCGCAGCTTACGACAATCTCAGCCTCACCTTCAACAACGCCGGGAACATGAATTCCCAGCAGCTCGAAGGACAATACGACGGCAATCCCGCGCAATACACGTTCACCACCGCCGCGACCACAGCCGGCACCAGCTATCACTACGTGCTGGTCGTTGAAGATGGCATCGGCACCTATGGGTCCAATGGCTGCCAGGCGCGCTGGTATCGCAATGGCGTGCTCCAGAACTCAATGGACTTCCAATTCCACCTCAGCGGGATGGAAGACGTGAACAACTGGATCGGCCGCTCGATGTACTCCGGCGACTCGAACGCGCACATGGCGCTCGATGAATTGCGCATCTATCGCCGCGCCATCACGCCGTCGGAAATCACGGCGAGCTTCACGGCCGGCCCGGATCCCGCGGTGGGACCACCCGAGCCCCCTGCCCCGGCACCCGTTCCCACGCGTCGCTGGACCTTTGACACCACCGCCGGCAATGCACCGGCCGGCACCATCTTCCTCGACATCGCCACCGGTGAAGTCGCCACCGTCCAAGGCAATGGCGCGACCCTCACCGGCACCCAGCTCCTGCTGCCAGGCACCACCACCAATGGCAACCAGACCGCCGCTAACATCTCCGCCTACCTCGACCTGCCGAATGGCATCCTCTCGTCGCGACCCGACCTCACGTTCGAGGCATGGGCCACTCCGGTGTCTTCGAAGAACTGGCAGCGTCTCTTTGACTTCGGCAATTCATCGATCACCAGCGGCCCCGGTGCGGAGACCGGTGAGATCATCGACTCCGGCACCGCGCCCGGCGCCTTCGTCGCCAACGACAACCTCTTCCTCTCGCTCAACAACGTCGGCACGCTCGGCTCCCATCGCCTCGAAGCGAAGCTCGCCGGCGACCGCACCGTGACCAACAACGCCGACCTCTCCTCCGCCACCACTGCGGGCACCCAGTATCACTACGTGATGACCGTGAAGGACGGCGGAGGTGCCAGTGGGGCCACGGGCTGCCTCGTGAAGTGGTTCCGCAACGGCACTCTCATTGGCTCGATCGACCTGCCCTACCGGCTGCCCGACCTTCACGACGTGAACAACTGGATCGGCCGCTCGATGTGGGCCGCGGACATGAACTCGAATCTCTCCCTCGACGAACTCCGGATCTACGACCGGGCCATCACCACCGCCGAGGTCGCTTCGACTTTCACGGCCGGACCTGATGCCACCTTCGCACCGCCGGTCGCGGGCAATGACCAAGCCACCATCCACGCGAATCAGAAGGTGCTGATCGACGTGCTTGCCAATGACACCGGCGAGCCCGTCAGCGGCAGCTTGCAGATCGTCAACCCGCCGTCGGCGGGAGTGGCCACCCTTTCCCACGGCAAGATCCTCTACACCCACACCGGCAGCAGCGCGGCACCCGTGGTCTTCACCTACAGCATCTCGAATGTCAGCGGCACCACGGTCACCGGCACCGTGACGATCGACTTCGCTTCCTCACTGCGCCTCACCAACCCGGCGCTCGCGATGCCCGCGGCACCACCAGTCACCTCGTGGCAACTCGTTGAAGCCCTGCCCGGTCTCGTTTTCAACCGCCCCGTCTCCCTGACTTCAGTCCCCGGCGATGCGAACCAGCTCTACGTCTGCGAACAAGGGGGCATCATCAAGCGCGTGGCCGATGTCACATCGCTCACACCTGCCACTAATGTCTTCCTCGACCTCTCTGCTCTGGGCGGTGGCTTCAACATCGGCCCCTTGTTAGCCGGGCAACCTGAGAACGGCCTGCTCGGCCTCGCCTTCCATCCGAACTACGCCACCAACGGCTACTTCTACGTCGCCTACACGGTGAGCTTCAGCGGCGACTACTTCCAGCGCGTTTCCCGCTTCACCCGTGACACCTCCAATCCCACCATCGCAAATCCGGCCAGCGAAGAAATCCTCCTCCACATCGACGACTTCGGCCTGAATCACAACGGTGGCGACCTCCACTTCGGACCCAACGACGGCTATCTTTAC
The DNA here is from genome assembly GCF_025950235.1 of Luteolibacter arcticus. NCBI lineage: Bacteria > Pseudomonadati > Verrucomicrobiota > Verrucomicrobiia > Verrucomicrobiales > Verrucomicrobiaceae > Neoluteolibacter > Neoluteolibacter arcticus. The sequence continues at coordinate 94,286 of NZ_JAPDDT010000001.1, read as the reverse complement.
TACGGAACGGGCGACGGCGATAACTCCAGGTTCGGCCAGGAAAGAAGCCAGAAAATCGATGACGACTTCTACTCCGGCATCTTCCGGATCGACGTGGACAAGAAGCCGGGAAGCCTGCCGCCGAATCCTCACAACTCCATTTACACCGACGACGACGACGGCGTGGCCGACTTCCACGTACCGCCCGACAATCCGTTCGTCCACACCAGCCTCAGTCCCAGCGGCACGTGGAATGGCACCTACAATGGAGTCGACTACACCGGCTCGCTGGGCTCGGTGCGCACCGAGTTCTGGGCCACCGGCATCCGCCACGCCTGGCGCATGTCCTTCGACCCGGTCACTGGCGACCTTTGGGAAGGTGATGTCGGACAGAATACCTACGAGGAAATCAACAAGATCGTAAAGGGCGGCAACTACGGCTGGGCCTACCGCGAGGGCGCCCATAACCACAACGGCGCACTCGGCACCGCGCCTGTCGGCTTCACTTCGATCAATCCCGTCTACGAATACGTCCACACCGGCGTCGCCGGCGGTGACGCCGCCTACAAGGGGAACTCGGTCGTCGGGGGCTATGTCTATCGCGGCACTCGCTATCCATCGCTCGCAGGCAGCTACGTCTTCAGTGACTCCGTGTCCGGCCACGTGTGGCAGATGAACACGACCACCGGCGCGACGACGCGCCTCACCGGCCTGCCCGGTGCCTACGGCGTCCTATCATCGCAGGGCGTGGATCCCTACAACAAGGACCTGCTGTTCTGCGCCTATCTCACCGGCAAGATCATGCGCCTCGGCACCGGCAGCACGGTCGCCGGCAGCTTCCCCACCACGCTCAGTGAGACCAGCCTGTTCGCCGACCTGACCGATCTCTCGCCGTCGCCCGGCCTGCTGCCCTATCAGCCTAACCTCGCCTTCTGGAGCGACCACGCGATCAAGCGCCGCTGGTTCACCATCCCCAACGCCTCGGACAAGATGACCTGGAGCAAGGACGGCAACTGGACCTACCCGGCCGGCACCGTGTGGGTGAAGCACTTCGATCTGGAGATGAGCCGCGGCAACCCGGCGACGAAGAAGCGCATTGAAACCCGCGTGCTGGTGAAAACCGACACCACGGTTTACGGCGTCAGCTACCGTTGGAACGAGGCCCAGACCGAGGCCAATCTCGTCGAGGATGCAGGCACCGACTTCGATCTCGCCATCGATGACCACGGCACGCCACACACGCAACGCTGGCAGATCCCCAGCCGGTCGAGCTGCCTCACCTGCCACACACCGCAGGGCGGCCACGCGCTTTCCTTCAATACCCGCCAGCTCAACCTGACCAACACCATCAACGGCTACAGCGGCAACCAGCTCGACGTGCTCGCGGCAAACAACTTCCTCTCTAACACCCCGGATCCCGTCGCCACCCTCTCCCGCCACCTCCGGCCGGATGAAACACAGTATCCGCTCGAACAACGCGCCCGTTCGTACTTCGCGGTGAACTGCTCCTACTGCCACCAGGCGGGCGGCAGCGTCAGTGGCCTCTGGGATGGCCGCGCGCATCTCACGCTGGAGCAAACCGGCTTGATCAACGGCGTTGCCGAAAACGACGGCGACAACCCGCTCAACAAGTACATCGTGCCGGGCGACACCACCCACAGCATCGTGCTCAACCGCATGGCGGCGACCAATGGCTTCGGCCGCATGCCCCCGCTCGGCACCAGCGAAGTGGACCCGGCGAACATCCAGCTCATCACCGAGTGGATCAACAGCGACCTGCCGAACCGGCCGCTCTATGACCAGTGGCGCGACGGCTTCTTCGCAATCAACAATCCCGACGGCATCAAGTCCGCCGACCCCGACGGCGACGGCGCGAGCAACTACGACGAGTACTTGTTAGGCAGCTCACCCGTCGCCGGCAGCGACGCATGGCAGGCCTCGATCGCCGGTGGCTCACTGCAGTTCTTGAGAAAGTCGCACCGCTACTACGCCATCCAGACCAGCGACGATCTCTCCTCGTGGCAGCCGTGGAGCATTCCGGAAATCGACAGCGCCTATCAGTCCAGCGACACCCTCACCGAGATCCCGCTGCCTGCCGATCCGGATGGAATGAAGTTCTTCCGCTTCCAAGTCACCGAACCGTAAGCCCACTGGGACCGCGGGATTTATCCCGCTTGGACGGTAGGTTCGCCGGTCCGGTGCAGCGGAACAAATCCCGCGCTCCCAGTCGACCATCTCAGTGCCGCTGCATCTCCAACAGATTCCGGAACAGGTCGTGCTTCTCCTGAAGTTCCTGGAACGTGCCATCGCCAACAATTTTACCTCCATCGAAAACAAGGATGCGGTCCGCAATCCGGATCGTGCTGAAACGGTGCGCAATGATGAACGTCGTGCGGCCGCGGGTCAGGTCGGCGAGTTCCTCCTGAATCCGCGCTTCCGCCTCGGAGTCCAACGCTGAGGTCGCTTCGTCGAGGATCAGCACCGGCGCGTTCTTGAGGAACGCACGCGCAATTGAAATCCGCTGCTTCTGCCCGCCGGAGAGCTGGGCACCACGTTCACCCACTTGGGTGTCGTAGCCCTGTGGCTGCGCCATGATGAAGTCGTGGGCATGGGCCTGTCGTGCGGCTTCCTTGACCTCCTCCTCGGTCGCACCCATCCGACCCAATTTGATGTTCTCAAGAATGGTTCCCGAGAAAAGCACCGCCTCCTGCGGCACAATGGTGATGTGGTCGCGCAGGTCCTTTAGCCGCAGCTCGCGCAGGTCCACGCCATCGAGCAGGATCCTGCCCTCCACCGGATCGTAGAATCGCGGCACCATGCTCGCGAAGGTCGTCTTGCCCGCGCCTGACTTCCCTACCAGCGCGATCACCTGACCGGCGGGCACATCGAGCGTGATGCCGTTGAGAGCGGCATTATCGCCGTAGGCAAAGTTCACGTTCTCGAATACAACACGGCCTGCGACACGGTCGATGGTCACCGGATTCGGCGGATCGGTCACCCCTTCCTCGGCATGAAGAATGGTTTCCAACCGGTCGAGCGAGGCCTCGCCCTGCTTCATGCGGTTGTGGATTTCCCCCAGCTTCTTCATCGGGTCGTAGCACAGGTAAAGCGCCGTTACCACGCCCATGAAGCGTTCTAGCGAGAGCCCCTTCGAGGCACCGTAGCCGAGCGCGAATGCCACCACCGCGGCCGCCACCATCTCGATGATTGGCGGCGTGAGGTAGCGGTACTTGATCACTTTGAGGTGAAACTTCGTCCACCGGCCGATGCCTTGGAGGAAGCGCTGGCCCATCATCTCTTCCAGGTTGAAGGCACGGATCTCGCGCGTGGCGCCGAGGGTTTCCGCCAGCACCGCCGAATTGTCACCGGACTCGCGCTGCATGTGCGCGGCCTTGCGCATCAGGCGTTTGCCCAGGAAGCGGATCGGCACCACCACAATCGGGATGCTCAGCAGGCAGATGATGAGGAAGAACGAGTCGCTGTTCTCGACACTGTCGGTGATCAGGAAGGCCAGCGCGCCGATCAATGTGAACGGCTGCTTGATCAGGTCGTTGGAGATCGTCGTCACCACCCCTTGCAGCATGTTCGAGTCGGTGATCACCCGGCTGATCAGGTCGCCCGTCTTGCGGCCGCTGAAGAAGCCGAGCGGCAGCCGCTGCAGTTTCACGAAAACCGACTGCTGGATATCACGCAGCACGTGGAGACCGGCGGCGGTGACGAAATAGACGTTCAGGAAACCGGCGAGACCGCGCAGCAGGGCCGCCAGCGGAATGATGGCACAGGCGGCGATCAGCACCGCACGGGGCGCATTCTCCACTCCCAGACTCTCGCTGAAGAAGGTTCTCACCTTTTCCGTCTTCTTCAGGTTCGCCATTTCCTCCCCGAACGCGCCATTCAGCAGTTCGTTCGCCTTTTCCGGCCCGACCGAGTCGTTCAGGGTCCGCTGCACCTCGGCAATCCTCTCGGTCTTGCCGAAGATGATCGGGAAGGCGGTCTTCACGACCAGCGGCATGCCGAAGCCGCTGACGATCGCGAAGACGATGCCGGCGATGACGCCGGTAATGAAGGTGCTTTTGACGCCCTTGAGGTAGGCGAAGTAGGGATAGAATCGCTTCATCCGTGTGGGGGCGGAGATTCTCCCCCCCGCACCCCGGCGGCAAGCCCGGAACACAGCCTCCCGAGGCACGAAAAAGCTTGCCAAAGCGACCGCGGTTGCCACCCGGCACGCCGCCCGCTAGACCGTTCGCGTGACCTTGGAAGTCTCCACGCCCGCCCTGCTGTTCCCCGCGATCAGCCTGCTCTTCCTGTCCTATACCAACCGCTTCCTCCACCTGTCCGCCCTGATCCGCCAGCTTCACAAGGACTGGCTTCAAGACGGCGAGGACCTGCTGCGGGCACAGATCGACAATCTGCGGCGGCGGCTCACGCTGATCCGCCTCATGCAGCTCTTCGGCGCCTTCAGCCTGTTTCTCTGCGTGATCGCGATGCTCGCCGTGATCGCCGGCACGCAGACCCTCGCGATTCCCTCGTTCATCATCGCGCTGGCGCTGATGGGCTGCTCGCTGGCCTGCCTCTGCTACGAGGTCTGGATTTCCGGAGGAGCGCTGCGCATCCTTCTCAACGCCGTGCAGGAAAAGCGCTGACCCCTGGGAGCGCGGAGCCTCCGGCCCGCAAAAGCACCTTTAATCTCCCGCTTCCCCCCGACAGCCCGCGCCACCAGCTTTCCGCTCTTCCGCCTCTGCCATGGACGATCTCTTTGCCCCAAAACCCGCCCCCGCTCCCAAGGCGCTGTCCGTCACGCAGCTCGTGCGGCGGATGAAGAACCTGCTGGAGATCGAACTCGGCGAGGTCTGGGTCGAGGGCGAGGTCTCCAACTTGAAGAAGCAGGCCAGCGGCCACTGGTATTTCTCACTGAAGGACGATGGCGCGCAGATCCAGTGCGCGATGTTCGGCGCGCGGAAACGCCCGGGCGCCGACGTGCTGGAGGACGGCGTAAAAGTCCGTGCCTTCGCCGAGCCGAGCGTTTACGAGGCCCGCGGCCAGCTCCAGCTCATCGTGCAGCGGGTCGAGCGCGCCGGTGTCGGCGAGTTGCAGGCACGCTTTGAAGCCCTGAAGCGCAAGCTCCAGGCCGAAGGCTTGTTCGATGCCGAGCGGAAGAAGCCGATTCCCTCCTTTCCCCGGGTCGTCGGCATCGTGACGTCCGACACCGGCGCGGCGGTCCGAGATATCCTCAACATCCTCGAACGCCGTGCCCCATGGGTGCAGCCGGTGCTTTATCCGGTCCGTGTCCAAGGCCGGGGTGCCGAGCTCGAGATCGCGCGGGCGATTGAGCGAATGTCGCAGCCGGAGAAGTACGGCATTCCTCGTAGCGACGTCCTGATCGTCGGTCGTGGTGGCGGATCGATCGAGGACCTGTGGAACTTCAACGAGGAGGTCGTCGCCCGAGCCATCGCCGCGTGCCCGATCCCCATCATCTCCGCGGTCGGCCATGAGATCGATTTCACCATCGCCGACTTCGTCGCCGACCTCCGTGCCCCGACACCCAGCGCCGCGGCGGAACTCGCAGTGCCCGATGGCGAAGAGTTGAAGGCACGGCTCGGCATCCTGAAGCGCCGCCTCTCCCGCCGGGTCCATGACCGCACCGAGCGACTCGCGATGATGCTCGAAAACCTCCGCCGCGGCGTCTTGTCCCGTGGCGGCGAACGCCTGCTCCGCGAACCCGTGCTACGGCTCGATTCCCTACGTGGCCGGCTTTCGTCCGCCGCAGAAGGCGATCTCCGCCATCGTGAACAACGGCTCAAGGAACTTGGTCGCACCCTCGCGGCGCATCATCCGGCACGACAGCTCGAGATCCGCTCCGAGCATCTTGGCCGCCTGCGCGGCCAATTTGAACGGGCAGCATCGCGACAGTTGGAAGAGTCCAGCCAACGCATCCACCGCCTGCGCTCGCTGCTTCGCACGCTCGGCCCAGCTTCTGCCTTCGAGCGCGGCTTTTCCATCGCCCTCGATACAACCGGCCGCATCATCCGCTCCACCGCCGACGTCGCTCCGGGCGAGGAGATCCACACCAAGGTGAAGGACGGGGTGATCCGGAGCACGGCGAAGTAGCCGCCCGACCTTTGAATGAAAGACGAAAGCCGGGCAGAGCGTCGCTTTCCATCTCATTCCTTTCCCATGAAAACGTCCGCATTTCTCCTCATTTCCGTAATCTCCACGATCCTGCCCGCCACCCTACAAGCCAGGACATGGAAGGAAGCAGGATCCGACCGCACGATCGAAGGCGATTACGTCCGCACCGAAGGTGATCAGGTCCTCATTCGCAAACCGGGTGGAACTACATCGAAGATCGCCCTCTCCAAGCTCAGCGAGGACGACAAGAAATTCGTGGCCGGACAGGCACCTGCGAAGGAAGCCGCCGCTGACAAGGACGTCTTCAAGTGGGAGACCGACTTCGAATTGGCCAAGCAGCGCGCCAAGGATGAAAAGAAGGACCTCCTCGTCGACTTCACCGGTACCGACTGGTGCGGCTGGTGCATCAAACTCAAAAAGGAGGTCTTCGACCAGCCGGCCTTCCAGGAATACGCGAAGAAGAACCTCATCATGGTGGAACTCGACTTCCCTCGTAAAAAGGTCCTGCCCGAAGAGTTGAAGAAGCAGAACGCGGAACTCGCCAAGAAATACGAGATCCGAGGGTATCCCACGATCCTGCTTCTCAATTCGAAGGGCCGTGAAGTCGCCCGCACCGGCTACCAGGAAGGCGGCCCCGACAAATACATCGAGCACGTCAAGGAACTGCTCAAGAAGTGAGCGGTCAGATGGATGCGCTGGGTTTACCACCAGCTTGAAACGCTGGCATGAGAATACCCTCGTCTGGACGAGTCGGACCGACGTTTCCTCCGGATGAGGATATCCATCTATGGGTCGTCGGTCGAAACGGCATCGGCCGCCCAATAGGTCTGCTTGTGTCCCCTCGCCTCTAGCTCCGCCTGGAGGTTCTCGGCATGGGATTTCGTTAGATTGGCCTCCACCAGAAACGAGTTACCGTGGTCATCCTGACGCCATACCGCCCATGTCGGGAACTCGATCGCTTTCACCACCGCCCACCAGCCAATACCATCGCAGCCCCACTTGACGCCGAGGCGCGATGCAATCGTGCGGAGCAACTCGATCTCCGAGGCTTCCGCTCCCGCGTCTAACAGACTTCCGGAGGTCGGCTTGCCCTCTGCGTCACAGAGAGTGATCGGTAAAACTCCGACAGGACAACCGGGCCCTCCCGGTTCGCCCAAGCGGTGAAAGGGTCCGTGGTTTTCGCTCATGGCGCATACCCGAAAAAAGAAGCGGGCACCCCTTGGGTTACCCGCTCCTTGAGAAACTTCAATCCGTCAATTCGCGATCAATCGCCCAGGCAAATGCCCACAGCCTTCGCGGCCTTGACCATTTCACCATCGGGCTCGACGAGGCGGAGCTGATTGACCGCTTCCTCGATCGGCACGGAGTCCACGTGGTAGGCTTGATAGCTCACCATGCGGCCGAAGCGGCCTTCCTCGGCGAGCTTCACGGCCATCACGCCGAAGCGGGTACCAAGGATCCGATCGAGCGCCGTGGGAGCGCCACCGCGCTGGAGGTGGCCCAACGTACAGGAGCGGGTTTCCTTGCCAGTCAGGCTTTCGAGACGGCGCGCGATGATGTCGCCGATACCGCCGAGACGGACTTCACCGCCGGCATTCTCCGCCACGGTGGCTAGGTCGCCGTCCGGCAGGTGCGCGCCTTCGGCCACCACCACCAGCGTGCTGTGATGACCTTGGGAATCGCGAGCCTTGATGAACTCCGCGACCTTCTCGGTATTGAAGGGAATTTCGGGAAGCAGGATGACATCCGCTCCACCGGCAATGCCACCCCACAACGCGATCCAGCCGGCATGGCGACCCATCACTTCGAGCACCATGATGCGCTTGTGGCTTTCGGCGGTGGTGTGCAGACGGTCGAGGCCATCGACCACGGTGCTGACCGCGCTGTCGAAGCCGAAGGTCATGGCGGTCGCGCGCAGGTCGTTGTCGATGGTCTTCGGCACGCCGATGACCGGCCAGCCTTCGCGGAAAAGCTGCAGGCCGGTGGTCAGCGAGCCGTCACCGCCGACGATGACGAGCGCGCGGATCTCTAGCAGATCCATTGTCCGCTTAGCCTTGGCGACGATGTCGGCGGGCACTTCGGCGATGTCGCCCTTGCCGACCTTGGCGGCGAAGTGGCCCTTGTTCGTCGTACCGAGGATGGTGCCGCCGAGCTTGAGAATGCCCTGCGTGTCCTGCGGCTTGAGCACCTTGTAGTCACCCGGGGGAAGCAGGCCTTCAAAGCCGTCCTTGAACCCGATGACCTCCCAGCCGAGCTGCGTCGCCGCACCGACGACACCGTGGATCACTGCATTGAGGCCGGGGCAGTCGCCGCCGCTGTTGAGAATACCGATACGCATCGCGTCTGGGTTTGGTGGTTGGAGACTGGTTCGATAAGTCAAAAGAGTGCCATATTTCAGCGTGGATTCGGCACGTTGAGAATTTCCTTCTCGCGATCTTGGATCGGCGCGCCAGCCGCGACCCAGCGATCGTAGGAATCCCAGCCTTGGCGAAGCAGACCGCGAGCCCGGTTGAAGCGGTCCGGGTTGTTAAGCACCACCACGATGAGGCGGCGCGGTGTGACCGCTTTTTCACCGTCCGGCTTGTCGCGAACGAGCGGGTCGCGGTCGGAGGCGACACTCACGCATGGCCCCGCGGCATTGGTGGTGCCGGTCTTCACGCCCAGGATGCCGGGCTCGCCGACCAGTTCGTTGGTGTTCTTCACATTGAAGGAACGCGGTCCGGCCGGGCCCTGGACGGTCACCTGGCGATCCTTCTGGCGGGTGATGAAGGTGAAGCCCGGCTTCCGCATTGCATAGACGGACAGCTTGGCCACGTCAGCGGCGGTGGAGAATCCGTTCTGCTTTGGCAAGTCCAGCCCGTGGGGGCTGGCGAAGCGGGTCTTGGTGAGGTTGATCGCCTTGCCGAGCTCGTTCATCTCAGTGACGAATGCAGCCACGCCGTCGCCAGTGCGACCGCGGGCGCGCAGCATTTCACGGCCAACGTGATCGGCCACGGTCATCGCGGCGAGGTTGTCGGAGCCGAGAAGGGCTGCATAGAGCGCGTCACGCAGCGAAATCCGGTCGCCGGGCTGGAGCGCCATCGGGTTCGGACCGCCGATCGCCTGCACCGAGGCCGGCACGGTCGCCTCCACCTTGCTGAGATCCGCGCCGGTGGCGTCTGCCCAGTCCACGATGATCACGCCGGTGGCGATCTTGGTGAGGCTGGCGACCGGGCGCTTCACCACCGAATTCGCTGCGGAGATGACTTTTCCCGAGTGGGCCTCTACCACCATGAACGCTTCACCCTGCTGGGCATGCGAGACGGCGGAAACGAGGGTGAGGATAAGAATCGAAAACGCGCGTTTCATGAGGCGGGCGGACTCTACCGGGGTGGGGCCGTGGCTCAACCCAAAACCCGCCATTTCGCGCCTTGCCTTTGATTCCGAGGGCGGTAGACTTCCGGCGTCAAGCAGCCCCGCACCCATTCCGGCTGCCCGCCGCCGGCCAGAACGCAGTTTTTGGCAGCAGCGCTCCGCTTGGGCGGACGCAATCGGACCTCGGCGGACCCCGGAGAACGCGGAAATGCCTGCCAAACCGGGCCAACGCGCGATAACCGCCTTTTCCCGGGTCCATGGAGACTTCCAGCCCGTCCCGCATCGAGTGGCGGAAACTTCCCGGCACCAAAAAGCCGGCGACCCGGAAAATGGCAGGTCGAGCCTGCAGCCCCGCCCGAACGCGGGCGGCTGCCCGCCGTCGCAAGAACGGCCCGCCAACCGAAACGAAAACATGTCGAACGCCACACCTGACACCCGCGGCACCGGCGACGGAGAACGTCGCCGCCGTCGCTCCCGCGGAGGCAAAGGCCGGAATCGCACCCGGCAAGACCAAGACCCGAACAACTCCAGCTCCAGCCCGAATCATGGCGGCCACAAGCGCTCCCATGGCCATGGCGGCGGTGACCGTAACCGGTCCGACCGCGGTGGGGAACGAGAAGAGCGCGGTGATCGCGGCCCTCGGCCGCCTCGCAAGGAGTACAAGGAATACAAGCCCGCCCCGCTGACCCTCTGGCAGAAGATTCTCAAGATCTTCGGCCTCTATAAGGAGCCGCTCCGCCCGCGGAAGGAACCCATCCGCTTCGAGGAAGGTTCGCCCCGCGAGCCGAAGTCGAACGTCCGCATCGCCAAACAAGCGCTGGAACAGCGTCCACGCGAAGAACGCCCTCCTCGCGAGGAGCGTCCACCCCGCGAGGAACGCCCGCCGCGGGAGGAACGGCCCCCTCGCGAAGAGCGCCAGCGCCGTAGCCCGGAGCGCGGCGACGTCGCCAGCGCCCGCATCTATCTCGGCAACCTGTCCTACGATGCCACCGAAGAAGACCTCCGGGACCTCTTCAAGGGCGTCGGCACCGTCCGCAACGTCGAGATCGTCTACAACCGCCGCACCCACAAATCGAAGGGTTACGGATTTGTCGACATGCTCAATCTTGAGGAAGCCAAGCGCTCCGTGGAGGTCCTCCACGATCAGTTCTTCATGGGCCGCCAACTCGTCGTCAGCGGTGCCAAGACCAAGGAGCACGAAGACGCGCTGAAGGAAGAGACCGCCGCTCCGGCTGAGTCCACCGCCCCGGCAGCCGTTGCCGCGGCGACCATGACCCCGACCGAGCCCCTTGCCACGGCTGAACCTGCCGACTCGACCAAGCCGGAAGAGCCCGCCGCCTGAGCATAGCCTCTGCGAATCATTCCCCGCCCCGCCCGGAAACTTCGGGCGGGGCGTTTTTGTCTCACTTGATAGGACCGATCGGCCCCATAAGGCCTATTTCAGATGACCCTGCCCGCCCCCGAGCATCTGTTCTTTGTCTGCGGCCCCACGGCCTCAGGCAAAAGTGCCCGCGCCTTGGAGATCGCCGCGGAACTCAACGGCGAGATCGTCAATGCCGACGCCTTCCAACTCTACCGAGGCCTCGAAGTCCTCACCGCCGCGCCGCCAGCCGAAGACCGGGAAAAGTGTCCGCATCACCTCTACGGCGTACTTTCCCCCGACCAACCCATCGAAGCCATGGCCTACCTGCGGCTGGTGGTCCCGGTGATCGGGGAAATCCTCGGCCGCGGAAAAACCCCGGTCATCACTGGCGGCTCCGGGCTTTACCTGAAATTCCTTTCCCACGGCCCCTCGCCACTGCCCCCGGGCGAGCCGGCCTTGAGAGCCGAACTCGACGCCGTCCCGCTTGAGGAACTGGTCGGCCGCCTGCAAGCACTCGACCCCCTCGAAGCCGCCCGCACGGATCTGCAGAACCGCCGTTACGTCTCCCGCGCGCTGGAGGTTTGCCTGCTCGCCGGAGTCCCCTGCTCCACCCTCCGCGATGACTGGGAAGCCGCCACCGCCGCCCGGGCCAGCAAGCTCCGCGGCATCCTGATTTCCCGGCCCCGCCCGGAACTCCACGACCGCATCGCCCGCCGCACCCGCCAAATGCTCGACGGCGGGGCGATCGAAGAGGTCGCCCGCCTGCAAAACCCCGCCCCCGGCCTGGAGAAAGCCATCGGCTACGGCGAAATCCGCCGCCACCTCGCCGGCGAGATCGACCGCGCCGAATGCGAGGCCCTGATCAATGCCGCCACCCGCCAGTACGCCAAGCGCCAGGACACCTGGTTCCGCCGCGAACGCTGGTTGAAGGAAGATCGGCACGGCATCTGATTCAGGGGCGCGATGACGTGCCCGGAGTCCCCGCCATTGCCAAACCAAGCGGATGCGGGCATACCCTCGGTCATGCCGGCTGCGGTCACCCCGAGAAACATCCTCCCACCCGGCTATGCCCGCGGCGTCTGGGACGAAATGCTCGCCACAGATGGCAGCGTGAACCCGTCGTGGTCGCACGTCGCCTCGTGGCTCGGCGGCCTCACGCCGGAGCAAGCCATCGCTACCAATGCCGAGATCTCCCGCTCGCTGCGTGAGAATGGCGTCACCTACAGCGTCCACGGCGCACCGGACGGAGAGCACCGCGCATGGCAGATCGATGCCGTCCCGTGGGTCGTCTCCGAGCAGGATTGGAGAGTGATCGAAGCCGGTTTGGTCCAGCGGGCCGAGCTGCTCGACCACATTCTGACCGACCTCCACGGCGAGCAGCGGCTCATTACCGAAGGCTGGCTGCCGCCGGAACTCATCCACGCGCATCGCGGCTACCTGCGGCCGTGCCATGGCATGCGGCTCGCGTCGAAGCGCCAGCTCATCCTTTACGCCGCCGACCTTGCCCGTGGTCCCGACGGCCGCATGTGGATTGTTAACGACCGCACCCAAGCGCCGTCCGGCAGCGGCTACGTCGTGGAAAACCGCGGCGTGATGACCCGTGCGATGTCGCGACTATTCCACCGCACCGGCGTGCGGCGAATCGCAGGCTTTTTCCGCACTCTTCGCGAGACCTTGGAGTCATTTCCCACAGCCAGCGGCGCGCGCGAACCGCGTGTGGTCATCCTCACGCCGGGCCCACAGAATGAGACCTACTTCGAGCACGCCTTCCTCGCCTCCTACCTCGGCTACTCGCTGGTCCAGGGCGACGACCTCACGGTGCGCGATGCCCGCGTGTGGCTGCGCTCGCTCGGCGGACTGGAGCCGGTGGATGTCATCATCCGCCGCGTCGATGCATGGTTCAGCGATCCGCTGGAACTGAAGGAAGACTCGCAGCTCGGCGTGCCCGGATTGCTGGAGTCCATGCGCGCTGGCAATGTCGCCGTGGTGAATCACCCCGGCAGCGGCGTGCTGGAGAATCCGGCTTTGATGGCTTTCCTGCCGGGGATCTCCCGCCATCTGCGCGGTGAGGAGCTGATCCTACCTGCCGCCGCGACCTGGTGGTGCGGCGAGAAACGCACCCGCGACCACGTGCTCGCGAACCTCGACAAGCTGGTCGTGAAATCGATCCACCGCGCGCCGACCTTTGGAACGGTCTTCGGCGGGACCCTGAGCCAGGCGGAGCGGGAAACCCTCCGCGCCAAGATTCTCGCCGCACCGGAGTGCTACGTGGGCCAAGAGCAAGTTGGCTTCTCCACCCAGCCCTGCCTGACCGGCACCGAGATCGAAGCCCGCCGCGGCGTGCTGCGCGGATTCGTGACCTCGACGTCCGACGGCCGCTATATCGTGATGCCCGGAGGACTGTCCCGCATCGCCGCCTCGTCGGAAGCGCAGATCGTTTCCAGCCAGCTCGGCGGAGCCTCGAAAGATACCTGGGTCCAAGGCACCGATGCCGAACCCTTCGTCAGCCTTTGGAACGACAACGCCGAGGCCGCCGGTGAGGCGGACTCGCGCAACGTGCCGAGCCGCTCCGGTGAGAACCTCTTCTGGACCGGCCGCTATGCCGAACGCGCCGAAGGCACGGCCCGCCTGCTGCGCCGCGCGGTGATGAGCTTTGTGGAATCGATCGGAGACGATGAAGGCCAACTCAGCCGTCATCGCGAAATTCTCATGGGCGGCTTGCTGGGAGTCACCAACGCGATGCCGATCCACGAGGACGAGGACCATGCCGTCGTGAGCGACGAGGAAGAGGTCATGTCCCTGCTCAACCAGCCGGGCCGCGTGGGCTCGTTGGCCTACAACCTCCGCTCGTTCCGCAATTCCGTCTACGCCGTCCGGGACCTGTGGTCACCGGACTCTTGGCGTGTGATCGAGGCGATCATCCGCGAGTGGGTGGAGGAATGCGGTCCCATCACCCGGGATCTCGATGATTTCACCGATCCGCTCAACCGTCTGATCCTGCACCTCACGGCATTGTTAGGTCTGAATCTGGAGAGTATGACCCGCGACGCTGGCTGGCGTCTGCTGGACTCCGGCCGCCGCATCGAACGGGCGCAATTCCAACTCGCGGTGATCCGCCATTTCCTCGTCGAAGGCCGCGCTCCGGAGGAAGAACAGCTCGTAATGGAGACGGTGCTCGCCGCCTCCGATAGCCTCGTCACCTACCGCAAGCGCTACCGCACCTATCCACGAATCGAGCTGGTGCTGGAACTCCTCTTGTTAGAGCCGAACAACGCCCGCTCGCTGCTCTATCAGATCCAGCGGCTGGAAGGAAACATCGACCGCCTGCCCCGCCAGGCGAAAGGCGCGCGCCTCACCACCGAGCAACGTATTCTCGTAGAGACATCCAGTCGCTTGCGCCTCACCGACATCGCGACATTGGCGAGCACCAATGGCGGACGTCGCCGCAAATTGGAGAGCTTCGTCGATCACATGCTGTCCTCTCTCGGCCAGCTTTCGAACGCGCTGACGCTGACGTATTTCCGCCACGCCGACCGGCCGCACTTCCTGCATGGGTAAGCTCGCCGATGGCAGATCGTAGATGGCAGATTGAAGAAAGCCGCTACCCGCCTGCATCTGACATCCACCATCTTCCATCTGCCATCTCCTTCATGCGCTACCGCATCCGCCACCGGACCACCTACCGCTACGACACGCCGGCGAACTTGTGCCACAACGAGGCCCGGTTGCGCCCGGTGGATTTGCCAGGACAGCGCTGCTTGAAATGGAAGCTGAGCATCGATCCGCAGCCGGAGTTTCACCGCAATCGCCGGGACTCATTCGGCAACCACATCGACTACTTCTCCATTCAGCGGCCGCATCCGGAGTTGGTCATCACCGCGGAGAGTGAAGTGGAGGTACTTTCTGCCGGCCAGCTCCCCCTCGAAGCGGGCGGACCGTGGGACCGGTTGTTAGAACAGCTCCGCACCTCGAAGGACCCCGCATCGCTCGACGCCCGGGCTTTCGCGCTGTCATCGCCGCTGATCCCCGTGCTGCCGGAATTGGCGGAGTTTGCACGAGCCGATTTCACACCGGGCCGCTGCGTGCTCGAAGCCGTGTCGGCGTTCAATGCGCGGATCTTCCACGAGTTCAAATTCGATCCCGACTTCACCACCGTCGCCACGCCGGTGCTGGAGGTGCTGCAGAACCGCCGCGGTGTGTGCCAGGACTTCGCGCAGTTGATGATCGCCTCACTGCGCTCGATCGGGTTGCCGGCGCGGTACGTCTCCGGCTATCTGGAAACCCTGCCACCGCCCGGCAAGGCGAAGCTTGTCGGAGCGGATGCATCGCACGCCTGGGTTTCGGTTTTCGTGCCCGGGCAGGGATGGCTGGACTTCGATCCCACCAACAACGTCCGCCCCGGCGAGCGCCACATCACCGTGGCAACCGGCCGCGATTACCGCGACGTCTCCCCCTTGCGCGGCGTCACCGTCGGCGGCTTGAGCCACACGCTCAAGGTGTCGGTGGATGTGACGCCGATTTAATTCGGGGTGTATTTTCCCTTGCAACGAATTCAGACCCGACTAGTCTGACCCCATGAAAGAAGTGGGTCTTTACGACGCCAAAACCAAGCTCTCGGCTCTCGTTGCGGAGTTGGAGAGCGGCGGTGAAGCTATCGCCCTCACGCGGCATGGGAAGATCGTGGCGGAACTCCACCCATACCGCCCCGCACTTGCCCCCAAGCGTGGCTGTCTTAAGTCGGCGGATTTCTATATCTCTCAAAGCTTTGAAGACTCCGAAACTGGCTTTGAGGACTTCTTTGGCGACTTCGAGCCGCCTGCACTGAAGGTGGCGGAAGAGCCCATGACCAGGCCCCTGAAAAAGCAGCCCTGAGCCATGGATCACTTGGTCGATACCTGCACCCTCATCTTCTTCCTCGAAGACAGCCCGCGCCTTCCTGACCGGGTCGCGCGACGCATCGAAGACCCGGCGTCCCGCTCGCTGGTCTCGCTCGCCAGCCTGTGGGAGGTCGCCATCAAGACCTCGCTCGGCAAGCTCCAGGTTGACTGGGGAGACCGCGAAGATCTGCCCGAGGTGCTTTCCAAGATCGGCTTCGAAATGATTTCCCCCGGCTGGCAAGCCATGCGCCGGGCCGCCTTTCTCCCGCAGCATCATCGCGATCCTTTCGACCGCCTGCTTGTCGCCGAGTCGCAGATCCGCGCTCTGCCGGTGCTTTCCTGCGACCAGAAGCTCGATGCCTACGGCATCACCCGCGTCTGGAACTGAGGAAAAAATCTCCGTTCACGGAAGATTCCTGTCGTGTGACCATCACGGCGGAGACGTACATGGGAAAAGCGATACCCATGCCCGAAGAAAAGGACGACCGCAGTTTATTGGAATGGTTCCGCGACACGCGCAGCGAACCAGCCTTCACCGAACTCGTCCGGAGGCACTTGCCGCTGGTCTTCCAAGTCGCGCATCGGCGGTTGGGATCCGCGGCGCTGGCGGAGGAAGCGGCGCAGCATGCCTTCGCCCGTCTGGCGATAAAAGCAGCGGCGGTCGCCCGCCATCCTGAGCGCCTGCGGGCCTGGCTGCATCGCACGGCCTACTTCGAAGCCAGCACCCTGGCGCGCAAGGAGACCCGGCTTTCCCGCCTGCCACTCCAACCGGAACCCGAAGCGATGAATCGTCCCGAAATCTACGACCGGCTCGACGAGGCGCTCGACAAGCTGCCGGAACTCGACCGCGAACTGGTGCTCCGCCACTGCTGCGGAGGCGAGGATTACCGGCAGATGGCGACCGCCGTCGGCAAGTCGGAAGCCGCCTGCCAGAAGCGGGTCGAACGTGCGCTCGCCCGCCTCGCCCAAGGGCTGAGTGGCACACGGACCACTGCCGCCGTTGTCGCCGCTTTCGCCGTCTCGTCGGCGAAGCTTCCGGCAGCAGAACAAGTCGCCGCTGCTGCCTTGAAACAGCAAGCCATGGGCGGCGCGGTGGCCGGAGCGATCTCTGGCACCAAGGTCGCTGCGTGCGCCGCGCTGGCCTTGGCCGGCGGAGCCCTTGGCTGGCAGGGCGAGCGCAAGCCGCTTCCGCCTCCTGTCGTGGTCTCTGCGCCAGCTTCCATCTCCGAGACCTCTTCGCCGAAGACGGTGGCTCAGCCGACCGGTATCGCTCTTGCCCCGCGACCGGTCCGCATGGAGCGCTCACTGGATCAGGTGCTGGAAAGCATCCTCGCCGGACGCCTCGCGCCATTGGTCGAGTTTCTTCCCCAAGCCACCGTCGCCGACCTGCGTGCCATCATGGCCGAGGATGACATCGGCGATCTTTCCGAGGGCATGGGCACCTTTGGCACAGCCTACAACCTCGCGGCACGACGCTGGGTCGAACTCAAACCAGCCTCCGCTTTTGAATACGGGCTGGACCGCTCGTCGTCCCTTGCGACACGGATGCTCGTCCGCTGGCTTGAGATCGATTCGAAGGCCGCCGCCGCTGCCTTCCTGGCGATGCCGTCCGTCGACCGGCAAACGCTTGCCCGCGACATCCTTCGACAAAATGACGACGTCGCCGGATTGCTTGCGGCGATCGATCCGTCCGTCGCGTGGGCCATCGAGGACGAGGGCCACCTTTACCCCAATCCAGTCCTGAAATACGAGAAGGCGCATCGTCTGGTAGAGGCGCTTCTCAAGCGGAAGCCGGAGGACGAACCGAAGGTGGGTGAGCTGGAGGAAATCCACATGGCCTTCTGGCAACTGGCACAGAAGGACCGCCAGCAAGCAATCAAACACGCCGGGGCTCTTCCATGGCCTGTGCTCCGTGCACAAATGCTGACGGTGGTCGGCCAGCCGCCGGCATCGGAAACCCTTCCTCCGGGGAAAATCCGCACCGAAACCGTCAGCCGCGAGACCGGGCAACTCGCAGCGACCGATCCCGAAGCAGTGATCCGCCACCTGCAATCCACCCCACCGGGACCCGAGCGCGATGCCATCTATGAAGTCATCTCCAGCGGTCTCTCGGCCAAGGATCCGTGGCGTTTGTTAGAGACCGTTCGATCGCTTGAGGGCTCCTTCAATACCTACCACCTGGCTCCGGCACTCAGCTTCGCCGCCAAGGAAGATCCGCAGCGAGCGCTCGCGCTGTTGCCCGATCACTCCGCCCGCTTCACCCACTATCGCGGCATCCGCGGGCTTGCGGACGACGTCCTTTCCGGTTGGCTGGAAAAGGATGCTCCGGCCGCCATCCGCTGGGCGGCAGAGGCGGACATCTGGCTTGGCACGGAAGAATTGGGAAAGGCCACCTGCACGCCGGAGGCCTTGCTCGAATTGTTCTCGGACGAGAACGCATCGGTGCGCACCATGGCCCGCAATGCACTCCATCAGCACCTTGAGGCAGGACTTGGCGATGGCACCGCGCAGGGCCTGTTAGACAAGATCCCCCGGGAGGCGGCGGACGACATGCTGAAATGGATCGCGGCAGATGCCTGCGGACGCGGCAGCTACGAGGAAGCCATGAACATCGCCGCGTTGGCCTCCGCTGAAGCACGGGAGCAAGAGCTGCTTCCACAAATGGCGCTCCGGGCGTTGCGGGATGACTCCGCCGCCGCGGTGGAGTGGTTGAAATCGCTTCCCCCTGCCGACCGGCGCGCCGCCGTCGGAGGCCTCCAACGCCTCGTGGGCAATCCAAGCTATGGCGGCGGAGACGTTCCTCAGATCCGCGAAGCCCTCCAACAAATCGCCCCATGAAATCCTTCCGCTCCTTCCTGATCCCGGTCGCCTGCTTCGCGGCCACGTGGGTGCTCACCCGCTTCGCGGCCGGGCACTTTTCCCACCCTGCGGCTCCCGTGGTGGCCCTTCCCATGGCTCCGACGAAAACGAAGCGTGAACGCCCCGATCCGCGGAAGACTTCGATCGAAGCGCTGGCCGAAGATTTCGGGATCCGACCCATGAACCAGTGGGCGGACCGCTGGGACGAGTTTGCCAGCGAGACCACGGCAGAGGATCTGCAAAGGCTGCCCGCGCTCTTTGCCAAGCGGCGCGATGGCCACCCGGTACAAGGTGACGATCTCTTGCAGGTGCTCGCCCGGGAAGAACTTGCCACCCGCACCGGCCGACCGGTCGATCTCACTCCCGAGTCGTTCTCCGCGCTGGCGGATATGAATGCCGCGTCGGCTTGGGACCAGCTCGCCGCGAACCATCGTGCAGACTTCGCCGTGGCGGCCTTGCGGACCTTGGCGGGCAAGGCCCCCGCGGAGGCACTCCGCCGCTATCGAGCCATGCCGAAGGCCGCGCCCGAACCACTCGGCGATGGCAGCAAGGCGGAAGGCAGGCGAGCCGCGGTCTGGCACACCCCGATTGGCTCGATCTTCGGCGCTTGGGCGCGCCAAGACCCCGCCGCTGCCGCCGCCGCGGTGATGACCCTGCCCCCGGCCGACCGTAGCCAAGCCGCCAATCATCTGGCCATGACTTGGGCCTTCCGCGATGGGCCTGCGGCGATCCGCTACATCCTCGACTTCGATAAATCCGGCGAAGGCTTCACCTCGCGGCACCTGCGGCTCGACGTGATGTTGCGCGCCTCGTTTCGCACCCATCCGGAGGAAACCGCAAAGCTCATGGCCGGGAATGCCATGCTGCGCAAGGTGATCGGCGAGCCACCCAATCTTTACGTGGCCGTGAAGCCCTGGCTCGCGGCGGATCCGGAGGGCGCTCTCGCGTGGCTGTTAGATCCATCTAACAAATCGAGTAAGGACGCCATCTACTGGCTTCGCCTTGATCGGCAGCCCGGGATCGCCGCCCGCATCGTCCGAGCCCTCGCCACGACTGACACTCCCACGGCCCTCGATCTCCTGATCACGATGTATCGCCGCGAACCCGAAGCAGCCTTGGCGCTCGCCGATGAACTGGCGATTCCCCTGCGCGAAAGCCCCCGGCTGGAGGCGATCCGCATCGCCGACAATCCCGAGCACGCCTGCGAACGCTGGCTGGCGGCCTTGCACGAGCACGACGATCCGAAAGAGGCCCTTGCTGCCTTGGGCTGGACCGGCGAGATGGCCTGCGAGCTCGCGGCCCAAGCCGCCCGCGCCTTTCCCGACAAGGCCGCCCTGCTCTCCAAGCGGGTGCCAGCGTCGTCACTCGACGCGACCAATCTATGGCGCCGCAACAACCGGGAGATCGCGAACTACTGGCCGGAACTGGCAGGTGCCCTCGAATACCCGGTCCCGGCAAACGCCAAGCCGCCGTTTCCCGAAGCGAGCTTCCGCTTTGACCCCGCTGCCGCGGCCGAAGCCTTGCTCGACACCGATCCGGGCGTCCCAGAGGTGGCCCAGGCGATCAAATTGTGGGCCCCCTACGATCTGCCCGCGGCCCGGAACTGGCTTTCGCGCCTGCCGGATGGCCCGGCCCGACAGCAAGGCCAAGTGGTCCTGGCAGGAATCCAGGTGTCCGTCGATCCGGAGGCCTCGCTGAAGATTCTGGAGGCCTCCGCTGGAGCCGCGAACACCGGCCAGCTTTGGGAATCGGCCGTCCGCCGGCTTCTCTACACAGGCGGCGACTGGCAGGGCTGGCTCGCCCGGGCCCCTGAAAACGGCCGCAGCCGGCTGGCCGACGAGCTTGCCCACGAAGCCAAGCTGCTCGATCTGGCCCGCCGGGCCTCTCGCCGGTAGCCGGGATTCGGGGGGTGACATCCCCCGCCCTTTCGACTACCCAAGCCGCGCCCATGCAGCTCTGGCTCTGTCCGCTCATCGCGTTTCTCCTCGGCTCGATCCCGTTCGGCCTGTTCATCGCCCGGATGAAGGGCATCGACATCCGCCAGCACGGCTCTGGCAATATCGGCGCGACGAACGTGCTACGGGTCGTCGGGAAGAAGCACGGCATCACCTGCCTGATCCTGGATGCGCTGAAGGGATTCATCCCGGTCGTGATCGCCCTGAATCTGGTGCAGATCGAAGGCCGCAAGGTCGGCATTCCCATCCCCGCGCTGGATGCATTCGCACTCCACTTGCCTGCGGCGGAACAACTCACCGGCCAGTTGGTCCATGTGGCCACGGCGCTCCTGGCCATCCTCGGCCACAACTACTCGCCGTGGGTCGGCTTCAAGGGGGGCAAAGGCATCGCCACCTCGGCCGGTGTGCTGCTGGGCCTGATGCCGTTCGCCGTAGTGCTGCTGATCGCCGTCTGGCTGCTGGCCTTCGCCATCACCCGCTACGTCTCCGTTGCCAGCATCGCCGCCGCCGCCGCGCTGCCGCTCCTGACCCATGTCGGCGCGCGTTTCCACAAGGGCCCCGATGGCCGGACCTTGTGGGAAGCCGGCACTTGGAACAAACCGCTCTTTGTCTTTTCCGTCGTGATCGCGGTATTGGCGATCTGGAAGCACCGGGGAAATATCCAGCGTCTGATGAACGGCACCGAGAACCGGTTCCAGCCCAAGAAGAAGTCCAATGCCTGACGCCTTTTCTTCCGCCGCCATCCTGGGCACCGGCTCCTTTGGCACCGCGCTGGCGGTCCTGCTCGCGCCGAAGCTTTCCGCGCTGGTGATGATCGGCCGCGACGCAGCCGTGGCGGAGTCGATCAACGCGCATCACCGCAACCCACGCTATCTCACGGAGATCGTGCTGCCGGAGAATGTTCGGGCCTCGACCGCCCTAGCCGATGCCGCTGCCCATTCACTGGTCATATTCGGCGTGCCTACTGCCGCCACCCGCCAGTGCGCCAATGACCTCGTCGGCCTGCCGCGGGAAACGGTGCTGCTTTCCTGCGCCAAGGGCATCGAGCGCAATACCGGCGAGCGGATGAGCGAGATCCTCCACGATGTCTTCCCGGACAACCCGATCGCGGTGATCTCCGGCCCGAACCACGCCGAAGAAATCGCCGCGGATCTGGCGACCTGTGCGGTCATCGGCGCGACGGACGAAGCGCTCGCACGGAACCTCCAGGAACTCTTCACCGCCCCGCATTTCCGCAGCTACACCAGCGACGATCTCGCCGGCATCGAGCTCGGCGGCGCGATCAAGAACGTCTATGCCATCGCCGCGGGCATCGCCTCGGGACTTGGTCTGGGCGACAATGCCATCGCCGCGCTGGTCACCCGCGCGCTGGCCGAGATGACCCGCCTCGGCGTGGCGCTCGGCGGCCGGGCGGAAACCTTCGCCGGCCTCTCCGGCGTCGGCGACCTGATCGCCACCTGCTTTTCCCGGCACTCGCGCAACCACCGCGTCGGCCTCGCCCTCGGCCACGGCAAGTCGCTTGAAGAAGCGACCACGTCACTCGGCATGGTCGCGGAAGGAGTGCCGAACACGCTCTCGATCCACGATGCCGCCAGCCGCGCCCACGTCCGCACGCCGATCATCGACTCCGTTTACTCGATCCTCTACCAAGGCAAGCCCGCCGCCCGTGCCATGCACGAGTTGCTCAGCCGCGACCCCCGCCCCGAGAACACATGAAGGAAATCATCGATTTCATCCTGCACATCCAAGAGCACCTCACCCAGTTCACCAGTGACTATGGTGGGTTAGTCTATGCGCTGCTGTTCCTGATCGTCTTTTGCGAAACCGGCCTCGTGGTCACTCCATTTTTGCCGGGAGATTCACTCTTGTTCGCCGTCGGAGCCTTGGCCGCCGACCCGAGTGCCGGCCTGAACGTCTGGATCGCCGCGATCGTTCTCCTTGTAGCGGCCATCCTCGGAGATACAGCGAACTACTGGATCGGCCGCAAATGCGGGCAGTGGATGATGCGAAAATTCCCGCGCATCGTGAAGCCCGAGCACATCGCAAAGACCAACGAATTCTTCGTTCGATACGGCGGCAAGACCATCATTCTCGCCCGCTTTGTCCCGATCGTCCGCACCTTCGCTCCCTTCGTAGCCGGCTCGGGCGAGATGGATTACAAGCGGTTCATGTCCTTCAACGTGATCGGAGCAGTCCTCTGGGTCGGCCTTCTCTTGCCGGCCGGATGGTTCCTCGGGAACGCGGAGTTCACGATTGGCGGACGTCACATCGTGGTAAAAGACCATTTCGAAATCGTCGTTCTCGCCATCATCGGGATTTCGGTGCTCCCAATCATCATCGAGTTTGTGAAGGCGAAGATGAAGCCGAAGGCCGTTCCGAACGCGGCTGAGTAGTCCCACAAAAGCATCGGGCGGCTTCCGTGAAGAAGCCGCCCGGGCGACGAAGAAATTAGCCGGATAGAGACCGGGCTCAGCAGCCACAGCCGCCGCCACCGCAGCAGCCGCCTTTTTCGGACTCGGCGATGTCTTGCTCGGTCGGCACGCGGCCGAGTTCGAGGGTCATGTTGACATACTTGCCGATGGTCTTCTGGAGCGACTCCAGTTCGTCCTGGGCATCGAGGAAAGCGGCGGCGACTTCGTTGCTCATCAGCGCGTCGCGGGCGGCTTCGAACTCGCGGATCTCGGTCGGGGCGAGCTTGACGCCGGAGTGCTGCTTGTGGTGCAGCTCCTCGCCGCGCTGGTGCACGGTCTGATACATCAGGCGCGCACCGTCGTCGCTCAGGAAGCGCTCCACAGCCTGCTGGAGCTTCGTGAAATGCGCGTCATCGGCGATGGCGGCGCAGAGTTCACGGGTCTTGGTCATCACGGCGGACGTCTCGGCGAGCAGAGTCATGGGCATCCCCTAGTCGCCACTGTCGTTTCTGGCAAATGCGATCTTGCAAATTTCACGGGAGTCGCGCTCGGATTTCACGTAGGCCGGATGCTCTCCTCAGCCATCAAATGAAGCGCTTCCGCCGGGTCATTTTCCGCTTGTTGATCGTCGCCCTGCTGCTGGTCGCAGCCGCGCTCTTCGCCACCGGCTGGTGGGGCTCCGGGCGGCTGATCTCGCCGCAGCGGCGTGCCTTGCAGGACTACCACCGCGAAATCCTGGCCCGTCCGGCGGAGTTCGGCCTGAGGGTGGAGCCATTCACCACCGCGGACCAGACGCCCTGCCTGCTGGTCACCGGTGTGAAGAAACCCGGCAAGGCGGAAAAGGGCCGCCTCGTCCGGGATGAACTCCAGCGCCGGGGCGTGGCCCTGCCGCCGTGGGGAGCCCAATTGGGGACCATCGTGATGTTCTACGGCCACAGCGGCCGGAAGGAGGACCACCTGCCGATCTGCGAGCGCTTCTGCGCCGCCGGTTTCCGCTGCCTGCTGATCGATATCCCGGGCCAAGGCGACCATCCCGGAACGATCGGCACCTTTGGCCTGAGCGAATCCGAGCTGGCCGGGCAGGCGCTAGCGGAAGCAGCCACCAAGTTCCGCTTTACAGCCACGCCCGCCTGCCTGTTCGGCGTCTCGCAAGGCGGCGCCATCGCGCTGCAGGCAGCGGCGCGCGAGCCGGCGAAATGGGCGGGCGTCGCCAGCGTGGCCACCTTCGCCTCGCTGGATCGCCCGGTGCGACGCGCGGCGGAGTCGATCTTGCCGAAGCGCTTCCACTTCTGCTGTACGCCGGTCGCCCTAAGCGTGAGCTGCGTGACTAGAATGCGGGCCGGCTATTGGCCCGCCGACGTGAAGCCGGTCGAGGCTGCGGCGAAACTCCACCTGCCGGTCATGATCGCCCACGGCGACCGCGACCGCTACATCGGCATCGAGCAAGCAAAGGAGATCTTCGCCGCCGTGCCCGACCGCCGGAAGCAATTCCGGGTAGTAAAGGGCGCGGACCACAAACAGGTATTGGCCACCGGCTCGCACGCGCTCTACGCCGACCTGTGCCAGTTCTTCCTCAGGTCGCTGGAACCCGCGCCAATGGCCTTCGAGCGGACTGAGTGACTCAATCGCCACCTCCCCCGCCGCCGCCCCCGCAGCCCGACGAGCTGCATCCGGAGGAACCGCACCCGGAAGAAGATCCGCCATCGCCCCCGTTGCTGCCGCAGCCGGATGAGCCCCCGCCGCCGCAGGAGGAAGTCGTGCCGCCGCCGGAGCCACAGCCATTCCCACCCCTTCCTCCCCTTTTCGAGACGACGACAATGACCACGAGGAAGAGCGCCATGCCGAAAAAGCAAAACAGCCCCTCCGGACCCGTCGCAGCGAGAAGGTTCGTGCAACCGGCCAGCGCCGGAAGCGTCGCCACCGCGGCCGAGCCGAGTAGCACCCGCTTGGCGGTCCGCTTCGGGACGATCCAGTGCGTCGCGGCGTCCACCTTGCGGGTCGTCGCGGGACTGAAACGGATCGCCAGCGGCGGCCAGATGTCGGCGGGTGGCTCCTCGCCGAAATGGGCGCGGTAGCTTTCCAAGGTCCGCGCATACCAGCCGGCGAACTTCTCGTCCTCCCTCTTCCCACCCTCGGTCGGACCGTGGTGGAGCGGCTTGCCGAGGATTCCACCGCACATCCCATCCCAGTAGGAGCGGGTGTAGCAGAGGTGGAGGTGCCACGCTTCATCGACCTCCTCGGACGGGGTCACCGGATGACCGGCCCGAATGGCCAGCCATACGAAGCGCTTGTATTCCGCCATCACGCGGAGGGCGAAGCCGCGGGTCCAGCCGTTTTCCCGCGCCAGCCGGGCGCTGAAGGGAAAGGTGGCACCGGGTTCATCGATTTCGAAGGACTCCAATCGCAGAAGCAATTCGTCTTTCATGCGGTGGCATGCGAGCAGGTCCGTGCGCCACCGTCGCCTTGAAAATCCGGCCCAGTATGGAAGTGCCAGGTGGACGGATTTCCGCTCCTATGACACGACCGGGTTTCCACGTTTAGCTTCCGCTGGCACGGAGCGGTCTTGGCAGCTCCGTCTCGCCCGCAGACTCTTGGACATGCTCGACCGCATCCTCTCCAAGCGCATCGTCCCCGTCGTCGTGCTCGACCGTGCCGATGACGCCGAGCCATTGGCCGTAGCCCTGCTTGCCGGTGGCCTCGACATCATGGAAATCACCTTCCGCACCGCCGCCGCGGAGGAGTGCATCAAGCGCATCGCCGCGCGCTTTCCGGAGGTGCTGTTAGGTGCGGGCACGCTGCTTGAGGACGAGCAAGTCCAGCGCGCCAAGGACGCCGGTGCCGTCTTCGGCCTCGCGCCCGGCTTGAATCCGCGGACCATCGCCAAGGCCAATGCCATCGGCCTGCAATTCTCACCGGGCGTGATGACCCCGAGCGATGTCGAGCAGGCGCTCTCGCTCGGCTGCAAGCTGCTGAAATTTTTCCCCGCGGAAACGGCGGGCGGCACCGGCATGCTCAAGGCCCTCGCCGGTCCCTACGGCCATACCGGTGTGAAATTCATCCCGACCGGCGGCATCACCTCGGGCAACCTAGCGAACTACCTCAAGCTGCCGGTCGTCGCGGCCATCGGCGGCTCGTGGATGGTGGACAAACAACTCGTCAACGAGGGCAAGTGGGATGAGATCACGCGACTGACCCGCGAAGCCTTGGCCGCCGCGGCGGCCTGTTAGACTGAATCATGATTGCAGGTATCGAACTCGGCGGAACGAAAACCGTGGTGGCCACCGGCACCGCGGTCGGCGAGGTGCGTGAAGAGTGGCGCTTTCCAACCACCACGCCTGCGGAAACGATCGGCCGGGCGATCGAGTGGCTGCGCGAACGCGGCGAACCACAAGCCATCGGCATCGCGGCCTTCGGCCCCTTGGGCGTCGTTCCCGGTCGCCCCTCGTATGGGAAGCTGCTCGCCACTCCGAAACCGGGATGGGCGGGATTCTCCATCATCGACTCATTGGCCGCAGCTTTTCCGCAAGCCCGTCTAACACTGGAAACCGACGTGAATGCCGCCGCCCTTGCCGAGGCTCGGCTCGG
This sequence comes from Luteolibacter arcticus, assembly GCF_025950235.1. NCBI lineage: Bacteria > Pseudomonadati > Verrucomicrobiota > Verrucomicrobiia > Verrucomicrobiales > Verrucomicrobiaceae > Neoluteolibacter > Neoluteolibacter arcticus. The sequence continues at coordinate 67,774 of NZ_JAPDDT010000001.1, read as the reverse complement.
TGCGGCCCAAGGCCTGGACGATGTGGCCTACATCACCATTGGCACCGGGATCGGTGCGGGGATCTTGAGCGGAGGTCGCTTGGTTCACGGTGCCCTCCATCCCGAGTCCGGGCACTTCAAGGTGCCGCGTGCTCCGGGTGATGATTTCGCGGGCGTCTGTCCGTTTCACGCCGATTGCCTTGAAGGCCTGGCAAGTGGTCCATCGATCGCAGCGCGCTGGGGCAAGCCCGCGGCGGAATTGCCCGCCGATCACCCGGCATGGGAAACCGAAGCATGGTATCTCGCCCACTGCGTGTTGGCCCTGTTAGGCATCGTCTCGCCATCGCGCGTGATCATCGGCGGCGGCGTGTCGCAAGCAGATGGCTTCCACGAGAAGACCGAGCGCATCCTCGGCGAGATCGCGGCCGGATACTTTTCGCCGATCGAAGCGAAGCCCTACGTGGTCCCTCCAATGCTCGGCCAGCAGGCCGGAATCAAGGGCGCTTTGTTGTTGGCTGCCGGGTAGCCGCCTTCGTCTGCAATTCGCAGCGACTTCACCGGAACTTCCGGAGCATCACATCGGGGAGTGACTCGATGGCGCATGCTACTGAACCGTCGCCACTTCCTCATCTGCTTTGTATCGGCGTGCATCGCATTCGTGCCCGTCATCTATTTTGGCGGCTTGATCGTCTGCATCGAACCGGTCTCCGCGCTCATGCTCCACATCGGCTCTGGTCTGCTGTCGATTTGGATAGCGATTCATGTCCTGATCTACACCGCTGCCTTCCTCGGAATTGGAAGCGCCAGCTACGCCATCATCCGGCGAATACCATCGAAGCTGGCTCGCGAATTCTCAGTGGTAGCGCTCCTGACCCTGCCCATCTGGAGTTCGTTCGCTCGCGTGATCACCTATAGCAGCCTCCAAGGACGCGGAGGCACCTACAACTTCTGGGAAGCGGTGGACCGATACGTTGAGAAGCGCCACTAACGCTTTGCGCGGCTCTCTTTTCGGGAGTAGGGAGCAGCGACCTTACTGTCGCTTTGGACAGACCGGCCTCTTCGCCTCGCCTCAAGACGTCGTGGGAAAAGTGTGCACGGGAATCACCGGGACAGTAAGGTCCCGGCTCCTTATGGTTGAAAGGCTCCGCCTTTACTGAACGGCCAGCGCCCGTGAGATCCTGTCCGAATCAGAGAACACGGCCCTAGCAAACCTGACGGAGAGCCCTTAGTTTCTCGTCCGGTGGCAGATTTCAAAACGATTTCCATCGGGATCCTCGAAGAACACCGCGTAGTAGTAGGGCGCTTCGTAGCCGGGTCCTTCGACATTGTTGCCTCCGCTCTTGATCACGATCTCAGCCAATCGATCCACTACCGCAGGAGAAGCCGCCCAGAAGGCAATCCGGTTTTGCCCCGGCACATGGTCATGTGACTCGGTGACCGCAAAGTAGTCCGCTACGCCGCCGTCCTCGCTTTCGAACTCAAGCCACTTCTCGTTGCTGTCGTCCCGCGTGAATCCCAGCGCGGGCAGCAGCGACAGATAGAATGGCCGTGCCACGGCCAAGCTGCGGACTCTCAGGTCGACGTGATCATAACGGCGCGCCACGCGATGACGCTAAGCAAGCCATCGACGAAGGCGAGTTGGAAAGCGACTCTTCCCGATCCAAGCGAAACCTACTCACTCGCACCGGATCGCCGTCGAGCGACCGTGTGCATCCAGCCCCTCGATGCGCGCGAACTCCTCGACCACGCCCAGCGACTTTCTCACCGACCTCTTGTCGAGCTTCACGATGCTGGTGCGGCGTTGGAATTGATCCGCGCGCAAGCCGGAGAACGAACGGCCGCTGCCACCGGTCGGCAAGGTGTGACTGGGACCGGCAAGGAAATCCCCTACCGCCACCGGCGAGTCATTGCCGAGATAGATCGCACCGGCGGTGCGGATCTGCGGCAGCCACTTCTTCTCCTCCGCACAGATAAAGGACACGTGCTCGGCGGCGAAGTCATTGGAGATCGCCACAGCCTCGGCCATGCTGCGGACCTGCATCATGAAGGTCGCCTGCTTGAGCACCTCGCGGATGTAGCGGGCGCGGCTCAGCGTTTCGAGCTGGCGTTCGATCGCCTTCACGACCTTGCCAATGAGCGCTTTCGAATCAGTGATGAAGCCGATCACGCTGTCGCCGCCGTGCTCGGCCTGGGCCAGCAGGTCGGCGGCGATGTAGTCCGGGTTCCCCGTCTTGTCGGAAATGATGAGGATCTCGCTGGGGCCGGGCAGCAGGTCGATCGACACCGCACCGAAGAGCTGGCGCTTGGCCTCCACCACGAAGCGGTTGCCGGGGCCGAAGATGCGGTCCACCGGGCGCACGGTCTTGGTGCCGAGCGCCATCGCGGCAATCGCCTGGGCGCCGCCGATCTTGAGGATCTCGGTCACACCCGCGGCCTTCAGGGCGTAGAGAAGTTCGGGATTCACCGTGCCATCCGGTCCGCAGGGCGTGGCCGCGAGGATTTCCGGCACGCCTGCGGCTCTTGCGAAACCAGCGGTCATCAGCGCGGTGGAAACGAGCGGCGCCTTGCCACCGGGCACATACACGCCGACGCGGTCGAAAGGCTGGAAGCGCTCGCCCACAATCGCGCCCTCGGTATTCCGCATCGACCAATCCTTGCGCAGGCCCTTCTTCGCGAAGGCGGTGATGTTCTTCAGCGACGCGGCAATCGCCTTGCGGGTCGATGGCGCGACCTTGACCGCGGCGAGTTCGTCCGGAGTGAGGAAGAGCTGCTTCTCCTTCAGTAGCACGTTGTCGAAGCGCTTGGCGTAGGCGACCAGCGCCTTGTCTCCCTGACGTGCCACCGCGGCGATGATCTCGCTCACCAGATCGCGGACATCATGCGTCGGCAGGGCGCGGCGATTGAGGCGCTTGACGAAGGAGTCGTAGTCGGCGTCGCGATATCCGAGGATTTTCATGGGAGTGGAACTACTGCGTCAGTAGTAGGGCTTGAGCATCAGGTAGCAGATCGGGCCGGTGACGGCCACGTAAAGCCACAGCGGGAACACCCACTTGGCGAGCCGGCGGTGAGCGGCGAAGCGATTCGTCCAACCGGCGATGAAGGTGAGCAGGATGCAAGGCAGGCTGATACCGGCCAGCGTGATGTGGGAAATGAGCAGGAAGAAGTAGATGCCGCGCATCGCGCCGGTGCCACCGTAGCGGGTCTCCTCGGTGGTGAAATGATACGCCACGTAGCAAAGCAGGAACGCCACCGAGAGGCCCATCGCGGCGAAGATGGCGTTGCGGTGCAGTGAGATCTTGCCCTGCTTCACGGCTACCAGCGAGATGACCAGTGCGATCGACACCAATGTGTTCAGCACCGCATGGACTGGCGGGAGAAAAGTGAAGCTCCAGCCCTCAGGAAGCGGGATGCGCAGGTTCGGCTGCCGCATCAGTCCCACCAGAATCAGCACCGCACCCGTCAGGATCCAGGCGACCACCACCAGTTTCTTTGAAAGTGCCTCTTGTGGCGGGCGTGAAAGCCATTCCTTGCGTTCGTCACTCATCGTCAGGGATCACATCGTCGGCCGGCTCTTCTTCCAGATTCTCGATGCCGGCGGTTTCGTTTTTCTCGAGTTCTTCGCTCAGGCGGCCGGTGAGTTCCGCCTTCATCCGTTCATACGCCTCGGGGTCCTGCTTGCGGCCTTCTTCAGAACGCGCACCGTAGAGGTTCCACTTGCCGATGACATTCCATTCGCGGTCCACCAGCGAGATGGACATGTCATGCTGGAATCGCCCATTGGCTTCGCGGTCTGCTGGATCCAGCCGCTCCTGAACCCGGATGAACTTCAGCTCCTTCTCAAGATACTCGTGAGTCTCCTTCTCGTTCGGGTGGCTCATGAACCACCAGCGCGCGGGATCCGCACCAAGAGCTTTCGAGTATTCCACCAGCCGCTCGGGCGTGTCCGTCGTGGGATCCACCGAGATGCACGTGATGTGGAAATCGGGGTGATCCTTGAACTCGTCGAAGAGTGACTTGAGCTCCTGTCCATTGCGGACGGCACAGTGCGGGCATACCGCGAAGAACTCCGCGACCAGCCAAACCTTGCCCTTGAGGTCGGAGAGCTTGACCTGCTGCCCGGCCTGATTGACGCCGGAGAAGTCCTTTGGGATTTGGAAAAACGTCTCCACCTTCTCCGCACCCGCGTCGTGGAAGACCGGCTGCGGCTGCTCTGGTACCTGGTTGCCGAGGAACATCGCGGTGCCGATGATCACTGCGGACAACACGGCCACGGTGCCGTAGATCGCAAAGATTTTCCCTCGGTCGTTCATGGCGTCACGGGTTGGGCGAGAAGCTCCTCGATGGTCTGCACCAGCAGGAACTCGAGTTGCTCGGTGTTGGTCTTGTCGATTCCTGTCTTCTTCCCCGCGGCATCCCACTCGGCGGCCTGGGCAAAATCGAAGGCGGCGACGTAAGGCGGTCCACCACGCTTTTGCGGAACGACCGCGCGGCGAATATGACGGTCGCGGTCGATCAGCGTGACCGACGAATCATAGACCCACTTGCCGTCCTTCTGGTGCGGCATGATGCCGAGCTTGAGCTGGTTCTTGAGGAACTTGTGGACGTATTGCTCCCCCGCCCCGACGAACCACCAGTTCGGCAGACCGGCGCCGATCTCCTTCGCCGCGGCATCCAGCACGGCCGGATCTTCCTGATTCGGATCGACGGTGAAGCAGACGATGCGGAAGTCGTCGCGACCCGCGTATTTTTGGTTCAGCCGCAGCAGCACCTCGCGCGTAGCCTTCCAGGTGTCCGGCTGTTTGACCGAGACCCCGCACACGACCCATACCTTGCCGAAGAGGTCGGAAATCTTGGCACCGCTGGCATCCTGACGCACCACGCCGAATTCCGACTTGTTGTCGATTCGGCCGACGATGCCCGGCCGCGCGTGCTCCGCCTGATCCTGCGCCTGCCGGTGGCCCCATTTCACATAGGCCGTGTAGATGCCGATGCCGCTGGCGATCATGATGACAAATAGCCACAGCGCGGTCTTCCGCAGCTTGCGCGGGTCGCGCTCGGCGGGGACCAGTGGTTCAGCAGGCGTCCTCATGGGGCGGCGGAAACTAGACTAGCCCCACGCGATGGCAAGCAATCCAAGCTCCAGCGGCAGATAGAGCAGCGTGAACAGGAAAAGCCGGCGGAACGACGGGCGTTCGCCATCCCGCATGAAACGCCCCGCAAGGGCCGCCATGACGAGACCGGCCAGCACCCCGCCACCGAGGGCCACGTGACCTTTCCACCCCGGCGTCCAACCCGCGAGCCACGGCCACACCGGCAGCGCGGCAAGGCCCAGCGAGAAAATCGCCGCGAGCAGACCGCTGCGGCGGCCGCTGACGTCGCCATCCGACCACATCTTGTAGCCGGCATTCTCGTATTCCTCGCGGCACAGCCAGTTGATCGCCACGAAGTGCGGGAGTTGCCACAGCGCGAGCAGCGAGAACAGAAACCACGCGCCGCCATCGAAAGCCCCGCCCGCCGCGGTCCAGCCGATCATCGGCGGAATCGCCCCGGGAATGGCACCGACCAGCGTGTTCGTGCTGCTGATCCGCTTCAGCGGCGTATAAACGAAGACGTAAACGGCCACCGTGATCGCCGCCAAAACGGCGGGCCACATGCCGATCTTCACCGCGAGATGAATGATCCCCGCGGCCGAAAGCATCCAACCCACGCCGAAGGCGAACAGCGGATCCATCCGCCGCGAGGGCAGCGGGCGATTCGCCGTGCGCTTCATGCGGGCGTCCAGATCCACCTCCATGAGCTGGTTGAAAGCCGCCGAGCCGAACGCCGCCGCCGCGGTGCCGATCAACGTGTGGACCAGCCGCCAGAAATCAAGGCCGTGGCCGCGCGAGGCGAGCAGGAAGCCGAAGAAGGTGGTGATGAGGACGAAGACATTCAGCCGCATCTTCGTCAGCACCATCATGTCCCGGCGAAATCCGGGCGCTGGCTCCGGGGATTCCGGGGCGGCGGGGATTTCGGCAGGAGCATCTTCGGACATGGGGTGCCCGAAAGAAGGAGAGCACCGCCCCGAGGGCAAGTGCGATCCTTGGCGCTCGATTGCCACCATGGGCAATCGCCAAACCGAAATCGCTGCTTACGCCGGTGATTTCACCGCCGAGCCGTCGGTGATCGAGCCATCCTTGATCACCAGCTTGCGATCGCCTCTGGTGGCGAGTTGCTCGTCGTGGGTCACCACCACCACCGTCGTGTCGCTTTCGGCGGCCAAGCCAAGCAGCAGTTCCATGACCTCCGCGCTGTTGCGGGAGTCCAGGTTTCCGGTCGGCTCGTCGGCAAACAGCACCGGCGGGTGATTCACCAAGGCGCGGGCGATGGCCACCCGCTGCTGCTCACCGCCGGAAAGCTCGGCCGGAAGGTGCTCGGCGCGATCCGCCAGCCCGACGCGAGTCAGCGCGGCCATGGCCGCTTCACTGGCGTCCCGACCGCCGATCGCCCCGGGCACGAGCACGTTTTCCAACGCGGTCAGTTCCGGCAGCAGCAGGTAATTCTGGAAGATGTAGCCGATCTTGGCATTGCGAAAGGCGGCCTGCTTCTTCGGCCCCAGCGAATAAAGATCGGTGCCATCGATATTCACCGCGCCTTGCTCGGGGCGCTCGAGACCGGCCAGTGTGTAGAGCAGCGTCGTCTTGCCCGCCCCGCTGGGCCCGCAGAGGAAGACCCGCTCGCCCCGCGCGATGTGCAACTCGATGCCGTGCAGCACCTCGATGCTCTTTTTCCCGATGCGGTAGCTGCGGTGCAAATTCGTGGCCTCGATCACCCGGCCAGCGTTCCGGCTCCCCTCTCCCGCGTCAAGGCCCGTGCCTACGCGATGGAACGAACCGCGGAGACGCGGAGGTCGCAGAGGAAACGCAGAGATGAACAACGAAACCGGCGAAACGAACGAAATGAAATCCGGGCCAACCCGGAGACATTCAAATTTCGCCAATTTCGCTCGTTTCGTTGTCGATCCATTTTCCCGGCCTCCGCGATCTCCTCTGCGACCTCCGCGTCTCGCGGTTCGTTCTTTTGCGTCTCCCCCCGGGTTGACAGGACGGGAGAACGCGCCCTTGCTTTCGCCGCCGTGAGTCCCGAATTCATCAAGGAAGCCCTCCGCCACGTCCGCTACCCCGGCTTTTCCCGGGACATCGTCTCCTTCGGCCTCGTGAAGGACATCCGTCACGAGAACGGCGTGCTGAACGTCCGCATCGAGATCGCCACCAAGGACCCGAAGGTTCCCGAGCAGATTTTCAAGGAATGCCATGCCATCCTCGATCCCCTGCCCGAAGTCGGCACGGTGAAAATCGAGATCGAGGTCAAGGAGCCCCAAGGTCAGCAAGGCGGCGGCAGCGGCGATGTCCAGGGCAAGTCCTCCATCCCCGGCGTGAAGCGCATCATCGCCGTGGCCTCCGGCAAGGGCGGCGTCGGGAAATCCACGGTCGCCGCCAACCTCGCGGTCGCCCTTGCCAAAAGCGGCGCCAAGGTTGGCCTCTGCGATTGCGATCTCTACGGTCCCTCGGTCGCCCAGATGTTCGGCAGCCACGAGCGCCCGATGGCGAACGCGCAGGACGAGATCATCCCGATCGAGGCCTATGGCCTCAAGCTGATGTCGATGGGCTTCCTGCTGGAAGACCGCTCGCCGGTCATCGTCCGCGGCCCGATGGCCACCCGCTACACCCAGCAATTCCTGCGTCAGGTGGAGTGGGGAGAACTTGACTACCTGATTCTCGACCTGCCGCCCGGCACTGGCGACATCCAGCTCACCATCGTCCAGACGGTAGCGGTCGATGGCACCGTGATCGTGACCACGCCACAGGAAATGGCGCTGATCGACGCGCGCAAGGCGGTGGCGATGTTCGCGAAAGTGAACGTCCCCATCCTCGGCCTCGTGGAAAACATGGCGTGGTTCGAGTGCGATCATGGCCAGCGCTACTATCTTTTCGGCGAAGGCGGCGGCGTGCGCGAAGCAGCCACTCTGAATGTCCCGCTCCTGGCGCAAATCCCCATCGACCCGCAGACCCGCGAACGCGGCGATGCTGGCACCCCGGTCGCGCTCATCCCGCCCGCCGAGCATCCGGTCTCGGCCGCCTTCCAACAAATCGCCACCGCCCTCAGCGAGAGGCTACCCGTCCGATGAAGTGCGAAGTAAAAAGTTCCAGGTTCCAAGCAACCGTCGATAGACCGAATGCCATTTCTGCCTTTCTTGGCACTCGGAACTTTTAACTTGGACCTTCAATCCTCCGTATGCTTCGCACCCCGCCACAGCTCTTCGAAGACTTCGAAGCCGGGCTGATGACCCGGGAGCAGTTGCATGCGGCAATGGCGTTTCACGCCCGCACCTTGATCGAGGAAGTGGTGGAGGCGAGTGAGAACCCGCTCGCCGCTTGGTGGGAAGGCCTGCTGGCAAAGAAGACCGCCTCACGCCTCGCCGGACGGCATGGCGAAAAAAGGATCCGCGCGATCTTCTCCGCCCTCGCAGACGTGCCCGATTTTTTCCCCGCGCAGTGGCTGTGGAACGCCCATCATCCGGACGTGCCGCTGTTCTGCTTCCTCCGCCTGCGTAAGGAACCGGTCTTCCGCATCCTCAGCGTCACCAATGACGCCGGCGTCGTAACTGTGCGCCTCGAATATGGCTCGAATGAAAAGCACGAGACGACCCGCGAGGAATTCGTGCTTGGCCACAAGCTCCACGGCGGCCTCGAAGTGACCGCGCGGCGCACAGCGACGTGACCGCGCTCTCCCTAGGTCGGCCTCTCAGGAATGAGATACTAGGATGGATGGGATGGATGGGATTTTGAAATTCGCTGCGGCATCCTGCCGCGAGCCTAGCTCTCCTCCTATCCTATCCATCCCAGTCCCAAAAAACTCCCGACCTTAGCGAGTCAGTTCGGGATCGAACCAGCAGCCCCAGTCGGAGCTATTGCCGTCCCCGGCATTGTCGACTTCCAGCTCAAGCGTGTTCACGCCTTCCACGTTAAGGTTGAAGCTCCGCAGCGTGCCTGATTCAGTCTTCTTGGAGCGCCACAGCTCCTTGCCATCGGCTTTCACCACAAAGACGCAGGAGCCGCCATCGTTGCCATCGGGCAGGCCGGCGTGTCCGTTCAAGGTCTTCCACTTCCCGCCGAGTTGCCAGGTGTGAACGGCCGGCGCGTGGGCATAGATGCCGCGGGCGAAGAGCCGCGAACCGCACGAGAACAACAGATCGCTGCCGGGCAGGATGTTATAGGCAGGCCGCCCCCAACCCACATTGGCAGATGCGGGCCGGGCATCGGAAAGACGGCAGACCGTGGCTGTTTTTTCCTCGGCGGGCGAAGGCCCGGGCGTCGCCGAGAGCGTGCCGGCGCGAACCTTGGCAGCTTCCAACACAGCCGGCGTCGGCTTCGCGAACTGAACCGCGGCCAAGGCGCTCGCGGCAGCCGCAGCGTCGCGCTTGTTGACGGCCTCGATCAGGGGCGAGAGCTGCAAGCGGGCCTGGCTCGCCGAAAGATCGACCTCGCCGTCCTTCGCCACCAGATAGGGATACGTGAATGGCGTGCTGGCTCCGGCGAACGAACTCGCGGCACCGTTCGCCTGCACCACCACCACGCGGAAAACACCGGGCTTGCCCGCCGCGAGCGCGTTGGCCTGCAGCGTGAATTTCCCCGAGGCATCCGGGATTGCGGTGCAGGTCGTAGCATCATAGTCGCCGCCGCCTTCGGGGTCCATGTAACCGAGCACGGCATACGGTGGCGGATCCGCCGTGACCGTTCCGCTGAAGGTGAAGGTGCTGCCCTGGGTAGCGATGGCCACATCCTTGAGGGCGGCATTGGCCGGGCGCTCGATCCCCTTGACCGAGCCGCAGAAGATCGGGTGGGAGGCCAGCTTCAAGCCGTGGGCAAGCGTGAGGAACGAGCCCTTGCCCTCGCCGCGCAGGTTCTCGCCGTAGCTGCGGTTGCCGCTACCCATCAGCGCCGTGCCGAAGGCGGTCTCTTCATCGGGACGCTGCTTGTTGTGAGGGAGCCCGAGGGCGTGGCCGAGTTCGTGGCAAACCCCGCCGATGAAGATCGAATTGTAGCGGCCGATGGAAATGTCGCCGTACTGGCCGTCCTTCACCCGCGGCTCCTTCTTGGCCAGCGAGCCGAGATCGAGGATCGGCGAGTCCACCTGCCACGCAGTGCCCTGGCGATTGCTGCCGCCCGCGTAATAGGGACTGTTCTGGGTAATGACGGACTTCTCCGCGTCCCAGTTCGACATGTTGCAGAAAATCACGATCGTCTCCTTCTCCGGGTCGATGCCCGCGGCGCGCAAGGTCGTAAGGCACTCATTGCGGATCGGACCGCCCGATTGCACGTCGTACTTCGCATACGGCTGGCGGCCCTTCACCACGTGGACCTTCATCTTCCCGTCGTCAGCGTAGTCGAGGCGAACGGTCAGCGGCCCGAAACCGAGGCGCTTCATCTCCTTCGCATAGAAATCGCGGATGTCCTCCATGATCGCCCCGAGCCGCTCCTGATATTGCGGGGCCGGCTCGCGGTCCGAGGGCGTCCAGTAAACGATGTGAACCTTCTTCTCCGCTCTGGCCGGTTCCTTCGCCTGCCACGCGTCGAGGATGGCCTTGGCCGCCGGAACCTTGGCGGAGATTTCGTCTTGGGGGCTCGCGTGAAGCGGGAAAGCCAGAAGCAGGGCAGCGAAGGTCAATTTCACGGCATTAAAACGGCTTCAATAACCGAAGTTGTTCAACCAACTCGCCACGCGTGAATTCTTGGTGAAGGAAAAGCGAGGAGTTGCTCCACCCCTCGGGATCATGCGAGACTCCCTCTTCGTCGTCGAAGATGGGAAAACTCCTCAGCCATCGGCATCCCCTGCTCTACCGCCTCGCGGTGGGCTACCACCGGCTGAGACGGAGTATTGCGTGGCATCAGAACCGGGACCTGATGGCTCGCCAGCATCCCGAGATGCTCTCCTGCCTCGTGAAACGCCACTCGTCGCGGCTCGTCAAAGTGCTCGGCGATTCGGACCTCCAGCTCCAGTTGAACAAGGTGGTGAACATCGGGATCGTCACGCCGCTCATCGATGGCGTGAGGATCGCGCCCGGGGAGGTCTTTTCCTTCTGCCGGTTGGTCGGCAAACCGACCCGTCAGCGCGGATTCCTGGAAGGAATGGAGCTATCGATGGGCCAAGCCCGCTCCGGAGTCGGCGGCGGGATCTGCCAGATGGCTAATTTGCTCCACTGGCTCGTTCTGCACAGCCCGCTGACCGTCACCGAGAGGAGCGCCCACAGCTTCGATCCCTTTCCCGACCAGAACCGCAGCATGCCCTTCGGCACCGGCTGCGCGGTTTTCTACAACTACGTCGACCTCTGTTTCCGGAACGACACCTCGGAGACCTTCCAGTTCCGGATCTGGATGACCGCCACCGACCTGTGGGGAGAACTCCGGTCCGACCGCGAAATCGCCGAGACCTACAAGATCTATGAGGAGAAGCACAGCTTCCTCCGTCGCGGCGGCGAGTTCTTCCGCACCAACGAGATCTGGCGAAGGGTCATGGAACGAAAAACCGGCCGCCATCTCCGGAACGAGAAGCTAAAGGAGAATTTCGTGCGGGTGATGTATGTACCGGCCGGGTGGGACGAAGAGGAGAAGGTGTGAAAGGCGGGAGGTCTGCCAGATGGGGCTTCGTTGCATCTTCCGCCTCCTGTCTTGATCCTCCCGCCAGCCGGCAGTAGCGTCGAAACAACAGGAGTCCTCCAATGGCAGTCTCAACAAAAGGTCGAAGAAAGGTCACAGTCGGAGGCAGGTCCTATGTTTGGTACGTTTCGGATCACGATGCAGCGGGGCCGACTCTCAGTGTCATTTCCTCTGACAAGAAGTTCATCGCCAAATACGCGCTGCATCAGAACGAGGGAGAAGAATACGTCGTCATTATCGGTCAACACTTTGCGGGTGCGGAGACGGGTGGGACTTGGAAGCGGTTTCTTTGTCCACGCTTCGCCTCGGAGGCGGTCACCCCTGCGGATGTGCGGCGCTTGATAGAATGGTGCCTCAATGACCGACTCTCCCGGGACGAGACCGATGGGAGGGGCGGAAAGGCGATGATTTAAACCGGTCCGATACCCTGAGTCCGGGAGCGCGAAGTGACGCGGCCGCTGAGGAGGCGTTTGCCTTTCATTTCCAGCCCTTTTCCCTTGCCAAGCCCCCTGCCCCTCCCTATTTCGTCCGCCCCTTCGCACGCCGCCACGCAACCAACGGAAAACCACAAGGGACCCAAAAGCGGCGGGTTTTCCAAGAATCGCCCGACCTGAATCAAGGCGGGACCTATCACATCCCATGATCAACGAACTCATCAGCGATATGGTGGACGCCGGCGTCCACTACGGTCACCAGACCAAGAAGTGGAACCCGAAAATGAAGCCCTACCTCATGAAGGACAAGGGCGGCATTTACATCATCAATCTCGAGCAGACCGTGAAGTGCCTGGACAAGGCCTCCGACTTCCTCTCGGGCCTTGCCGGCAAGGGCAAGAAGATCCTTTTCGTCGGCTGCAAGCGCCAGGCTCAGGACGCCGTCCGCGAAGCAGCGGAAGCGACCGGTCAATTCTACGTCAATCACCGTTGGCTCGGCGGCATGCTCACCAACATGACCACCGTCAAGAAGTCGATCGAACGCCTCAAGTGGCTCGAGAACATCGAGAAGCAGCCGGAGTTCAAGTCGATGTCCAAGAAGGAACTCTCCGCCCTCGGCCGCGAGCGCGAAAAGCTGCTCCGCAACCTCCGCGGTATCCGCGGTCTGGAAGGCAAGCCGGACGCGATCGTCATCGTCGACTCCGCCCGTGAGTCGATCGCCGTCGCCGAAGCCCGCCGCCTGGAGATCCCGATCGTCGCCCTCGTTGACACCAACGCCGACCCGTCGATCGTTCACTACCCGATCCCTGGCAACGACGACGCCGTCCGCTCGATCCGCATCGTCCTCCAGAACCTGGTGGACGCGATCGTCGCCGCCAAGAAGGGCTGATCCGTCACTCTTTCCCGGCTGCGGACTAGTGCCGCAGCCGGTTCCCTTCCGCGGATCAGGCCTTCAAACGCCGATCCGCTTTTTCATTCGAATCCCAATACATTTCTTTTTCCCATGATCACCGCATCCCTCGTCAACGAACTCCGCCAGAAGACCAATGTCGGCATGATGGAGTGCAAGAAGGCCCTCACCGAAACCAACGGCGACATCGAAGAAGCCGTTACCCTGCTCCGCAAGCGCGGGATGATGAAGGCTGCCGCCAAGGCCGACCGCGAAGCCTCCGAAGGCATCATCGCCGCCCGCCTCTCGGGCGACGGCAAGACCGGTATCCTGATCGAGGTGAACTGCGAGACCGACTTCGTGTCCCGCAACGACAACTACGTGGCCTTCGTCGGCCAGATTGCCGACGCTCTCGCCGCCTCCAGCGCGAAGACCCTTGAGGAAGCCCTCGCCGTGAAGATCGGCGACCTTTCCATGGAAGACTTCGTGAAGACCAAGACCCTGGAGCTCGGTGAGAACATCCGCCTCCGCAAATTCGAACGCTTCGATCTGCAGGACGGTGGTGCCATCGCCCAGTACATCCACATGGGTGGCAAGGTCGGCGTGCTTCTCGAAGTCTCCGCGGGCAATGGCGAAACCGCGTCCAAGGAAGAGTTCCGCGACCTCGTCAAGGACATCACCCTCCACATCGCCTCAATGGCACCGAAGGGCCTCTCCCGCGACGAGATCACCGACGACATCATCGAAGCCGAAAAGAACGTCTACCGCGCCCAGCTCGCCGCCGAAGGCAAGCCGGAAGCGATGATCGAGAAGATCGTGGAAGGCAAGATCGGCAAGTTCTTCTCCGAAGCTGTGCTCCTCGAGCAGGCCTTCGTGAAGGACGCGGACACCACCATCAAGAAGCTGGTGGAAACCAAGGGCAAGGAAGTCGGCGACACCCTCGTGGTGAAGCGCTTCGTCCGCTTCGGCCTGGGCGAGTAATTTCAGGTTTCCCGCTGACAACCGCGGCACCCGCCCCCCTCTCACCCCGCCCGTCTCCGGTTCCTCCGGAGGCGGGCGTTTTCTTTGCGTGCGCTTTCCTTGGTGGCGCTCTCTTCACGTAGCTGGAGCGTCTCGCTCCAGTCCGTTGCCGGGGCGTCTCGCCCCGTGCATTCTTGAGGAGGCGAGAGGCCGCCTCAACGGACTGGGCCAAGATGGCCCTGCTACTGTTAGATCAGTGACTCACTCGACCTTCCAGCTCACTTCGAGCTTCAACTCATCCGCCCTCGGCGCACTAAAACCAATCAGATAAAAACCCTTGTTCTGCTGTTCCCGCTCAGTCTTCGGCTTGAGCGAATACTCCTCCCACACGCCACCCGCTTTATCGTGGCGTTCCAGCACCAGCCGCTTGCCCGAAACCTCAAGCGTCACGCGAGAACCCTCGATCTTCGGCTTTGCCTTTGTCACCACCGCCCAGCGCACCGGGCCGACCGGCTTGGTCACGATGTCGTACGTGCGCACGGAACCGTCCTTGAGGTCGAAGGTGAACGAGCGGTCCACCACCTGAGCCTGCCCTTGATAGGCAGGCGCGAGCTTCACCACCACTCCGAGCTTGGAGTTACCGGAGAATATCTCGGAAACGGTGCACCCCTCTCGCGGCGTGGCTTGAAGCTTTCCATCGATAACCAGCGTGTTGTGCGAAAGGTTGTTCAGTCGCAGGTAATCCCAGCGTTGGTTCCCAAAGTAACCCGGCATGTTGTAGTCGTCCTTGCCGATGTCGTGGAACCAGCGGACGCCCTTCGCTTCGTAAACAAAAGCTCCCGCGTCGAGATGCCCATGGCTGGCCGCACCGGTGCCGCCCTTGACGGCCAGCCACGCCGCGTCTGGCGTCCATGCCGTGCGAAGGAAGGCAAAGGACTGCTCGCCATTGAAGCGCGCACCCAAGTAGCCGGGCCCGGTTTTGCCAGCACCGGGAGCCTCTGGCAACCACAGCAGATGCAGTGGGAAGAAGCGCAGGTCGCCGGTTGTCCCGTTACCCGTGCCTTCCTTCAGCGACCGCTCTAACAACGACCTTACATGCGCCGCCTGCTCCACGTCCTTGAAATGCGTGGCGATCCAACTCTGTGCCGGCGACGGCACCTCGGCCCCCGGATTGCCGTCGGCGTAGTTGAAGGTCACCCGCGTCGGCCCGGTGACGTGCCGCATGAAATCACCGCTCCTACGCAAAACCTCCGGCACCTTGATTCCTTTCCCGAGCTGAGCGAGCAGCAGCACCTCGTAGTTCGTGCCGTAGTGCCAGTAGGACGGCCCCTCAGGGTAAGCACCGTCGGGCAGATAGAAACTCTCGCAGCTTTCGATCTGCTTCTTCCCATGTTCCACCAGCGGCTCACACAGCGCCGGATCCCGCTCCTTCACCACCTCCGCCGCCAGCGCCATGCCGGTGCCGCAGACCTGCGTCCAATTGTTCGTCGCACCTTTCCACCAGCCGGTCTTCGCATGCTTCTCGCCCACGACACGCAGCGCCTTCTCTAACAACGCGTCCTCATAGCGCCGCTTCTGCTCATCACTCAGCGCGGGAAACAGCCAGTCGTAGCCAACCGCCACCGCGGTCGCCATCTCGGCGGTATCGAGGAAATGCGACGGGTTCCAGTCCTTCAACGCACAAGCCGCATCAAGCTCGCGAATCGTGCGCTCCTTGAAACGCACATCACCCGTGGTCCGCCACACCCAGCCGCAATGCAGTACGTTGTGCAGCGCCAGCCGGGACTCGGAAAGCAGCCGCTTCCCATCAGGGATGCGGTATTCGCAGGTGCGCTCGTCGAGCACCTTCTCCGCTCGCTTCACGATGTGAGCCTGGACGTCCCGCGCCAACGGATCATTGGCGATCCGCTGCTTCACCGCTCCCTCCGCATCCTCGCGAAACCACAGCCGCGGATGCACCTCCGCCATCACCGCGCCGGCACAAGCCAGCCACAAACACATCGATCTCATTATCGACCGATACGCGTCACATCCGCCCCGCCTTGCCCAAAGAAGCGAATCTTCCCCTCAACGAGGCTTTGCCTGACGCAGCGACGGAATCCCGCCGATCCAGGTAGTGATGAACAATCCGATACTGGCCACAGCGACATACAGAACGTCCTGGTCGCCAATCAATTCTTCGCCCGGCAGTCGCCCAAAGGTTCGCCAGCAAAGGATCGCCCCGCAGATGAGCATCATGGTGGTGATGACCCCGAAGACCACACGACCCTTGGTCGACGGATTGTCACAAACCATACTTCCAGGAACCGCGGCTGCCATCATCGCACCGCCGAGCAGAGCCACCCCAATCGGCAAGAAGGTCACGCCGCAAATCAACAGCGCGAGTCCGATGAAGAACAAGCCACCGACCAGCGCGCCATCGAGCTTCTCGCTGCGCGTGAGTGAAAGCCGGGCCAGCGGGTCCTTCAGCAGCAGGAAATGGCCGAGCCCGCTGGCCAGCCAACTCCCAAACACAAACATCATGTAGACGATGATCAGCGGCACCGCCGCCAAGGGATGGATCGCTGTCAGCAGCATCCGGCCAAACCGGAACGCAATGAAGATCCCGATGATGATCAGCCACTGGTTCTTCTCCGAGTGGCGCTGGAGGAAAAAGACCCAGCGCAAGAACAGCCGGTAAAAGAACGAGCGCGCCTTGTAAGCCTCGCGCAGCCCGAGCCGGGCGTGCTCCAGCTCGGTATCCAGCCGCAGCGATTCGCGAAAGAGATTCTCGGCCTTGTCCCGCTGGCCGCGATTCAATGCGGTCCATCCAGCCGTCGCGAAGGTCCAAGCATTCTCCGGGTCGCGGGCGAGATGCCGGTCGATCTCCACCTCCGCCTCACCGAAGCGCTTCTGGAGTCGCAGCACGGTGGAGAGCAGATTGGAAGCGTCGGAGAAATCCGGATCCAGCTCCAGCGCCTTGCGCGCCGCCGCTTCCGCGTCGCCTAACACATGCTTCGCCAGCAAAGCCTTCCCGCGGCACACCCACGCAAAGGCGAACTCGGGATCGATCCCGAGCGCCACATCAGCCGCTGCCAGCGCCTCATTGTCACGATCCAGTGCCAGCAGGATCGCCGAGCGAATCGCGTATGCAGACGGATTCTCCGGAGAAAGGGAGATGGCCCTGTCGATATCCTCAAGCGCCTTGCGATAACTCTCTCCCTCGAGGAAACGCGTCACCGCCAGCTCATAGTGCGCGATGAAGCTGTCGGGATCCGCCGCCAGATGCTGGTGCAGCGCCGCGACGGCTTCAGGGAAGCGCCGGTTGTCCCGCAACAGCCGGGCGCGCATCAGGAGCTCGCTCATTTCTTCAGGCCGAGGTAAATGAGCACGTCATCGTAGAAGCCACTTTGATTTGCATAGAGGGCATAGTTCTTCGCGCTCTCGAACCACTTGCGGGTGGAGGGCTTCACCTCCTTGCTGGCATTCATCAGCATCTTCCCCGAGACCGGCACCACCGCGCCCTTGCGCATGGCTTCGGTAAGCGCCGCCTCGGTGGCCAGATCGAAAACCGCCCTTAGATCGGCACCGGAGAAGCCCTCCGTCTTCTTCGCGATGGCCGAGGGATCGAAGTCCACCAGCGGCTTGCCGCGGCCATGGATGCCCGCAATCTCCCGCCGCGCAACCTCGTCCGGCGGCGGCACGAAGACCAGCCGGTCAAAGCGCCCGGGACGCATGAAGGCGCCATCGACATGCCACGGGGCGTTGGTCGCACCGAGGATGAGCACGCCATCATTCGAGGAGCGCGAGCCATCGAGTTCTTCCAGGAATTGGTTGATGATCCCCCGCCCCGCCGACTGGCGCATGTCACGACGATCGGCCGCGAGCGCGTCGATCTCATCGAAGAACAGCACCGCCGGCGCAGCCTTGCGGGCGAGTTCGAAGATCTTGTGCAGCTTCTGCTCGCTCTCGCCGATATACATGTCGAGCACGTGGTGGAGGCCGATCGAGAAGAAGGAGGCATTGATCTCCCCCGCCGTGGCGCGGGCCAGCAGCGTCTTCCCGCAGCCGGGCGGGCCGTAGAGCAGAACCCCGCCACCGGGCTTCTTGCCATAGGCGGCGAAGAGCTCGGGATTCTTCAGCGGGTGGATGATCTTCATCCGGATGTCCTCCTTCACCTTCTCCATCCCGCCGACATCGCCGAACTTGATGTCCGCCCTCACGCGAAACTCAAGGTCGAGCTCGCGGGCGGTCACCGCATCCATGCCGGTGAAGGGCGAGTCATCGTCATCGTCGATCTCCACCGGTCCGGCGGAGGTCATCGCGGTGCGCTTTTGTCCACCGCCCGCCTTGAGGATGGCGGCGAGCAACTCGTCATCCGCCACCGAGCGATCGAGATCGACGGCGACGTCGTAGAAACCACGGGCCGCCACCGCGTCCTTTTCATCCAGCGCGATGCGGGCACGCAGCAGCCACGCCGGGGCGAATTTCGGCTTCAGCGCACAGAGCGATTCGAGACGCACCATCGCCTGCGAACTCTCGCCCGAGAGATCGAGCAAACGCGCGATCCCGAGCAAAGCGTCTGCATGATCGGACTGCAGCTTCACCACCCGCTCGAAAAGCGCGAGCGCATCGGCCAGCTCGAAATGATCCTCGTGGGCCTTCGCCACCAGCATCAGCAGCGGGATATTGTCGGGTGACGCAGCGAGCGCGGCTTTCAGGGCATCCAAATCCATGCAGGGAGGAAAGCGGAGCGGGCGGATCAATCAAGCCCCACTGCTCGCTGCGTGATTTACCAACGATTTACCAAAGAATCCGCGGTCAGCGGGGTCTTATCTCATGGACACGGGGCTTTCCGCCCCGGTCGTCAACCTTGAGACGCCATGAAACTCCGAATCTTACCCCTGGCGGCCAGCCTGATGTGGGCCGCCCAATTCCTCTGCGCGGAGCCTGCGCCCGTCGCTGAAGTCACCAAGGAAGCCCCTCCCGCACAACCTGCAACGCCCGCAGAAAAACCGGCCGAAGCCGCAAAACGCGCCGAGGAGACGACCAAGCCCGCCGACCTGCCGCCGCCCAAGCCGCTCGGCGATCCGGTGAAAAACGGCCTCGCCTGGCTGGCCAAGGTCCAGAATTCCGACGGCGGCTGGGGCCAGGGCGGCGGTTGGCGCACCAATCTCCAGACCGATGGCGGTGGTGGCGGCCGCGTCGAGGGCGCGAACGTCCCCGACCCGTCCGACCTCGGCAATACCGCCATTGCCTTGCAGGCCTTCCTGCGCGCCGGCATCAAGCTCGACACCGGCGAGCACTCACAAGCTGCCGCCAAGGCCGCCGCTTTCGTCCTGACCCAGCTTGAGGCGGACAATGACGACAGCCTGTTCGTCACCAAGGTCCGCGACACCCAGCTCCAGTCGAAGATCGGCCGCTACGTCGATACCTTCCTCGCCGCGCAGATCCTGTCCGATCTCAAGGGCCGCTTCCCGAATACCACCGACGAAGAACGGCGGAGCAAACTCCTCGATAAGGTCGTGGCGAAGATCCAGAAGCATCAGGCCGAGGACGGCGCCTTCGCCGGCAACAGCGGCTGGGCAGCCACATTATCGCAGGGCATCTGCAGCCGCGCGCTGAATACGGCCTTCGCCGCGGGCGCAAAGGTCGATCTCGCGGCGTTGGAAAAGGACCACCTTCAAAATGCCACCGGCCTGGACCGCGCAACCGGAGCCGTTGCGGCGAGTGGCGTTGGTGTAGGAGCAGGATCCGGAGTCGGCGACGCGGGCGTGGAGATCTACCGCTACGCCTCGAAGCTCGGCGGCATGACCTCGTTCTACCAAAACAACACCGGACGCCGCGTGGAGCTGGAAAAAACCGCGCAAGCGCCCGCCTCCACACCGGAACAAAAGGAACAGGCCAAGGATGAAATCTCCAAGATCGACAAGGCCGATGCCGACCAAAAGGTGCTCTTGAAGCAGGTCGCCGAGCGGGCCGGTGAGAAAGGTTTCGTCGCCGGTTTCGGCAACAACGGCGGCGAGGAATTCATCAGCTACATGAATATCGGCGAAGCGCTCCGCAGCAAGGGCGGCGACGAATGGACGAAGTGGGACAAGTCGATGACCACGACCCTCCAAGGTGCCCAGAACGCCGACGGCTCGTGGGCCGGCCTCCACTGCATCACCGGGAGAACTTTCTGCACTGCCAGCGCGTTGATGGTGCTCATGACCGACCGCGCTCCAGCGCCGGTGGTGGTGAAGAATGAGGCGGAGAACACTCCGGCCGCGAAATGAAGCGGTCGGACTTCCTGCGTCTCGTCGTGGTCGCCCCATGGGCACTGCGGCACGCCGTCGCGGGCGGCGGGACGGGCACGCTGCCCGACCCGCGGTCCGCGGCGATCGCGTGGCTGCTGAAGCAGCAGTCTCACGATGGAGCATGGCGGTCCGACACCTACGGAGCCTTCCGCGACGGCCGCGCGCTGACGCCGGTCGTGCTACGATCACTGGCCCGCGAAAAATCTGCGGAAGCCGCTTGTCGGAAAGCCTGTGGCTGGCTGTTAGAGAATCGGAATGCCCTCCTTGAAGAGTATCCGGTGCACCTCGCTTCGGCCATCTTGGAAAGCACAGTGCGGCTCCCCGATCTGAAACCCTTGGCCAGCGTGGCAAAGGATCGCCTTCTGGAACTCCAGTGCCCCGGCAGCGGCGGCTGGTCCTACTCCACCGTCCCGCCGCCAGCCTCCGGGGAGCTTTCCCCGATGCAACAGCCAAACCTGGCCGCCACGGTGATGGCCCTCGACGGACTGCGCGCTGCCGAATTGCCAGCCGATGATCCGGTATTCCGCAAGGCCCTCGCTTTCGTGCTCACCTGCCAGAACCATGGCCGCGGCGAATTCGACGACGGCGGCTTCTTACAAATGGCCGATGACCCCGCACGCAACAAGGCCGGCATCGCCGGTACCGATCCCTCGGGAAAGACCCGCTACAAGTCCTACGCCAGCGCCACCGCCGACGGTCTGCGAGCCCTACTGCTCTGTGGCGAAAACCCGGCATCGCCCCGGGCAAAGGCTGCCAAAGAATGGCTCAACCAGTTTCCGGGCAAAGGCCCCGCCGATTTGAAATACTACACTGCCCGTAGTTTGGCCAAATCGGGCTGCATTTCCCCTACCCTGCTAAAGGAACTCATCGCCGATCAGGCCGCCGACGGCTCGTTCCAGAATCCAGCCGGCGAAATGCGCGAAAATTGCCCGCTCGTCGCCACCGCCCTGATGCTCGAAGCGCTTGCGACATGACACCCGGCCTGAAGCCCGCTGGGAATGCGGGATTCATCCCGCCTGGATAGTAGTGCGCCGAACGGTGAATGTCTCCATTTCTGCGCTGCAGGTCGGTCCAGCACCCATCTCAAAAACCCCATCCATCTAGCTCCCCATCGCAGCCAATCTTCTTAATCTGCGTCCATCTGCGTAATCTGCGGTTGATGATTTTTTGGGAACGGGCTCACCTCAAATCGACTGGTGAGCTTCAACCACAGATGGACACTGATGAACGCAGATAAGAGGGATAGCGACGGCAATTGCGATCGAGTCAGCCTCCATGGACCTGATGCCCATCCATCCTATCATCGGTCCAAAACTCCCCGCGCTTTTTCCGCGTTTCGGCAGCCCCCGGCTGTGTTAGACCGGTGGCACCATGAACGACCGCATCGCCCTGCTCGCCGACGGCCGCCTCATCGTGGCCGCCACCGACGGCACGTCGAAGCGCCATGACTGCGAATTCGCCGCCGAAATCGAGCGCCGCGAACAACGCTCCGCCGAAAAGAACTCATGGCTGCGCGGCGATCAGGAGGCTGCCGGCGGCATGTTCAACCGTTCCTCGCTATGGGGCGGTCGCGGCGTCCCGCGCGGCACCTCGATCCGCCCGCGGGTGGTCGCAGTGACCGGCGGCGACCGTCCGGAGTCAATGGTCTATGCCCTGTGGACCGGCGTTGTCGGCGCGGTGCTGGATTTCGATTTCACCGAGAATCACGAGCGACGGGTCTTCCACCGCGAGCGCTTCCAGGTTTCCGAGTTCGACCGCCACCCCGGCGACGGCCGCATCGCCTGCCGCTTCGGAGATGAAGAGGTCTCGCACCTCGCAGTGCTGGAACCGGACGGCCGGCATGCCAAGCCGGTGACCGAGGGCGATTCCATCGATGCCGCCCCATCGTGGGTGCCGGACCGGGAAGCAATCCTCTATCATTCCGCCGGCCTCTCCCGCGACCCGCAAGGCCACGTCCGCGGCTTCGGTCCCTTCGGCATCCACCGGATCGACCTCGCCAATGGAGAGCTGGAAACAGTGCTGGAAGATCCTGCCCGTGACTACCTCGCACCGCAGGCCGATACGGCGGGCAATCTCTACTACATCCGTCGTAGTTACGAAGGCCCCGGCGGCCCGAAGCCCTCGTTGTGGGTCACGTTGAAGGATACGCTGCTATTCCCCTTCCGCGTGTTCCGCGCGCTCATCGATTTCTTCCAGATCTTCTCCCACCTCGTCAGCAAGAAGCCCCTGACCACCTCCGGCGGGCCGAAGCAACAAGGCCCGGAACCCGTGCGGATGTGGATCCACGGCCGCATGATCGATGTCCAGAAAGCCAGCCGGACGAACTCGCCCGATGGCGCGCTCGCTCCCGCCGATTGGGAACTCGTGAAGCGCGCGGCGGATGGCTCGGAAACCGTACTCGCCCGCCACGTCCTCGCCTATGATCTAGCCGCCGATGGCCGTATCGCGTGGAGCGATGGAAAGAACCTGCACTTGATCGGCACCGACGGCAGCAAGCGCAAGCTGCTCAGCGAACCGCTGATCGACTCGGTGAAGTGGCTGGAGCCCTTCGAAGGTGCCGTGGAATAGGATGATCGTCGCCAAATCGGGCGGTGATCCTGAAGGTCGCGGCACTCGCGATTTTCCAATGACCAAGTTTCCGATGACGCCTCCCCGGATCGTGCCTATCCTTGCGGCTTTCATCATGAAAAAGCAGATTCCGAAAAACACGATCTGCCTGTGGTTCGACAAGGACGCGCTCGACGCGGCACGCTTCTATGCCGCCACGTTTCCAGACAGCGAAGTGATCACCGTCCACCACGCGCCCGGCGACTATCCGTCAGGGCAGGAAGGCGACGTGCTGACCGTCGATTTCACCGTGCTCGGCATTCCCTGCATGGGCCTGAATGGCGGCCCGGATTTCAAACACAGCGAGGCGTTTTCCTTTCAGGTCTCAACCGACACGCAGGAGGAAACAGACCGCTATTGGAATGCGATCGTGGGGAACGGTGGCGAGGAAAGCGCCTGTGGCTGGTGCAGGGACCGCTGGGGGCTTTCCTGGCAGATCACGCCGCGCGTCCTCATCGAGGCGCTGGCCACTGGCGGAGCGGAGGCCAAGCGCGCCTTCGCGGCGATGATGGAGATGGGCAAGATTGATATCGCCAAAATCGAGGCCGCCCGCCGGGGCTGAGGCTGCCGAAAAGGCCCGTTACCGGGAAGCGACCAAGAAGGAATCGATATTCTCACTTCCATCTTGGCATCCGCCTCCGAGCCGCCACCCTGCGCCCGCCGCGGGATAGCCGCGGCTCCATTCAGGACGCCCGTGGCACGGGCAGGAAATTGATGGGGAATCCGGTGCAATTCCGGAGCGGTACCGCCACTGTAATCCCTCGCCGTCCAACGAACGACGCGGGAAAGCCAGATCGCCAGCCTGAAGGATTCATCTGACCGAACCCGCGGATCTCGGGTTCACGGATTTCCAAAGACATGCACTACCCAAAGACGGCGTCCCTCATGCGGACGCTCACGACGGTCCCCCGCTCATTGTTTGCGGCGGGAATCACACTGGCAGCGGCCCTTCCCACTCAAGCTGCCGTCATCACCTTCGACGAGCTGGATCCCGGCTCGCAAGGCTACTGGAGCGGAGACTACCCCGCTGAGGAGGGCACCGTGAACTCCACGTTCAGTTCCGGCACCGCCACGTTCCAGAATAGCGCCACGACCGGCCCCGGATACACCTATTGGTCCGGTTTCGGCTACTCGAACCACGGCGACACCACGACTTCCGGCTTCGGAAACCAATACAGCTCCTTTGCCGGCGGCGGCGCGGGTGGCTCCGGAAACTTCGTGATGGCGTCCGGCAGTTCCGCTGTTGGAGAGGAAGGCCCGACGATCACCTTCCCTTCCCCGACCGACCTCACCGGTCTCGGCGCGTGGTTCACGAACGCAACCTACGCCGCGCTTTCCATCCGCGATGGAGACGGCTTCTCCGATCCCTTTGGCGGAGACGATGGCACCGATCCGGACTACCTGCGCCTGACCATCCACGGCTACAACGGAGCCACCGCGATGGGCACCGTGGACTTCTACCTGGCGGACTACCGGGGCGATTCGTCTTCCGACTACATCGTCGATCAGTGGAGGTGGGTGAACCTCTCCTCCCTCGGAACGGTGGACAAGCTGACCTTCTCCTTCGATTCGTCCGACCAGAGCTTCGGCTTCATCAACAAGCCCGCCTACTTCGCCATGGACAATCTCCTGTCCGTGCCGGAGCCATCCACGGCGCTTGCCGCTCTCGCCGGGCTGGCCTTGCTGGCCCGCCGTCGTCGCCGCTGACCCTTCCGCGCCATGCGCCGTGCCTTCCTCTCCGCCATCCCGGCGGTGATGCTTCCGCTTTTCCCGGCCACCGCGCCGGGAGAAGAGGAGGAGGAATTGCCGGCGCTTGTCGTGGAGGCCGATCGTGACTCGGTGCTGCCGGAGCACTTCGCCGGCAGCGCCACGGTCATTGAGAAGGAAACGATCGCGAAATCCGGCGTCCGCTCGGTGGCCGACCTGCTGGCGACACAGGGCGGCATTCGCCTCAGCAGCACCTCGGGCAATTCCTCGGGCAGTTCGGTGCACCTTCGCGGCTTCGGCGAGAACTCTTCTTCCCGCGTGCTGGTGCTGGTGGATGGCCGCCCGGTGAATCGCCCTGACATGGCCAGCGTCTCGTGGCTGGAAGTCCCCATCGCTCGGCTGGAGCGCGTGGAAATCCTGCGCGGCAGCCAGAGCGCACGCTTCGGCGACAACGCGGTCGGCGGCGTGATCAATCTGATCACACGCGGCGGAAGTACGGAATCCACCGTAGTTGAGGCCGCAGCCGGTAGCGACGGCTACACGCTGGCGCGGCTGAGCCATCGAGGGCTGATCGATGGGAACGGGATCACCTTCGATGCCGAGCGGAATTTCACCGACGGCTGGCGGGACAATGCCTTCAGCGAACTGGAAACGGCAGCCTTACGCTGGGACAAGCAACTTGCCCCGTGGATCGGCGCGGAGTTCGGCGTCTCGTGGGCAGAGGAAAGCGGTGGCTTTCCCGGTCCGCTGACGAAGCAGCGCTACCTGCTCGACCCGCGCCAGTCGATCTACGCGCAGTCCGGCCAAGCGGACCAATACTTCAGCGACCAGACCCGCTGGACCGCCGACGGGTCTCTGATCTTCGGAAAGAGCGACGGCCCGTCGTTCGAAATCCCGCTCTCCATCTATCAGCGCGATCTCGAATGGAACTTCGGGCCTGGCTACCACTCGGACAATCTCCTCAACACCTACACGCTTGCCCCGCGGTTTGAAATCTCGGGCGAGTCGTGGTCCGCGGAAGCCGGTCTGTCTTTCCGTCGGGACACCCTGGAGCTTTCGCAGTTCGCCGAGATCCAGCGGGTGAACCGCACCACCGACGCCTCGTTGGAGCGCGATATCGCGGGCGTTTTCGCCGGTGCGGAGTGGGAGCCATGGAAATCCTGGCACTTCAGCGCTTCCGCACGTTGGGAACATTCGCAGGTCGATGCCCGTTCTAACAGCTTCGTCTTCCCCACCGACCCCGCCTTGAATTTCGCCCGCGGCAGCGACGAATCGAACACCGCCTTCCAAGCCGGCATCCGCTGGGAGCCCTCGGACAACATCTCCGCCTGGCTTCGCTACGACCGGCTCTATCGCCTGCCCTCGACCGACGAGATCGCCTCCTATCAAGGCTTTCCCCTCTCCGTCCCCTTCAACGATCAACTGCACGCCGAGACCGGTCACAACGTTGAGCTCGGCGCGGAATGGACACCCGACGCATGGACCCTTCGCGTGAACGGCTTCGCCCAATGGCTGGAGGGCGAGATCGCCTACGACTACCTTCAGAACATCAATGTGAATCTGGCCGACACACGGCGGATGGGACTTGAGACCACGGTCGGCTACCAGTCGGGCATGTGGGATGCCGCGCTTCATTTCACGGCGCTACAGGCCGAGTTTCGCAACGGCCCGTATCAAGGGAAGGAAGTCTATCTGGTCCCGAATCAAGAGTTCACCGCCACCCTCGCCTGCCGCCCGACCGACTGCCTGACGGTGCAGGCTGAATACCAGCACGTCGGCGATGCCTTCGAAGGAAACGACTTCCAAAACACCCGCGAGAAGCTGCCATCGTATGGCGTCGCGAACCTGCTCCTCCGCTACGAGCCCAAGCCCGGCCTCTCCCTTTACTGCCGCATCAACAATCTCTTCGACGAGCGCTACGCCACGGTGAAATACAGCGGGCTCTGGTATCCCGCCGCCGGACGACAGCTCCTCCTCGGCATCCGCCGCGAATTATGAAACTCCGCCTGCTCGCCTTCCTCATCCCCACCGTCCTCCATGCCGGTCCCTACTCAGGGGCGGCAAATACGTCCGGCACCGAGGCGATTTCGAAGGATGACGCGCGCTTCGTCGCATGGGCGAGCGGTCACTCGGAGCTCGTTTATGGGACCGATGTCGATGCCACTTGGAAGACGCCTGCCAAGGCCACGGGGGCCGCTACCGATGACGTTTATGATATCGTCACCCTCGGCAACGGCGGGAGGATCACCATGTATTTTCCCCATCCGCTGCGCGATGGGACAGGTGCGGATTTCGCGATCTTCGAGAACTCTATCAGTCACGGCTTCCTGGAACTTGCCTTCGTGGAGGTCTCAAGCGATGGCGTGAACTTTTTCCGCTTCCCGAATGCCTCATTGACCCCCGGCGTTGTAGGCCCCCTTGCCAGCAACATGGAGGCAACAAACATCAATGGCCTCGCCAGCAAATACAAGGCAGGCTTCGGGACCCCCTTCGATCTCGCCGCACTCCCCGACTCGCCCCAGTTCGACAAGCAGCGCGTGGCCTTCGTGAAGATCATCGACATCATCGGAAGCGGCACGACGAAGGATAGCAACAACCGCCCGATCTACGATCCTTACCCGGTGGTCGGCAGCGGCGGCTTCGACCTCGACGCGATCGGCGCGATCCACGTGAACAATGGCGATTTCGAGTTGGTGGGCTTTTCCCTTGCCGCGACGACCGCCGAGCTTGAGTGGCAAAGCAATCCCGGCAGCACCTACCGCGTCGAATCCGGCACCAAACTCGACGATTGGCTACCGGTGGGTACAAACCTGACAGGACGGGTGAATCGCGGCACCACGGTCCGCACAATTTCCTTTTCCGCCGGGCCAAAACGGTTCTGGCGCGTAGTCCGCGTCGGAGGTTGATCCACGGCAGGGACGATTCGGCATTGCCGCACGGCGCTCGCCTTTTCATCGTCACGCCATGGCCGCCACCGAACGCTGGCACGAACGGACTCTGCAGGACGGCGAGTGGTTGTGCGCGAATTTCGGCAACCTCACGCTGGTGGTGCTGAGCATCTTGGAAGAATGGCGGGTCGCCCCTCTCTACGGCTCGCAATGCGACTGCCTGATCGACGCCAAAATGCCGCCGGACGACCTGCCCTGGCAGCGCTGGGATCGCGGCGAGAAAGACGTGAAGCTGCGCTTCCGTCCGGTTTTCCCGGATCGCCCGGTGATCATCCGCCCGCGTTCGCCGCTGAACCTTTCGCCGCGCGCCCGGGCCACGTTCTACGTGGGCATTCCCGCCTTCATCGAACTGAACGCCCACAGCGAGGGCCAGTATGAACGGCTCAACGCGTGGCCCAGCGATCCGCCTTCCAACACGTGGCACGGCACGCCGATCTCCGGCACCCTCTGCTACTCGGTCAAGACGCGGGCCCGCCGCCAATTCGTGCCGGAAGACTGGCAGGAGATGTCGATCATCTCGACCATCGAGATCGCCAATTCCGGCTCGCACTCACGGCCCTTCGAGAGGCTGTTTTACGAAACCGGTCACCTGTCGGTCTTCGAGCACTACGGCCGGCTGTGGTCAAATCACGCCCGCATCCGCACCGGCGAGAAGGACGATTCGCTGAGCGGCGTCACCTTTGCCAGCAAGCCGTTCGGCGAAGCGACCGGTGGCGTGGAGCTCACCGCACCGCGGCTCGGCCGGGTGCGGCGCAGCATGCTGAAGGAGGCGTTTTCCACCTTCCTCGGAGTCACTCACCCGCACGACTGATGTTGGCCGACCTGATTGGGGAGTTCTGGGACAATCCGTCTTACCAGCGGATGGCCAAGGCGCTGATCATTGCGGTGACCGGCATCCCGCTGGTCCTGCTGGTCTCGGGGGTCCTGTCGCGGTTGCTGCGCCACCGGCTGGGCCAGCAAGGCGGCGACTTGCTGGCGCGGATCGTCCGCTACGGCGGCTACCTGATGGTGCTGGTAGCAGTGCTACAGGAGTTCGGCTTCAATCTGGCCGCCGTGCTCGGCGCCGCGGGCATCGCCGGCGTGGCGATTGGTTTCGCCTCTCAGACCTCGCTGTCGAACCTCATCTCCGGCCTGTTCATCGTCGGCGAGCGCCCCTTTGAAAAGGGCGACATCATCGAGGTCGGAAACATCACCGGCACCGTCGAGGAGATCGGCCTGATGGCGCTCACGCTGCGAACCTTCGACAACCGCTCGGTGCGGGTCCCGAACGAGATGCTGGTAAAGAACACGGTGGTGACGGTGACCCGCTACCCGATCCGGCGCATCGACCTGACCATCGGCGTGGCCTACACCGAGTCGATCGACCGGGTGATGCGGGTGCTGCGCGGGGTGGCCGACGACCATCCCGCGGTGCTCGATGAACCGGAGACGATCATCGTGTTCAACGGCTTCGGCGAGTCGTCGCTCAACTTCATGATCGGCGCGTGGACGATCAAGGAGGACGTGTTGAAGGTGAAAAACGAGCTGCCGCTGCGGCTCAAGGAAGCCTTCGACCGTGAAGGAATTGAAATCCCCTTCCCGCACCGCGTGCTCGCCGGCGGCAAGTCGATGGACCCGATCCCGGTCGTCCTCCGGGAGCCCAAGCCGGACTAACAAACTCGGCTTGGCATTTGTGCCCGGTTAAGGTTGATAGGCCGCATCATGGACAATCCCTATCAGACCGGCGCCTACGGCAGCACCTACCCCACCGCCACCGGCCAAGTCTCGCCTGGCGTCATCCAGGCTCTCAATGGCACCAAGCCATGGGTCCGGCTGTGTTCCGTGATGGGATTCGTCTTCGCGGGCTTCATGATCCTCGCCGGCCTGATGATGATTGCCGGCGGTGCCATCGGCGGCATGAGCCGCTCCGCCGCTGCCGGACTCGGCTGGATCCAGACCGTCGTCGGGCTGTTCTACATCGCGATGTCCCTGATGTATCTTTTCCCTGCGGTGAAGCTCTGGAAATACGGCACCTCGATCCTGCGCCTCATGTCCACCCGGTCTGCCGCGGATCTCGAACAGGCGCTCGAAGAACAGCGCGGCTTCTGGAAATTCGTCGGCATCGTGCTCCTGATTTCCTTGGGACTGATGTTGGTCGGTTTTGTCCTCGTGATCATCGCGGGCGTCGCCTCCGCAGCAGCATTGAGCAAGTAACCGGCACTTGCGGCGGCCGGTTCCCCGTGCTGATTCCCAGGGCACCGCATCCCGGATGGATGGGTGCCCTTTTTGACGCCCACCAATGCCCACCGATCCCCTCCAGCCCTTCTTCAAGCAGCGCGGCTGGAGGTCGTTTCCTTTTCAGAAGGAAACGTGGAAAGCCTACGCCGCCGGCAAATCCGGCCTGCTCCACGCCCCCACCGGCCAAGGGAAAACCCTCGCAGTGTGGCTCGGGCCGGTCGCCGAGGCCCTCAAGGAGAAGCCGGACGGTTGCTCGGTCGTCTGGCTGACCCCCCTCCGGGCCCTCGCCCAAGACACCCTCCGCTCCCTCCGCGAACCTCTGGAAATCCTCGCGCCGCAGCTTCCGGTGGAAGCCCGCACCGGCGACACCTCGTCCGCCATCCGCGCCCGGCTCAGAAAGCGCTTGCCCTTCGGCCTCGTCACCACGCCGGAAAGCCTGTCGCTGATGCTCACGCACGACGACACTCGCCAAAAGCTCGCCGGGCTCCGCGCCGTGATCGTGGACGAATGGCACGAGCTGCTCGGCACCAAGCGCGGCGTCCAGACCGAGCTGTGCCTCGCCCGCCTGCGAGCTTGGTTTCCCGAACTCCGGATCTGGGGCCTCTCCGCCACCCTCGGAAACCTCGATGAGGCCCGCGAGGTCCTGCTTGGCACCGCCGCCGAAGGCGCAGTCACCGTCTCCGCGGACCTGAAAAAGGAGATCCGCATCGACACCCTCATTCCGAAGGAAATCGACCGCTTCCCGTGGTCCGGCCACCTCGGCACCCGCCTCGCAAAGCAAGTGGTGCGGGAGTTGGAAAAGGCCAGGTCCACCCTGCTCTTCACCAACACCCGCTCCCAGACCGAGCTGTGGTTCCAAGAGCTGCTGTCGCTCAAGCCGGATTGGGCCGAGGTGATGGCCATGCACCACGGCTCGCTGGATCGCGCCGAGCGGGAAAAGGTCGAGCAAGGCCTCCGCGAGGGCCGGCTGCGCTGCGTCGTCTGCACCTCGTCGCTTGATCTGGGGGTGGACTTCTCGCCGGTCGATCAAGTCATCCAGGTCGGCTCGCCGAAGGGGATCGCCCGCCTGCTCCAGCGCGCCGGTCGCTCGGGCCACCAGCCGGGAAAGGTCTCCCGGGTGCTCGGAGTGCCCACCCACGCAATGGAGCTGGTGGAATTCGCAGCCGCTCGCGACGCCGCCCGCGCCCGCCACATCGAGGCCCGCCGCCCCCTGCTCAAGCCGCTCGACGTGCTCGTCCAGCACCTCGTCACCTGCGCCATTGGCGAGCCCTTCGAGCCGGACGCGATGCGGAGCGAAATCCAGTCCACTCACGCCTATCGCGACCTGACTGACACCGAATGGGACTGGTGCCTCGGCTTCATCTCTAGCGGAGGTCGCGCCCTCGCCGCCTACCCGCGGTACCGCAAGGCACGGGTCGAAAACGGTCGTTTCACCGTTGACGACAAGCGCCTGATCCAGCAGCACCGCATGTCCATCGGCACGATCTCGGCCGATGCCCATGTCAGCGTCCGCTTCGCCAGCGGCCAGACCCTCGGCACCGTGGAAGAGGGATTCATCAGCCGTTTGAAACCCGGCAACCTGCTCATCTTCGCCGGCCGCAAGCTGGAGCTGGTTCGCTTCCACCAGCGCATCGCCACCGTCCGGGCCGCCAAGCGCGACGCCAAGGGAAACGTCGCCATCTGGGGCGGAAACAAGATGCCGCTCTCCACCGAACTCGCCCATGCCATGGCTGCCCGCCTCCGCGGCGAGGGCCCGGCATCGCCCGAAATGAAAGCGGTCGCTCCCATCCTGGAAATCCAGCGCCGCTGGTCGGCGCTCCCCGACGACCGGACCCTGCTGGTTGAACACACCCGGTCAAAAGGAAGTGAACACCTGTTTGTTTACCCCTTGGCCGGGCGCTTGGTTCACGAAGGACTTGGTGCCCTGATGGCCTATCGCCTCCGTTTGAATCAGAGCGTCGCCGTTACCCAGAACGACTACGGCTTCTGCCTCACCGCCACCCGCGGCCTCCACCTCAGCGAGGAAATCATTCGTTTGAATCTATCGATTGAGAACCTTTTGGAGGACGTGATCGCCTGCCTCAACACGGCGGAGCTGGCTCGTCGGCAATTTCATCAGGTCGCGCGCGTCGCTGGCCTCATCCTCCAGCAACTCCCCGGCCGTCAACAGCAAGGCCAACGAGAGCTTCAATCGAGTTCGCGCCTGCTTTTCGAAGTGCTGGAGCGCTACGATCCGAACAACCTCCTCCTTCTCCAGTCCCAGCGGGAAATCTTGGAGAAGCAGCTCGAATTCAGCAGGCTCCGTGAGTCGCTCCTCGATCTCCAGCAACGCCCCATACGATTGATCGAAACGCCGCATCTAACTCCGATGGCATTCCCTCTCTGGGCTGAGCAATTCTTCGCCACCATGCCGGCCGGTGATCCCGCCCATCAATTTGAACAAATGCTCCAAGAGCTAGAACAAGCCGCCAACAAGTGACCCTGGACCACTTCAATCAAACGCTCCAACTCCTCCCCGGCAAGGCCCTCCTACTCCAGGATCGAACCCTGGTGGTAGCCGACCTCCACCTCGGCAAAGCGACCGCGTTTCAAGCAAAAGGACTCGCCGTTCCAGAGGGCGACAGCAATGCAGATCTGAATCGATTGGGAACACTTTGTGAACAAGTCCAGGCCACGCGTATCGTGATCAATGGCGACCTTTTCCATTCTCCCGCCGGGCTTTCAATCGAGATCGAACGTTTGCTGGAAACGTGGTTATTCACAGTCGGCCTGCCCGTGGAGCTGGTGCTGGGCAATCACGATCGCAAGATCGCCCGCCTCCCCCACTGGCTGACCGCCGTCGACTCGGTGGAGCACGCCGGGGTCCATCTCGTTCACGATCCGGCCGACGCCCCGGACGACCGGCCGGTAGTCGCCGCCCACTGGCACCCGGTCGCCAAGATTGCCGATGGCAAGCGCACCTCGCTCCGCCTGCCCTGCTTCCTGCAGCGCCGGAACGTCCTCGTCCTCCCCTCCTTTGGCACCTTCACCGGCGGAGCCATCGTGGACCGCGAACAGGACGACCGGTTCTTCGTCGCCCCCGGCGACCGCGTGATCGAGGTGCCGGAGAAATTGCTCCGCGGGTAAGATGACCATGTGACTACCAAGGATTTGCACGACTACGTAAACCCTCTAACGGCCCCGATTTCCCCCTTGCTGAAAGGAACCGGCTTTTCTAGCGTGCGCGCCCTATGACTCGGAGCCGCTTCCGTTTTCCCAACCGCGCCGGACTGTTGGCCTGTGCCTTGGGCATGGCCGGACTCTCCGCCACGTCCCAGGAACTGCCCGGTCCGCTGACCCCGAGCAAGGACGCCCCGGCGAATTTCGATCCGTCCGACGTCTACTTCCAAGGCTGGTTGCTGTCCCGCGATGCCGAGAAGCTGCAGGCCGAGAAGAAACACGCGGAGGCCCTCGAAAAATTGATGCGGGCCCGCGAGCTCTTTGGAAGCGTTTCCTCCTACTACCCCCTCTGGAAGCCGGACATGGTGAAGGGTCGCAAGGCCAAGACCCAGGAGATCATCGACCTGGTCGGGCCGCTGGCGCTGGAAGAAAACAAGCGCAAGAACGACAAGATCGCCGAGCTGGAAGGGGGTGCCAAAACCGGCTTCATCGAAGGTGCCGCGCCGATGCCGCTCAACAACGGCATCCCGGCAGCCCCCGTGCAGCCCGCTCGCGAAGTCGAGACCTTGGAGACCCGCCGGATCGCCGAGCTGGAGAACCGGGTGAAGGAGCTGCAGTCGGACTTGGCCGCCGCGAACAAGCCTCAGAACCAAAGTCAGAACCCGAACCCGAATCCAAGCTCCGCCGACCGTGAGGCGTCTCGTTCCCGCGACATGGCGAAGCAGCGCGACTTGGCCCAAGCGGAACTCAAGCGCGCCCACGATGAGCTCGCGAAGCTGCGCGCCCGCTTCGCCGAGCAGCCGATGCAGGAGGAGATGCGCAACCTTGCCAATCGCCTGCAAGACACCGAGCGCCAGAGGGCCGCTCTCGGCCAGGCCCTTTCCCAAAGCCAGCAGGAGACCCGCCAGGCCCGCGAGCAGGCCGAAGCCCTCAATGTCGAACGCGGCCGACTCGCCCAGAAGGCCTCCGACCTTGAGCGCAATCTGGACCAGGAACGCAAGGTCCAGAACGACGTCATCGCCGGCCAGCAGAAGCAGCTCCGCGCCATGCAGGATGAACTGCGCGGCAAGAACGACGAACTCGATCGCGCCAACCAGCGGATCCTCGGCCTCGAGAGCGACCTCGCGTCCTTGAAGAAGGACCATGAGGTGCTGCGCGACGAGCGCGACAACCTGCTGCGCGAACGCGACCACATGAAGGCCCTGCTCGCCAGCGAGGACGGCGACCGGATTCAGAAGGTCATCGACCAGAATATGGATCTCGCCCGCCAGTTGCGGGAGGCCAATGAAACGGTGACCCGCCTGAACAAGGATCACAACGCCACCCAGGACGAGTTGATCGAGGCCATGCGCGACCTCGCCTTGGCCAAGGACAACATCAATGCCTTCAAGCGCGAGAAGACGGCACAGGACCAGCGCATCGCCGATCTGGAACGCCGCCTCCGCTCCGAAACGGCCGCCCTTGCCGCGAAGGACGCCGATCCCGCCGAGGCGGAGATGCTGCGTGCCATCATCCAGAAGCAGATCCGCATCCAGGAGCGCCGCCGCCAATCGGCCGAGCTGTTGGTCGATGCCGTCGGTGCCAAGGCCGAGAAGGACGACAAGATCAAGGAAGCGTTCGAACTCTTCAAAGGCACCGAGATGGTGCTCAGCCCGCAAGAGGCGGAGCTAGTCAAGGACCGCAGCGTTGATGACGAGTTCACCTACCCGGGGGCGCGCTCACAGCCCGAGGTGGATGCCAGCATCGCCGAACTTGAAGGCGGCAATCGCCCCTTCATCGACGCCTCGACCCGCGCCTTCGTGGCCGGTCGTTACCAATCGAGCCGCGAGCTGTTCGAGATGGTGCTCGACCAGAATCCCGGCGACACCGGCACCATGTGCAAGCTGGGCGTGGTCCACCTGCACCTGAAAGAGCCGCAGGACGCCGCCAAGGTCTTCCGCAACGCCACCGTCATCGACAGCAACAATCCGTATGCACACCGCATGCTCGGCCTCTCGCTGATGCGGACCGGTGACTACGGCGAGGCTCAGGAAGCTCTCAAGCGCAGCGTGACCCTCGCCCCGACCCACGCCGAAGGTCGCGTGGTCCTCGGCAAGCTGTGCTTCGACCTCGGTCAGGAAGAAGAGGCCGAGAAGGAATTCAAGGCGGCGATCAACTTCGACGACGCGATGTCGGATTCCTACTTCAATCTCGCCTACCTCTACGCGAAGCAGGGCAAGAAGAAGCAGGGACGCGAGTACTACCAGATGGCCATGGAGCGCGGTGCCCAGCCGGATCCCGAGCTCGACAAGCGCTTGGCCAACAAGCCGTAAAACCCACACGGCGGCAGCCGTGCGTTAGGCGAAGGTAAAAGTCGCCGCCCGGGTGTGAAGGAAAGGTAAAGTTCCTCGCCGTGTCGGTGGATCCGGGGCTTCGCTGACACCGTGAAGAAGCTCCTCCTTTTCGCAGTCACCGCCCTCCCTGCCGCCGCCCAGGTGCCCTTGCAAGTCGCCGCCGAGTCGGCCGCGGTGGAAGCACGCCACGAGGGCAACCAATTCGTCCTCGAAGTCCAGGATCCCGGCAACCACGCCTGGCGCGTCCAGACCTCCGATCACCTTGGCGGCTGGACCAATGGAGCCACCCACCGGGTCTTCAATGGCTTCCTGCGCATCCCCATGCCGATTGAAGGATCGCAGCGCTTTTTCCGCCTGAACTCCGACGAAGCCGAGGCAGTGACGTCCGACGCGGATTCCGCCCTGCTACTGCCCGCGACGTTAGCCAACTACGCCAATCCGGCGCTGCCGCCGCACCTGCTCACCCAGCTCATCCGCGGCCAGGACAACACCCCGGCCGCCAACCCGACCACCAATGCCGGAGCGACGCTCGGCCGGGCGCTCTTCTACGACAAGCGGCTGTCGGCAAACCAGACCGTCTCCTGCTCCTCGTGCCACCAGGCCGCACACGGCTACTCGGACCCACGGCAATTCAGCGTCGGCTTCGAGGGGGGATTGACCGGCCGCAACTCGATGGGACTGACCAACGCGAAGTACTACCTGCGGGAGAACTTCTTCTGGGATGAGCGCGCCGCCACCTTGGAAGACCAGGTCCTCCAGCCGATCCAGAACAGCGTGGAGATGGGCATGACGCTCGACCTGTTAGTCACCCGGCTTTCCGCCGAGCCCTTCTACGCCGAGCTGTTCACGGACGCCTTCGGCACTGCCACGGTGACCAGCAACCGGATCTCAAGGGCACTCGCACAATTCGTAAGATCGATCGCTTCGGGCCAGTCGAAGTATGACCAGGGAGTACCTCTCAACTTCACGAACTTCACCGCACAGGAGCAGCAAGGCCGGCAAATCTTCAATGGCCAGGGCAACTGCGTCGCATGCCACGGCAGCGACAACTTCGTACCCGGCAATGCCATCAACAACAACGGCCTGGAGAACCCCTACATCGACAAGGGAGTCGGAGCGCTCACCGGCCTGCCGCAGGATGAAGGACTCTTCAAGGTGCCATCCCTGCGCAATATCGAGCTGACCGCGCCCTACATGCATGACGGCCGTTTCGCCACGCTCGAGCAAGTCGTCGACTTCTACAGCACCGGCGTGGTGAACCACCCGAACCTCTCCCCACCGCTCCGCAATCCCCCCGGTGCCCCCGGCGCGGGCCAGCCCCGCCGGCTGAACCTGACCAATGCCCAAAAGGCAGCACTGGTTGCGTTCCTGAAAACCCTCACCGACACCTCGGTAACGACGGACGAGAAGTTCCAGGATCCTTTCCGCTACGAAGTGGAGTGACGTGGAACATCTGAGAATCACCAATCATCAATCTTCCAATCACCAATCGAAGTGCTTGGAAGAATGAGGATGCTCGCTCCTCAATTCACGCGCATCGAAGACAGGCAGGTCTTCCCTGGGGACTCCGCACCTGGCGTCAGCTGTCCTCTCTCTTCAGGCAGTTCGATTGGTAATTGGAAGATGATGATTGGCGATTCCTCCCCTCTCAAAAAAAGGCGCGGAGGCTTTCACCTCCGCGCCTTTGCTTTGATTGTTAGAAACGATCAGCCGCCGTAGGACGACTCGACGCGTTGGGCCACGTCGCGGTAGCCGTAGTCGACTTCGTAGATCTGCTTGAAGGAATCGAGCGCTCCTTGCTGGTCGCCCATCTGCTCGTGAATGAGGCCCTTCTCGTAGAGGACTTCCTTCTTGACGTTGTCCATGCCGATGAGGTCGGCCAGCGCGTCGGTGAGCTGCTTGGCAGCCATGTCGAGCATGCCCTTGGCCTTGAAGGTCCGGCCGAGGAGAAGCAACACCTTCGACTGGATGTGCGGGTTGCGCTTGGCCTGCTGGAGGTGAGGGATGGCGTTGCTGTAGTCGCCGGAGTTGTAGTACGCCATGCCCAGTTGGTAGCGCAGCAGCGGGTCGGTCGGGTTGGAATCGACGCGTGCCTTGGCTTCCTCGACCGCTTCGGCGGTACGGGTCGCCTTACGCTCGGCGAGCAGGGCTTGGACTTCCGGATCGTCAGGATTGGAGGCGGCACGCGCCTCGAGATCCTTGAGCTGCTGCTCTTCCGTCTTGTCCTTCATCTGCCCGGCCTTCGTCTGGAGCGCCACGTCGCCATTGCTCAGGCTGAAACCCCACGAGTAGAAGGTGTGGGCGTTGGCCCAGTCTTCGAGCTGCTCGAAGATGCCGGCAAGATCCTTGACCACGGGAAGCAGGTTCGGATCCTCGTTGTACTTCAGGATGAGACGATCACGGCGGTCCTCGAGCTGATCGCGGGTCAGACCACTCTTGCTGGCAGCATCGAGTTCGGCGGCCTCACCCTTGTTGCGTTGGAGGTCGGCCATGCTGGCGGTTTCACTCCAGCCGCCCTTTTGCATCGAGGCACGGGCGGTGCAATCCTTCTCGCCCTTGATCGCGGTGGAGTCGGTCGGGTGATGCTTGATGATGTCGCGATAGACGTCGGCGGCCTTGCCCGGATCGTCGCGATGGAGATAGAACTCGGCCAGCTTGTGGAGCGGCTTGGCTTCCTCGGGATGTCCCTTGCGGACCGTTTCCAGCGCGAAAGCCGCGTGGTCCGGCAGGCCCATCGCATTGAAGGCCTCAAACAGCAGGTCGTTGGCTTCGGGATTGTAAGGATCCTTCTCCAGCACCTCCTCGATCATGACGAGCGCGGCTGCCGGGTCCTTCTTCACCTGCCCGGCGACTCTTCCGAGCCCCATGCCGCCGGTCTTGATCCCGAAGATCTTGGAGCCCTTCTGCGGGCCGCCGACAACGATGGACTCGCAGTTCCGAAGAATCTGGCGGCCGCCGAGGAAGGTCGGCGCGTCCTTCAGCACGCTCTGGAGCAGCTTGACGGCATAGCCGTGGTTATTGGTCTGAACGGCGCTGATGGCCTTCAGGTACAGGGCCTTCACATTCGGTGCGAGGTCCGCTTCGGTGATTTCAGGCATGGAGCGAAATTGCGAGGTTTTTGTAAGTTTCCGGGCGTCTCCGGAGGTCTGCGCCACAAACTGAGACCCGTTCCCGGGCTTTGGCAAGTACCGGAACGCAAGGGGCCGCAGAATGCATGTCTGCGGCCCCCGGGAATCGATTTTGCGCCGGATTTCAGCGATTCTTGATGAAGCCCGTCGGACGGCTGGAAACGCGCCGCGGAGCGGGTTCCTCTTCGATGATCTCGACCGGGGCCGCGTTCGGAGCCTTGCCGGAACCCGCAGGCTTGTCGAGCGCGCCCTTGGTCGGCAGCACGCCGGGGCCGTCGATGATATCGCGGTTCTCGTCGTCGAACTTGTAGCGGGAATCAACGTCGGCCTGGCCGTCGTAGAGTGAGCCCTTGTCGTTGATGATCTTCGGCTGGATGAAGACCAGCAGCTCCTCGCGGTCGGTTTTGTTGTCGGTGCTACCAAAGAGCCCGCCGATGTAGGGGATCTGGCTGAGCAGCGGGATCCCGGAGCGGCTCTGGTTGTTGCGCGTGGTGATCAAGCCGCCGAGCACGATCGTCTCGTTATTCGGCACGGTGACCGTCGTGTCCAACAGGCGGGTCGAAATGGTGGGCACTTCGCCGACCCCCTCGATCACCTGGCTGCCGACGACTTCATCATTCTGCACCGTGATGTGGAGCGTGATTTCATCCGGCGAGTTGACCAGCGGGGTGACTTCCAGATCGAGCACCACGTCGCGATAGTCGATGTTGGTGCTTTGGCCCGTGGAGCCGCTGTTGAAGCTATTGGTCGGCACCGCGATCTGCTGGCCGCTGCGGATCAAGCCGGTCTGGTTGTTCGCCATGAACACGGTTGGCCGGGCGACGATATTGAACTTGGTGGTCGCTTGGAGGGCTTCGAGGTAAACGTTCAGGTAAGGGCCGATTTTCCCGTAGATGCCTAGACCGGCGGTGGCCGCGAGGCTGCCGGGATTGAACGCGCTGCCATCGAGGGGAAGCGACGGGGCAATGCCGCTGCCGCCACGACCACCGATCGAATTGTCGCCGCGGTTTTCCACCTCGCGGAGGAAGTCGAGGCCGTAGTTCAGGTCGTCGGTCAGCGTGAGTTGGCCGAAGACGCAGGAAATCATCACCTGCTCCGCCTTCACGTCGATCTCGTCGAGGAGCTGGTTGACCACTTCGAGGCTGGCCGGCGGGCCTTGGACCACGAGCGAGTTGGTGATGTTGTCGGCGACCAGCAAGGTGCGTCCCACGAGTTGGGCAGTCGGCGCGTTGTTGACGAGGGTCTCGCCGCCCCCTCCGCCGCCGCCAGTGCTGCCACCGCCGAAGCCACCGCCGCTACCACCGCCACCAAAGGAGCTGCCGCCCCCTTGATTGCTGCCGAAGTTGCTGCCGCCGGAGCGATTGCTACTGCTGTTGCCGCCGCGCGAGGTTTGGTTGGTGCGGGAGGTGTTGCCGCCGCCGGAACCGAAGTTCGCGCCCGAGCGACCGCCGCCGCCCGCCGCTCCGCCGCCGCCGGTAGCGCCACCTTGCGTGGACGAGCCGCCGAAGGCGCGCTGCAGCGCTTGCTCGGCCACCGGCAGGAAATCCGCCACGGCCAGGAACTTCAGCTTGCGGCGAAGATAGTTGCGCGTGTCGGTCGGCGTGTCGAAGCCCGCGATCAGGCTTTCCACGAAGACGATGTCCACCGGCCGGCCCATCGCGAAGATCTGGTTGGTGCGGGTACTCGGCACGATCTGGATCGGCACGTCTTCCCCTGCCCCGCCGCCTTCGGCTCCGCTCGCACCACCCTGGGTGGCGACTGGTGCAGCCCCACCCGGCTGGGGCGCCGCCGGTGTCGCGGGAGCCCCGCCCACGCGCTGGACGCCCGCCGTGCTCTGCTGCTGCTGCTGGGTATTGAGGATTTCGTTGAGGATCTCGGAAAGCTCCTGCACGTCGGCGTACTGGACCTTGATGAACTTCGTGCCGACGTCGCTCTTGGGCACGTCGATGACGTCCTGGAGTTCGATCAAGCGGCGGATCAGCGAGGTGTTCTCGGTGATGATCACGCTCGCGGCATTCGGCACCGCGGCGATCGAACCGTAACTGCCAAATTGCTTCACCACGGCGGTGAAGGCGCGCACGACCTCATCCGGCTTGATGTGCTTGAGCGGCATCACATAGGTGACGACCTGCTCGCCTTCCGGCAAGTCGGCGGCATCGGTGATGAACGGCAAATCTTCATCCGGTGCCTGGGCGACGCTCTGCGAATACAGCAGCTTGTCGTGGTTCTCGCCAGATGGAATGAAAACAAACCCCTCGAGGACGGCAGCGATCTTGAGTAGTTCGGCCGCTTCCCCGTAGGTGATCGGACCCTGCTGCACGAAGCGGAACTCGGCGGCAATGGCGGCATTGCTCACGGTCACGCGTCGGCCGGTCAGCTCGGAGTAGAGCTCGGCTAGGCGTTCGCCGTTGATCTTCGGCTCCAGGAAGCCGTCCTGCTTCACCTTCTGGGCCAGCGCCGCAGGGTTGTTCGGCGGCACCACGCCGGGCTGGATAGGAGCTCCAGCCGGTGGCGGTTGCGGCACTTGGGCAAGCGCGGTCCCGGACGCGATCAGGCCGGCGAGGAGGAAATGCGATTTGGGCAACATTGGGAAAAACTTAGCGATTGGGGCGGCCTTGGCCTTGCGGCTGTTGACCATTTGGAGCGGGAGGCAGCACCCGCTGGCGTGGCGGGCGATTGCTTGGCTGCTGGCCGGGTTGGCCGGCCGCGGGAGCAGGAACGGCCTGACCAGGCTGCGGCGGTTGGCCGGGTTGTCCCTGCTGGCGGTTTTGGGCTGGGGCCGCGGCGGCTGCAGGTGCGAGCTGCTTGTCGTCGAATTTCACGGTCCCGGTCTTGCCGCCGGTGGAGATCGTCACGGTGGTGTCTTTCCAAGACGTCTTGCCATACTTCACGCTATCCACCTTGAAGGCCTTGGGATCGCCGGGATTGAGCCACGTCATCTCCTCCTTGGCATTGTGGACGGTTCCGCGCGGCTTGATGATCTGGGTCTCGCCTTGGTTCTTCTTGTGAACCAAGGTCACCATGTAACCGCCTTCGACCTCGGAGACGCCACCGAGCGCCCAGTCTTCGAAGTTGTCCACTGCCTGGGGACCGGCGGGCGGAGGCGGCTTGGCGGTGAATGGCGAGTTCTGGGAGAGATGCAGATAGCTCGTCACTGGCTTCTTCACCGGTGGGGCGGCAAAAGCACTGGTGCCTGCGAGAAGGAGTGTAAGGAATGCGATCGTTTTCATTCGGTTCCTGGCGGGTTGATGGCTTCGGGTGCCGGGGCCGGCGTGGCCTCGGGCGTCGGGGCAACCCCGGGTGCCGGAGCCGGTGCGGCTTCGGGGCCGGGGGCCGGCGTTTCCTCCGGCATGGACGTGTCGGTACCTTCGACCAAGGGAATGTACCACTGTTCCACCTCGATGGTGGCATCGATCTTGGTGTCGTCCTTGGCGTCCGGCGAAAGTCGCATGGAAGTGACTGCCTTGAACTGGTCCGGCATCTGGAGCCGATCCAGCCAGCGGTAGAGCGAGTCTTCGCGACCGGTCACGTTGAACTCCACCTTGGCGCGGTTGAAATAAACCCCGGTTTCGTCGTTCGGCTTGATCGCCCGCCGCTTGATCTCGAGCTGGTGGGTCGTGGCCTGGTTCGAGGCGTACGTCTCGAGTTCGGTGGCGACCAGCTGTCCGGTCTTCGGCGCGGGACTCTTGTCGCCGAGCCAATTCATTTCATCGACCACCGTGTCGTAGTTGTCCGCGGTGGCTTGAGCCACGGCCACCTTGCCCTTCGCATCGGTCAGCTGCCGGGCAATCTTCTCCTTCTGGGATTGGAACCAGGAGATCGCGAAGAAGTTGACCAGCACGAACGCCGCGAGGCCGAAAAACATCACCAATTTCTTTTCGCGGTCGCTCATGAATCGTAGGAACGGGAGGGAAATGCCGCCGGGCGGGAATCTTGTCGGTAAATCACGGCGTGAGATTGCTATCCGGGCGGGTGCCGTTGAATCGGAAGGTCCAGCCCTTCGAGCCGCTGCTCGGTGGCGGGGTCTCCCACTTGAACTCCGGCAGGCTACGGGTGAGCGTCACACCGAATTGGCTGGCCGGCCCAGCCTGCAGGGCTTCGCCGTCAAGTTTGATCTCGTTGGCGTTGATCTCCGCGAGCTTGAGGCGCACCACCTGGTTGAGCGGTATCGCCTTGGCCACCCGTGACATCAGTTCCACCGGGGCCTTGTTGCCATCGACCACCAGATCGAGCTCGGACCACATCGCGAGGTGCTTCTCGTAAGCCATGCGGTCGTCCTCGGGCGCGATCGACTCGGCCTCCGCGGTGAGCTTCTTGATCTGGCTATGATCCTTCCACAAGCCGTAGCCAAACCAGCCGCCCACGCCGAGGTAGGCGAGCGCGACCGCCGCGATCGCCGCCACCTTTTGCTGTTGGGACTTGGCGGCACGGCGGGCCGCACGCACGTCGGCTGGCAGCAGCTTGCTGCGCGGTTCCGGCAGCACCGGATCCGGGCGCGGCGTGACCTTGACCGGGACGTGGAATGCATCGGTCAGGCTGCCAGCGCTTCCCGCATCACCCTCCGGCGACCAAACATGGACCGCCTCGGGCTTGATCTGCAGTCCCTGGATCGCCATCTGGCCCAGCGCGAGCTGGATTTCCTTCAGGCAGGCCCCATCGGGTGCCGCCCCACCGCTCGAGGTGGCTTGGGAGTAGAGTAGCTTGCCGTTCCGGAAGATGGCGAAGACCCAGCGGCCGAACTCCATCCATACCGCAATCGCCTCGCCACGCACCGGATAGGCGCGGGCGGAAAGATCGAATTCCTTAGGACTGCGCGGCGGCAGATCGCCATCGCCGGGAGACTTCAGCACCACCCCGAGCAAGGTGGCGGATTCCTCCTCCTTGGTGATCAGGAAGGTATCGGAAAGCTGGCCAGCCATCGGATCGGCACGCACCCCGAGCCGCTCGGCGTGCATCGCCGCCAGATCGTCGAAAAGCGAGTCATCCGCGCTCGATGCCTTGAAGGGCAAGGCGTGAAAGCCCCTCACCGGGAATAGCATGGCGAGGTTCCCGCCCGGCAAATTCGTTAGCTCCGAGGCACGCGCAGGTCCGTCGGCCGATTGCAATACGAAGCCTCCGGTCGTAGCTTGCTTCCAGATTTCCCAGCCCCGCACTCCCGGGACCAGCAGCGACATTTCCTGTTGTTTGCTCAAGGCATCACCTCCTCGGTTCGTTCCAAAACCGCCGGTCTCCCGGTTCGGTTGCGCACGATGACCGTGATTTTCCGCTTCGCCCCGGCGACAGTGCCGATGCTTTCCAAGCGGGTCGTTGTATCGTTCACGGTCATACGGGCGGAAATCTCGGGGCGCACGTTGCCGTCCACGCCCAGAAGCGCAAGCGCTTGTTCGACGGATTGAAACGGCGCGTCGTCGTCGGTATCGCGGATCCCATCGATCCCGCGGACCGTCTCGGGAATCACGTTCGCGTCCTCAGGAGTGATCTCGGCAGCGGCGGCAATCAGTTCGGCCGATGCCTCGTTCAAATCGAGCGCGCCGGAACTCCAGATCGTGAACCAATTCCGCCAGTCCGGCTTCATCGCCTCCACGTAATCCATGCCACGCACCAACCGCACTTCATCGAGGTTGTAGAAGGGCCGGTTGAAGGGCTGGTTAAGCCTGCCTTGTTCCAGATACCAGTCCGACTCCGCGCCATTGAGGCCGACCTCGTCGTTCTGGTCCACCCAGTCCATCAGGCCGTCCACTAGCATCTGGCAC
The DNA here is from genome assembly GCF_025950235.1 of Luteolibacter arcticus. Taxonomy (NCBI): domain Bacteria; kingdom Pseudomonadati; phylum Verrucomicrobiota; class Verrucomicrobiia; order Verrucomicrobiales; family Verrucomicrobiaceae; genus Neoluteolibacter; species Neoluteolibacter arcticus. The sequence continues at coordinate 23,686 of NZ_JAPDDT010000001.1, read as the reverse complement.
TCGTCCAGCGTCAGGCCCCAGTCGCTGAACATCGACTTGAGAAGCTGCTCGTCGCCCCGCAGCAGGATGGCGTTGATATTGAACTTTTCCCCTTCGGAAATGATACGGGCCTCGAAGCCCTCCCCGCTCTCTCCGGAAAATTGCTTGAGCAAGGGATCGGTGCGCTTCACCGCCGGATTCGACGCCACGGCGATGCCCATCTCGGCCAGTTGCCGGGCGCGGAAGCCGTGGATCTGCGATGTCCCGAGATCGACGTCAAACGAGACCACCCGCAAGGTCGCCACCGTCGCCATCGCCAGGATGGCGATAAGCCAGATGACGGCGACGAGGGCTGAGCCGCGTTGTTTGGGAAAAGTAGATTTCATCGATTACCTCCTGGAGGACCCATTCCTCCACCCCCTCCGCCATTCCCACGACCGCCACCGCCCCCTCCGCCATTTCCGCGGCCACCACCATTTCCTCGTCCGCCACCGCCTCCTTCACCTCCATCCGGAACATCAATTTGAATGTCACCGCCTTGGCCGGGTCCTTGTCCTTGCCCTCCGCCCGCTCCTTGCTGCTGGAGTTGGCGCATCATCACCTCGGGATCCTGTTTCGGAGTGATCCAGAAAATCTGCCGCATCGGCGTGCCTTGGTTGCCGAAGGCGATGGTCAGCTCCATCTGCAGCGGCAAGCGCCCGACAAGATCCCAATCATACTGCCACTCCATGGTGCGGCCGTCGAGCACGCGCCATTCAAAGGTGCGGACGCCTTGCAGCAGCACCACCTCCGCGAAGGGTTCCACCTTCACATTGCTCTGGGTGTTGTCGCTGTCCTCGATGATCTCTTCCTCGTAGTAGCGGAGCACGATGTCGAGATAGCCGTCGCGCTTGAGCACCGTGGAAATTTGGACCGCCTTGGCGACCTTCTCGGTCCCGCCCCACGTGAATGCGAGCGGGACGTTCTGCAGCGTGAGATCCGATGTGTAGTGGGAGCCGATGTCCTTCGAGACCAGCTCCATGCGGGTATTCCCCGGCAACGAGCCGAAGCGCCGCGATAGCAGGTCGAAGAACGCGTTCTTCTCGCTCTCCTCGGCTTGGGTTTGGACCACCGCATTGCCGAGCTGGATGTTGGCATTGGCGGACCCGAAGATCATGCCGACCAGCAGCGCCAGCAGCCCCATCGCGATCACCACTTCCAGCAATGTGAAACCTCGGCGACGGGCCGGATATCGGGAGTTGGTATTCATGGCTGGTACAGGCGCGAGTAGCGCCAGGTTTCGGCCAACTGCTCCTGCGGAGCGCCGTTCTCGAACCACCGGGCCGCCACTTCGATGCGATACATTTCCTGAAGCATCTGCCCGTCCTCGTTCTCCATCTCCGGCAGCAGTTCGACGGTCGTCTCGATCTCCATCCCATGCTCCGCCATCTCCTCGACAGCGACGGACGTGGTGCCCTCTTCCAGCACCGGGTAGGACATCGCCTCCGCCAGCGCGCTCTGGAGCAGGCGCGTCGTCGTCAGCTCACGCTGGGTCAGCGTCGCGAGATCGGCGGTCTTCTGCAAGGCGACCGCAAAGGCCGTGGCCGCGATGCCGAAAATCCCGAGCGCCAGGATCACTTCCATCAGGAGGAAACCGCGGGCGGCACGCCGGCGAATCCGCCGGTCTGGCAGGGCACTCTTCATTAGTTAGTAAATCTCTTGGGATTGGTCGCGGATGCCCCCGGTCAGTGGATGAAACTCCGCTTCCAGCCAGCTCCGTTCCATTTGAAACTTCACCCCCACCGGCTCGCAAAAGCCTTCGGGGTCGAATCGCCAGATGTGGCGGTTTTTCGCATCCACCGGCAGCCAAACATCGCTGGCCCAGCGGCGGACGAACATCCGGAGATCTTCGTCCATGGTCCAACTCGCGTGCACCGGATTGAAGGCCGGTGCCGCCGTCGTGCCCTCGGCGATCATCATCTCCTGATGCTCGATCATCCTTTCCCGGTCGCGCGGGTCCATCATTGCCTCGGCCAGCGGCATCAGATTCACCGTCTGTTCGTGGAATTCCAGCGCGTAGGGCCGTTGCTGGAGGGCGGCCAAGGCGCGAGCGCGCTTGGCCATCACCTCGACTTCCACCGAGGACTCGCGCAGCACGCGCTCGTCATCCGACGCGATCATGTATCCCAAGGCCCCGCCGATCATCAGCGCGATCAACACCAGCACGAGAACGATCTCGATGAGCGTGAATCCTTGCGATGGTCGTTGGAGCCCGGCGCGCATCGGAGCTTATTTCGGATCCTGGCTGGAGTAGTCGGTATCGCCGCCTTCGGCACCGTCAGCACCTTTGGAAATGATCTCGAACTCGCTCGGATCCTTGCTGCCCGGGAACTTGTAGCCATACTCGTTGTTCCACGGGTCAAGCGGCACCTTGTCCATGATCCTGGACCAGCGGCGCGGGGCCGGCGTGCCGGATGGCTTGTCCACCAGCGCCTTGAGGCCCTGCTGGGTGGAGGGGTAGCTGCCATTGTTGACCTTGTACATTTTCAGGCCGCTGGAAATCGTGCTGAAGTCGCCGTCCACGCGGCTCACCTTGGCCGACTCGCTGATCTTGCCCATGAACGTGATCGAACCGCCCAGAATCAGGGCGATGATCCCGAGGACGATGACCATTTCAAGCAGGGTGAAACCCGCGCTGGAGCGACGACGGATAACGGATTGGTATTTCATGAGTGATTGGCTTGGGTTGCTGCGAAAACCCTTACGTCCGGGAAAACACCGCGCGATGCAAAAGTTGTCGGAGAATTCTGCCTTTCGCGAAGATGTCGCCGGGAGATCCGTAGGAATCCTCACTTTACCTAGCCCAGTAGCCGCCTAGGGTGCGGAATATCGCCGCAGCATGCGGCTCCCAATGCCATGAAACGCCGCCGTTTGCTCGCGCTCCTGCTTTTCCTGCCCGCCATTGCCTCCTGCGAACCCAAAGAAGCCATGCCTGCCGAAGCCAAACAACCCGCCCCCGCCCCCAAAGTCCCCGAAGGCTCCGAAGTCATCACCCTCGGCGCCGGCTGTTTCTGGTGCGTCGAGGCCGTTTACAAGCAGATCCCGGGCGTGCAAGCCGTCGTCTCCGGCTATATGGGCGGCACCGTGGCAAACCCCACCTACGAGCAGGTTTGCACCGAATCCACCGGCCACGCCGAAGTGGTACAAGTCGTTTACGATCCGAAGAAACTTTCCACGGAGAAGCTCCTCGAGTGGTTCTGGAACCTCCACGACCCCACCACCCTGAACAAGCAGGGCGCGGACGTTGGCACCCAGTATCGCTCCGCCATCTATTACCACACGGACGCCCAGAAGGCGGTGGCGGAGAAATCGAAAAAGGAGGCTCAGCCGGAATTCAAGAACCCGATCGTGACCGAGATCACCAAGGCCAGCGTGTTCTATCCCGCCGAGAACTACCACCAGGACTATTATTTCCAGAACAAGAACAAGAACGGCTACTGCCGCATGGTGATCACGCCGAAGCTTGAGAAGCTGAAACTCGATCACTGAGAACGATGGATGGCGGCGGATTCACCGGGCGCACAAAAAATCCGTGCCTGCCCCGGCCGATACGCTTCAATACGCCGCAAGCGATCCCGCCACGTCTTTCCAGCACTCATGTCCATCCAGATTCTCCACGCCGACCGGATTCCCCCGACCGGATGCCTCGTTATCCCCGGTCGCGTCGGCACGCATGAGCTGCCGCAGCTTGAGAAGCTCTTTTCCGGCCGCCGCATCACCTGGCTGATCGAGGAGAAATCGAAGCTGGATCCGACCACGCAGGCGACCTTGGAGCGGTCAGGTGCCGCCGCGGCCTTCGCCGATGAGGACGATGCCCCCGCCATGGGCGAGCAACTCCGCCCGGCGCTCGAGAACGGCGGCGTGATCGTTTACATCCCCGGACGCGCGGTGTCCCGCAAGGCCATCCCCTGCGTCATCCCGGGCAAGACGCTGCGCACCCTCTGCTCCTTCGGCCTGCCAGTGCTGCCGGTGCTGGTCGACTACCCCCGCGACGCCTGCCTGTCGGTGGAGCGCACCGGGTCGATGCCACAGGTGGTGATCGGCGTTGGCACCCTGCTCACCCCGAAGGAAGCCAGCCCGGCAACCTACCGCGAGCGGCTGCTGGAGCTGGTGGAGGAGTCCTTCTCCCGCCGCCCGCTGCTCAAGTCCTCGCTCGGCATGGCCCTGCTCCACGGCCTCAAGAAGCACTCGCGGAACAAGGTCCACGACGGCTCCGATGACTCCTCGATCGGCTTCGACCGCATCCTCGGTGCCGCCCTCGTTTTCTCGAAGTATCTCAGGGAATCCACCGACAATCCCCGCATCGGCATCATTCTGCCGCCCGGAAAAGCCGGACTCATCGCCAATCTCGCCGCCGTCTTCGCGGGTAAGACCCCGGTGAACTTCAACTTCACCGCCGGCCACGAAGCCGTTCGCTCGGCGATGCGCCAGGCGAAGCTCGACCGCTACATCACCGCCGACCCCTTCGTCAGGAAGCTGGCCTCGTTCCCGTGGCCGCCGAACCGCGACCTGATCTTCATCGAGCGAGCCCTGCCGGGCCTGAAGAAGAAGATCGTGACCTGGACGATCCTCTCGAAGCTCCTGCCCTCGTCGGTCATCGCGCCGCTGTTTGGCATCGGCAAAAAGCGCAACAACGACGAGGCGATCCTGCTGTTCACCTCCGGCTCGTCCGGCGAACCGAAGGGCGTTCCCCTCAGCCATCGCAACGTGCTTGGCAATGTCTGCCAGTTCGGCACCCGCCTCAATCTCGCTCCGGGTGCCGCCATCCTTGGCTGCCTGCCACTTTTCCACTCCTTCGGCTGCACGGTCACGCTGTGGTATCCCATCATCGAGGGCATCGACCTGGTGACCTACCCGAATCCGATGGAAACCAAGCGCCTCGCCGAACTCATCGCGCAGAAGGGCGTCAATGTCCTGCTGGCCACGCCGACCTTCCTGCGCGGCTACATGAAGCGCGTCGAGCCCGAGCAACTCCGCTCCCTGCAGCTCGTGGTCACCGGCGCGGAGAAGCTGCCGGACAATCTGGCACAGTCCTTCGAGGAGCGCTTCGGCATCCCCCCGCAGGAAGGCTATGGCCTTACCGAGACGTCCCCGGCGACCAACGTCAACCTGCCCGATCCGGCTCCCGCCGGCGAAGCGATCGTGATCCCTTCGTCCCGCCGCGGTTCGGTGGGCCAGTTGCTACCCGGCATCGCCCTGCGCCTGACCGACCCTGCAACTGAAAAGCCGCAGCCGGCCGACAAGCAGGGGGTGATCTGGCTCAAGGGCGCCAATATCTTCCCGGGCTATCTCAACAACACCAAGAAGTCGGAGGAAGTCCTCACCAAGGACGGCTGGTTCCGCACCGGCGATGTCGGCCGCATCGATGACGACGGCTTCCTCTACATCGAGGGACGCATCTCCCGCTTCTCCAAGATCGCCGGTGAAATGGTGCCGCACGAAACCGTGGAAGCCGCCATCAACAAGGCGCTCGGCCTGGATGCCGAGGCGGAACGCAAGATCGCCATCGTCGGCATCCCCGATGAGGCAAAGGGCGAAGCCATCGTGCTCCTCTCCACCATCGCCGGCCCGGCCTTGGAACAAGAGTGCATCGACCTCCGTTACAAGCTGATGGACGCCGGCTTCCCCTCCCTGTGGTGCCCCAGGATCATCGTGCCGGTGGAGGAGATTCCCGTGCTCGCCTCCGGCAAGCTCGACCTCAAGGGCTGCGAAGAACTGGCCCGGGGCTGATCATCCAACGTAGGCGCGCTGGTGACAGCGCGGAACGGTCCCTCGAGCCCGGACCACCCCGTGCTTCCGCATTGTCACCAATGCGCCTTCGATGCGAATGCCGAAAGCATCCAACGTAGGCGCGCTGGTAACAGCGCGGAACGGTCCCTCGAGCGCGGACCACCTCGTGCTTCCGCATTGTCACCAATGCGCCTTCGATGCGAATGCCGAAGCCGAAAGCTATTTCTTCGCCGGCTCCATCTTGAACGGCACCACCTCTTCCTTGAGGTCGGTCCAGTAGCGCACCGTCACAGCCAGCTTCTCGCCCTTCGCCTTGTCGAAGTTATAGGTCTTCGCGTCGTTAGACCATGAGCTGCCGTTGCCATCAAGCTTGGCACCGCCGTCGATCACGCTGACCTCCACCACCGCCTGATGATTGCCGGTGATCGTGATGGCCGTGCCATCGCCACCACCGCCAAACAATCCCCCGCCCCCACCCGCGGAAATCTCGAATGGCCCGAGCGGGTGCTTGGTCTTATCCCCGGCCGTCAGCTCGATCTTCTTCTCCTCCGACTTCGATGCCGTGATGGCGGTGACCGTGGCATCCAGCGACGCCCCTTCGATGACGCCGAACAGGTCACCGGGGAACTTCACGCTGAAGCGCCCGACCTTTCCGTCGTCGCTCACCTTGGCAAAGCTCTCCTGTTCCCAGTTGGCCTTCCCACTGCGGGTGCGCGACCATTCCCGGCCGTCGCCGAGCTTGAACGACTTGACCTCCACGGAGTCGTCCTTGAACGCCACCAGATTCTCCCCGCGAACGAGGAACGCCAGCCGCACGCCGGGCTCGTAGCCCATCGGCTTCACGTCGAATGGCACCTCCTCGCCGAGCGGCTTGCCGGTCTGCACCTGCACAAGTGAAACTTCAAGCGGTCCGGCGGTCAGAACGAGCGGCACCAGGGAGAGGGCAATCACGGCTTTCATCAGGGCCAAGCTGCCGATGAAAGCCGGGACTGCCAAGACCAAGCGTCAAGGGATCTGCAGTCGGAAAAAGCCGCTCCTGGATCCTTCGGGGACCACCACTTCCAACTCGATGGAGCCTGTCCCGGGGATGTCGACGGACTGGAGTTCCGCCCACCCGGTCAGGCTCTCCGAATGTTCGAGCGTGTAGCGTTGGCCCGGCACACCCGTCACCCTGAGGATCATCTCCCCTGCGGGTGAGCGGCTCATTGCCAAGCCGGGCACGATCTCCGGGCCTCCCACTTCGGCGGACTTGTCATGGGCCGCGAGGCTGCGGGGAGCGGCGGCCGAGGACCCGATGGTGAGGGTCACGGTCGCCGGTGCCGAATCGACGCTGCCGTCATTGGCCACATACGTGAAGGTAACGGTGCCGGAGAAGGTGGCCGCCGGCTTGAACTTGAGGTTCGCCCCCTTGCCGGTGAGCTTGCCGCTGGCAGGCTTGGATACGACGCGAAAGGTCAGCGCATCGCTGTCGGGATCGGTTCCCCGCAGCGTCACCGCCACCAATTTCTTGGCGGCACCGCTGACACTCTGGGCGATGGCGACCGGTGCCTTGTTGTTGGGATTCACCACCGTGATCGCCACGGTCGCAGGCTTGGACTTCGCTGCTCCATCGGAGGCGGCGAAGGTGAAGCTGTCCTTGCCCTTGAACCCGCTCTTCGGGACATAGACGAAATTCGGGCCGGTGCCGGAGACCGATCCGTTGGCGGGTTGCTTGACCACCACGAAGGACAGCGGGTCGCCATCGGGATCGCTACCGGCCACCACCACGGTTGCCGCGGTATTCTGGGTCGCCGTCGCCGTGCGTGCGGTCGCCACCGGCTTCAGATTCTTCCCCTTCACCTTGAGGTTCACCGTCGCGGCCGGCGAATCGGCCTTCCCGTCATTCACCACATAGGTGAACTGGTCATTGCCGGTCCACTTCGCCTTCGGCGTGTACTTCACGTTCGGCGGCGTGCCGCTCAAGGAGCCGCCGGTGGGTTGGCTGACGATGCGATAAGAGATCGCATCGGCGTCGGCATCGCTGCCTGTGAGGATGACGCTGACGGCTTTGTTCATCATCGTCGCCATCGATTTCCCGTGCGCTTGGGGAGTGCGATTCGAGGTGCCGACGCTGATCGAGACGGTGGCGGCAGGCGAATTCAGCGAGCCGTCGTTCACGCGATAGGTAAAGCTGTCATTGCCAGTGTATCCGGCGGTGGCTGTGTAGGTCAGGTTCGGTGCCGTGCCGCTCAGCGAGCCATTCGCCGGTGGGGCTACGATGGCGTAGGAAAGAGCGCTCCCTTCGATATCATTTCCGGACAGGGCGACCGCCGCTGGCGAGCCCGGAGCTGTCGATACGGTGAGCGGGGTGGCCGTCGGCGCATCGTTGACTGGCGTGATGACGATCACGATCAACGCGTTGCCCGAATTGGCAGTGCCATCATTGACACGGAAGGGAAAGTTGACCGTTCCGCTGAAATTCGCGGCCGGGGTGAAGGTAAGATTGGGAGGTGTGCCGGAAAGCGTTCCGTTTCCTGGCGGGCTCACCACCGCATAGGTCAGCGTGCTGCCTTCCACATCGGAGCCGGTGAAATTGACAGAAATGGGCGTGTCCTCCGCCGTTGTCAGGCTTTGCGGGTTCGCTACGGGGATGTCATTGACGGCAGAGATCGTGATGTTGGCAGTCACGGTCGCCGACGTCGACGCCCCGTCGCTGACCCGGTAGGTGAAGCTGTCGCTTCCGTTGAGATTCGCCGCCGGGCGATAGGTGAAATTCGGGGCACTACCGGTTAGCGTGCCTTTGGTCGGGGCGGTGACGATCGAGTAGATCAGCGTGTCGCCATCCGGATCGCTGCCGGTCAGGGTCGCTGCCACCTGGCCATCCTCCTGGACGGTGAAGGTTTTCGCATCCGCTGACGGCTGATCATTCATCGGGAGGATCGTGATGCTCACCGTCGCGGTCGCGGAATTCACCGCGCCATCATTCGCCCGGTAGGTAAAGCTGTCGCTGCCGCTCACGTTTGCGGCCGGGCGGTAGATCAGGTTTGGCGCGGTGCCGGACAGCGTGCCTTTGGCCGGTGCCGAGACGATGCTGTAAGTCAGGAGGTCACCCTCCCCGTCGGTGCCGCCGAGCGTCGCGAAGTTCTGGCTATCCTCCGCCACGGTGACGGAAAAAGACGTGGCAGACGGTGCGGTATTCGGCGCGCCCGGAACGGTGTAAGTGACCTCTGAGGAGGCCGGGCTGAACTGCCCCGCGGAATTGTAGGCGACCACCGTGAAATAGTAGGTCGTTCCTTGGTTCAGACCATTGGCCGTGGCTGAAGTCGCCGCTCCAGCATCGACCACACTCGGGTAATTCCCCGGGGTCAGGCCATACTGCAGGCGATAACCGGCAATATTCGTCTCGGGATTCGGATCCCAGGCCAAGGACACGGAATTGGTTCCGGCGGCAAAGGCGCTTCCAGCGAGACTGACGACCGCTGCGCAGACAGCGGCGATGGATTTCAGAAGGTTCTGGGCGAGGGGGTGATGGGTTTGGCTATTGGTGGCGACCAAATGGTTCATCGTTCTGGCGGTAGGTGTGCGGTTTCACGAGGCGCGTCCCTTGGCGGGATCGCGGGGGGCAGGCGAAACACAACCTGCGACGGGCTCCTGCCGGGCAGGTGACCCGCCACTCCGGGGGAATCGGAGCGCTTTGGTTGCGATCTCTGAAAGCTGCGGGGATCGGCTTTTGCCCGCTTGATCGCCACCCCATGGGTCCTCACAAAACCGACACACGCGGGGGCGCTGAACGGCTTTGCTCCGGAGGAAATCATGGAGGCTGGGGCGATGATGCCGGGGCTTTTCATGGAACCGATCCATCGGGTCAAATCCCGTTAGAAGCTTTGACCTTTGCGGCATCCTAAAAGATCCACAAACCTTAACAAGCAAATCTGTGAATAAGATTTGAACGCGGTTGATTTACAACTGTCGCCGCAGAAATCCTTTTGTGAATAAGGATTCCAAAATCACACTAAGCTCCCAAAAATAAAAATATTTACCTTAATAAGGTAAATTATCTGGAAGACTTAACTAATTTCGCCGCCGTTGCCGCGTCCACCACGAAGCTTCCCGTGCCAAAACCCTTCACCGGCTCACCTTCGTTCACCTGATACTCGAAGGCCTTGATCGGCTTCGTTCCGTCGATCTCGGACATCAGATAAACCCGGATCGCCAGCGCCTCCTTCCCCGTCCCCCCTTCCAGGCCTTTGATCGTGTAGGTCACCGAGTTGGTGCCATCATTCGCCCCGCCAAGCACGATCTCGGCTTGCTTGTCGTTCACAAAACGATGGCGGCTCGGTTGGTTCACCTGCACCTGCACTTCGCGCCCCGGGCAAAAGACGTAAACCTTGGCGATGTATTTCGCCGGACCCACGGCGGGAGGAGTCGGCGGCACCGTCCCGCTCGCTTGAAAGTCAGGTGTCTCGGCGACGTACTTGAGATTGCCCGCCGCGAGTTCCGCCCGGACTTCCGGCAAAGCCACCAGATTGACGAAATCGGCGCGGTCATAGCGCCAACCGCCCGCGTTCACAAAGGAGACGACGAAGACATTGTCAGTAGGCTCGCCACCCACGCCGAAATTGACCTTCCCGAAGAAGGCGGCCTTGGCGGTCGAGCCCTTCTGCGACAAGTGGATCATTTTCAGGCCGTCCAGCGGCGGCGGCGGGGCTGGAACGTCGAAGATCGAAGCGGGAAAAGCCCGCTTCTCCGAGACGATGCGATTGCGCGTATCGACCTGCCGGTGGGGTGCCGTGACCCGTTGCCATGCCGGGTAGTCCTTGCGCAGCATTGCGTTGCGCCAGGTGCCGTAGGTGGTCACGAGCGCCTTGCCGGTATCGGCAGCGGCGGGAGCTTGGGCCAGCGCTGTGGCGGGCATCAGCAGCGCGGCGAAAAGGGCGAGGATGCGTGTCATCGGTGAAATGGATTGGACAAGCCGTCCGCGGACATAACAAATCTTTTCGCACGCCGATCCCCTCCCTTTCCGCCCCTCGATGAGTCTGCTCCAAAAAACCCCGCTGATCGGCCAAGCACGGCAGCGGGAGATGCTGAAGTCGGCCACCACCTTCACTTACTCCGAGACTCCGGAAGGTCCGCTGCAGGCCCACTTCTTCACGCCCGAGGGCTTCGAGCCCGGCGACAAGCGACCGCTGATCATCTTCCTCCATGGCGGCTTCTGGGAGACGCCGATGGCTACCCAGTTCGTCCCGCACTGCCTGCACTTCGCCCAACGCGGCGCGGTGACCGTGACGGTGGAAACCCGCGTCGGCTCGGTCCACCGCACCGGCCCGGTCGAAACGCTGGAGGACCTGAAAACTTTCCTCAATTGGGTAAAGGGCTACGAGCCGCACTTCGGCGTGGATTCCTCGAAGGTCATCCTCGCGGGAGCTGCGGGCGGTGCCTTCACCGTCCTGGCGATGACGCTGCCGAAGCCCGCCAAGAACGAGGCTCCGCCCGTTTACGAGCCCGCGGCCCTGCTGCTGTTCAGCACCCTGCTCGATCCGATCGTGCGGCCGTTGCTCGACCGTTTCCCGGACCACGCCACCGCCAAGCGGCTGAGCCCGATCAAGTCGGTGCGCCGCAAGGCCCCGCCGATGATCCTTTTCCACGGCAAGAAGGACCGCCTCACGCCCTTCGCCACGGTGGAAAAGTTCTACAAGTCGATGCGCTGGCGGCGGAACAAGATCGAGCTCGTGGAATACGAGAACGCTGATCACGCATTCTTCAATTTCAACGTCTCCGACCAGCACTACGAGTGGAGCGTGATGGCCGCCGACCGGTTCTTGGTGGACATGAAGATCCTCCCGCCGCCTCCGATCATCGAGGAAGGCATCGTCGAGCCCGAGTGAATCATCCGCACACTCCGTGTGCGGCGAACGCCCCTTGACGAAACCCGTCGTTTCGCGCGCTCGATTCGGTCAATGGGGCACAATTCCTGCTTGGCACTCACCGGAAGCTGCCTTTTATTCCCCGCCCCGCGGGCAACCCCGCACTGACACCGGCGCGGATCCGCGGGACTAGGCTCTTTTGCCATTCCCTGCGATGAATCCCTATTACCATCCGAGCACGCCGCTGGTTGCTGGTTCCCTCCACAACCTCTCTGCCGAACGCGACAATTGCGGCATGGGCGCCATCGCCCACATCCATGGGAAACGGTCGTTCGAGATCATCGACATGGCCCTCACGTCGGTCTGCAACATGACCCACCGCGGCGCGGTCGATGCCGACATGAAGACCGGCGACGGCTCCGGCATCCTTTCCCAGATCCCCTACCCGATCTTCCTCAAGGCCGCCGAGAAGCTCGGCACCAAGCTGGAGAACGAAGGCGACCTCGCGGTGGCGGTGTTCTTCCTGCCGCTCAACGACGCCGCCGGCCAGAAGCAGCTGAAGTCACTGGCCGAGGAGGTGGTGGCAAAGCGCGGCATCACCGTGATCGGATGGCGCGAGGCACCGGTGAATCCGGACGCGCTCGGCAAGATCGCCTTGGTGAGTCGCCCGCACATCGAGCACCTGCTCATGAAGAAGCCCGCAGGTTGGGATGGCGATCATTTCGAACGCCAACTCTTCCTTTGCCGCCGTGCGATCGAACGGCAGACCAAGGGCATCAACGGCTTCTACATGCCGACCTTCTCGAGCCGCCTGATCTCCTACAAGGGCCTCGCCATGCCGGCCGCGCTGCGGGCCTTCTACGGCGACTTGCAGGACTCGGATTTCCAGACCGCGATCTCGCTGTATCACCAGCGCTTCTCGACCAACACCTTCCCGGCGTGGCCGCTCGGCCAACCGTTCCGAATGATGTGCCACAACGGCGAGATCAACACCGTGGAAGGCAACCGCAACTGGATGGCCTCCCGCGAGGAGTTCTTCTCGAACCCGATCTGGGGTGACGACATCGCGCTCCTGCACGACCTGATGAACGAGCACGAGTCGGACTCCGCCTCGCTCGACCACGCGCTGGAGGTGCTGGTGCTGTCGGGTCGCTCGCTCGAGCACGCGATGTGCATGCTGGTGCCGCCCGCTTATCGGAATGACGAAGACATCTCCGACGACCTGCGCGCCTTCTACCAATACATCCGCTCCTTCTCCGAGCCGTGGGACGGCCCGGCGGGCTTGGTCTACACCGATGGCACCAAGCTCTGCGCATCGCTCGACCGCAATGGCCTGCGCCCGTCGCGCTACAAGATCACGGAAGACGGCCTGCTCTACATCGGCTCCGAAGCCGGTGCGGTCGTCATCGACGACGCCAAGGTGATCCGCAAGGGCCGTCTCGGTCCCGGCCAGATGTTCTCCGTCGACACCTCGAATGGCACGGTCCGCAATGATCGCGAGGTCAAGGAAGCGCTCGCCAAGCAGAAGCCGTATCGCCAGTGGATCGACGAGAACCGCCTCGAGCTGCGCAAGTTCTGCTCGCCGGATGCGCTCGCGCCGACCGAGGACTTCGCGCCCCTGGAACTTTCCCGCCAACAGGTGACCCACGGCATCTCGCTGGAGGAACTCGACATGGTCTTCCCGCCGATGCTCAAGGGCGCGCAGGAAGCCGTGTTCTCGATGGGCGATGACATCCCGCTCGCCGTGCTTTCGACCTACCCGCGCCTGCTCTTCACCTACTTCAAGCAGCGCTTCGCGCAGGTGACCAATCCGCCGATCGACCCGATCCGCGAGTGGGCCGTCATGAGCGCCTCTGCCGGCCTCGGTCCGGAGCGCAACCTGCTGGAGGAAACTCCGGAGCACTGCCGCATCATCAATCTCGAGTCCGCGATCCTGTTCGAGCATCAGCTCGATCGCCTGAAGCACCTCGACGAGCACGGTTTCCCGTCCGCAGTCCTCGACATCACTTGGCCCGCCTCTGCTGGCAATGACGGCCTCAAGGTCCGCCTCGACGAGCTTTGCCAGGAAGTCGAAGCCGCCGTTGATCGTGGCGTCAGCATCGTCATCCTCTCGGACCGCGGTGCTTCCGCGACTCGCGTGCCGATCCCGTCGATCCTTGCGACGGGTACCGTCCATCATCACCTCAATCGCGTCCGCAAGCGGATGCGTTGCTCGCTGGTGCTGGAGTCGGGCGAAATCCGCGACACCCACCAGGTCTCGTGCGCGTTCGGATTCGGCGCCACCGCTCTTTGCCCCTACCTTGGTTTTGCTACCGTGCGCCAGCTCGTCGCCGCCGATGCCGGCATGGGCAAGCTCGAGGGAATCAGCCTTGAGAAGGCCATGGCCAACTACGCCAAGGCGCTCGAAAAGGGCGTGCTCAAGATCATGTCGAAGATGGGCATCTCGGTGCTCAACTCCTACCAAGGCGCGCAGATCTTCGAAGCCATCGGCGTCGGCAAGGAAGTCGTCGAGTTCTCCTTCACCGGCGTCCAGTCGAAGATCGGCGGCATCGGCTTCACGGAGATCGCCGAGGAGTCGCTGATCCGCCACAAGGCCGCCTTTGAAACCCTCGTCCCGAAGGGCGAGACGCTCAACCTCGGCGACCCGGGCTACAACCGCTTCCGCAAGTCCGGCGAACGCCACGCGTGGACCACCGACGTCATCAAGAACTTCCACACCTTCGTGAAGAGCGGCAAGGCCGAGGACTACGAAGACTACGTGAAGGTCCAGCTCGAGACCACGCCGGTCGCCATCAAGGACCTTTTCGAGTTCGTCCCCGCTGCCTCGGGAGCGATCTCCGTGGACGAGGTGGAGTCGGTCGAAAGCATCCGCCGCCGTTTCACTACCGCCGCGATGTCGCTCGGCGCGCTTTCTCCGGAAGCCCACGAGACGCTGGCGATCGCGATGAACCGCATTGGCGGCAAGTCCGACTCCGGCGAAGGCGGCGAAGACCCGGTGCGTTACAAGCCCTACGCGAATGGCGACTTCGCCCGCTCGTGGATCAAGCAGGTTGCGTCCGGCCGCTTCGGCGTCTCGGCCTACTATCTGGTCAATGCCGACGAGCTCGAAATCAAGATGGCCCAGGGAGCCAAGCCCGGCGAGGGCGGCCAGCTTCCCGGCCAGAAGGTCAATGCGCTCATCGCCCGCCTGCGCCACACGCAGCCCGGCGTGCAGCTCATCTCGCCGCCGCCTCACCACGATATCTACAGTATCGAGGACCTCGCGCAGCTCATTCACGACCTCAAGGAAGTGAACCCGCGCGCCCGTGTTACCGTCAAGCTTGTCGCCGAAACCGGCGTCGGCACGGTCGCCGCCGGCGTCGCCAAGGCCAGCGCGGACACCATCCTGATCTCCGGTCACGACGGTGGCACCGGTGCCTCGCCGCTGTCCTCGACCAAGCACGCCGGTTCACCATGGGAACTCGGCCTGTCCGAGGCCCAGCAAACGCTGCTCATCAATAATCTCCGCAGCCGCGTCATCCTCCGCACCGACGGGGGCATGCGCAACGGCAAGGACATCGTCATGGCCGCCATCCTCGGTGCCGAGGAATACAACTTCGGCACCATCGCGATGATCGCGATGGGTTGCGTCTATGTCCGCAAGTGCCACTTGAACAACTGCCCGGTCGGCATTGCCACCACCGATCCGAAGTTCCGCGCCAAGTTCAAGGGCACCCCGGAAATGGTCATCAACTTCTTCAACGGTGTCGCCCACGAAGCCCGCGAGATCATGGCCAAGCTCGGCGTCCGCACGCTCGATGAACTCATCGGCCGCCCCGAATACCTCAAGCAGCGCCAGGTTCCCGGCCACCCGAAGGCAAACCTCATCGACCTCGGTGCCGTGCTCAAAGACGTGATCCCCGATCTCGCCAAGCACAACAACGTTCCGCCCGAGTCGATCTCGCGCGTCTGCGCCCAGGATCGCAACGACGGCATTTCCAAGCCACCGCTCGACCTCGAGATCCTGCGCGATCTCGCCAAGGCGCTCGGCACCGGTGAGATCCCCGCCGACGCACCGGAATACGGCAGGGATTCCACGCCGGACGCCATCGCCGCCGCGATCAAAGTCCTGCCCGATCGCGCGCCGGTCGAGCTGAGCTACAACATCGTCAACACCGACCGCAACATCGGCACCCGCCTCTCCGGCCGCATCGCCGAGATCCACGGCGACCGCGGTTTCAACGGCCACACCGCCGTCACGCTCAAGCTGAATGGCTCGGCCGGTCAATCGCTCGGCACCTTCCTCGTCTCCGGCGTGAAGATCGAGCTGACCGGTGAAGCCAACGACTACACCGGCAAGGGCATGGCCGCCGGCGAGATCGTCGTGAAGGTGTCACCCGACGCGAAGTTCAACCCCGCCACCAACACCATCCTCGGAAACACCTCGCTCTATGGTGCCACCGGCGGTGCCCTCTATGGCAATGGCCGCGCCGGCGAACGCTTCGCCGTCCGCAACTCCGGTGCCACCGCGGTCGTCGAAGGCGTGGGAGACCACGGCTGCGAATACATGACCAATGGCAACGTCGTGATTCTCGGCAAGACCGGGAAGAACTTCGGCGCCGGCATGTCCGGCGGCACCGCCTACGTCTAT
Organism: Luteolibacter arcticus; assembly: GCF_025950235.1. Lineage (NCBI taxonomy): Bacteria > Pseudomonadati > Verrucomicrobiota > Verrucomicrobiia > Verrucomicrobiales > Verrucomicrobiaceae > Neoluteolibacter > Neoluteolibacter arcticus. Next base: position 7,465 of record NZ_JAPDDT010000001.1, on the reverse strand, counting down.
GACGTCGACGGCCGGTTCTACTCCCGCATCAATCCGGAAATGGTCGTGCCGCTCCCGGTCCGCCGTGCGGAAGACATCGCCGATCTGAAGAAGCTGATCACCGATCACGCCGAGAAGACCGGCAGCCCGCACGCCAAGGCCCTGATCGCCGATTGGGATAACAGCCTGAAAAAGTTCGTCCGCGTGATCGCCAAGGAACGCGCCGCCCTCGAAGCCGCCGAAGAAGCCCACGAGGCCGCCTCCACACGCTGACCATGGCGGCGGCATCCTGCCGCAAGCCTTCCTTCGAAAAGCTCCGGATGTCTGCCAAGGCATCCGGAGTTTCTGTTTGCATGTCCCCCTTTCCGGAAGCTGCCGCTACTCGATCTCGATCACGCGCATCCCGTCCTGGCCGAAGACCTCAGGCAGATACATGCACTCCGCCCGCGCCGGGAGCGCCACCGCCTTCCCCGGCGTGACCGCGCGCAGGTAATAGCTCTGCTCCTCAACCCAGCCGGTGAGGCGGGAAATGAAGAAGTGGCTCTCGCCGGTGCGATTCTCCCGATAGGCACCCCGCTCATATCCGCTCAAGGGCACCAGTGGCTCCAGCCCCGCCGGCAGCGGGTCACGCAGGTGGACATGGTTCATCGCACCGTCCCCATGGACCTTCAGCGTCACTTCAACCAGCTCTCCCACCCGCAGCTTTCCGCCTTCCTCCAGGCGGCTCTTCTTCCCGCTCGCATCCACACGGAAGTACTCCCGCTCCACCCGCAGCCCGCGGTCCATCGCCGCCATCCGCGAGGGCAATGCCGAATCGTAGGTGACCACTGACGACAGCATCAACGGCTTGTTCCCCGGGCGACTCGCCACCACCGGAAGCGAACTTCCGGCCTCAATCTCCTTTCCCACCGGAATCTCGAGCGTCGCTCTCCACAGGTTCTCAGCTTGCAAGGCGACCACCCGCTCCTGGCCTGCGGCGCTCACTTTCACCTCGATATCCTCGCCCGTCATAAAGCCTGCCTCACGGGAGGCAACCGCAGCTTCGATGATCGCCTCCACGCACAGCGCCGAGTTCTTGGTGCTGCTCCAGCGAATGCAATCCACGCGTGCATCTAACAATTTCCGGATCTCCCGCCCGATCTCGGCTTCTCCGCCCCCGGCTTTCACCAGCAGCTTCAGATACCACGCCCGCTGCTCCACCGATTCCTCCCACCACCCGAGGCCTCCTTTCTTCTCCTCCGTCATCCGGGGCCGGATGGTTTCTAACAGCCCGTCGAAATCCTCCTTCGAGGTGGACGGATCCAAGGCCAGGGCAAGATGGATCAAGCCGGTGAGAGGCAGTTCCTTTTCGGCCGCCAGCAGGGCCTTCATCAAATCGGCATGCCCCTTCTCGCCCGCCTCGCTCAATGCGTAGGCCACCCACGCGTCCAGCGCTTCGGCCCTGCGCGGATCCGCGGCGAGAACATTCGCCCGGCGCATCGACCAACCTCTTAGCCACGAAACACCCTGCTCCACCGGGTCGCGTTCCCGCTTGAATCCCAGCTTCCTCGCCTTCGCAAGTCCACGCACCGCAAGCGCCGTCATGTAGGGCGAACTCTCGGCATCGTCCGGAGAGAACCATCCCCACGCGCCATGGTCTCCTTGCAAATCGGCAAGTCGCGCCAAGCCGACATGGATCATGTCCCTGACCTTTTCTTCACTGAGATCCACGGGCTTCACCTCCAAGCCCACCCGTCCGCTCGCCCAGCCAAGCGCCGAATCGTGGTCCACCAGAATCTGCCGCATCGACTTCCAATCGAGCCCCAGCTTGCCCGCGGATTGCCAGGCGATCAGCGTCGGCAGAAAACGGTTCATCGTCTGCTCGGTGCATCCATAGGGATATGCCACCAGATCCGGCAGCACCGCCAAGGCACTGGCCGCCGGGTTCGCCTCCACCCGGACTTGAATCGAAGCACCCGCCGCCACCGCCTCGTCGAATGCCAAGACCGCCCGCGCCTCCGGCTCATCAGTTCCCATCTCGTCTTGAGCCGAGACCGTCACCTCAGCCAACCGCGGCCCTACCGGCAGCGGCACCTCCGCACCATCGGAAAGCGTTCCATCGGCACTCCGCGCACGAAACCGGAATGGCATCGGCCCCGCCCGGTCCAAGGTCACGTCCCACGTCACGTGCGCCTCTTCTCTCGCCGCCAGCGTCACCTTGCGTGCCGGGCTGGCCGTCTCACCCGCCTCCATGGTGACGTGGATCTCCTGCTCCCTGTCCGTCGAGTTCGTCACCATCGCGCCCACCTCCAGCGCATCACCCACCACAGCCGCCTGCGGCAAAAGCGGACGCAGCAAGAGCGGCTTGGAAACCGCGATCTCCAGGTCGGCATCTCCATACTGCCGCCCCTTACCGAAGGCCCATGTCTGGACCCGCCAGCTCGTTGGATTGTCGGGAAGATCGAAGGCGATCTTCGCCTTGCCGCTACCATCGGTCTTCAGTGCCGCCCCCCAGTAAGCCCGGTCCGTGAAGTTCTTCCGCAGCTTGACACCGCTTGCGCCCGCCTTTTCCTCATCGCTCAAAGCCACCTCCTGCCCTCGGATCCGCGCATACAATCCCGGAGTGCCCGGCGTCATCGGGAATGACGAGAAAGTATCCGAACTCCCGATGCTGTTTGGCAGCTCCGGCGGCTCGTAGCCGACCCAGAGGTCGAGCCCGACCCGCTCGAACCTGCTCGTCGCTTGCCTCCGCGCATCACCAATCAGGTCGCCCCGCTCGAAGAAGCAGCCCGGCTGATAGAGTTCCACGAATGCGGACTCGCCCCGCCAGTCGTCGTCTTGGGTCGAGTAGGGGCCGTCCGCTTCGTAGAATTCATCGCGCATCGTCGACCCTGCCTTCCGCAAGCGACCGCCGAGATCTTCCAGAGCCCGGTCGTAGGCGGTGACGGCCAATGAAGCTCCGGCGGATTTCCCCGATGCATCCGTCACCCCGATCTCCACTTCCGCCCGCTCTGCCGGCTCCCGCTTTCCGGGTTCGAGCTCCATGGCCACCGTCAATTTCGTCTCCACGGGCGGCATCACGATCCGGCAGGTCGTGGTCTTCATGCGACCCTTGGTCACGGTTCCCCCTGTTAGGAAAAAGTTCGGCACGCCGGCAGCACTGAGAGGGATCTTGACCACCGCCATGTGTTCCCGGCTCTCAACCAGCCGCGGCGTCCTTCTCCGTCCGTCCGGCATCTGCTCGAAGAACCAGACCAGCGCCTCGGCATTCTCGGTCAGCACCAGGACTTCCAGCTCCTCTCCCGGCGCGCCCACCGACTTCGCGGGGATGATTTCAATGCCATCGATGGGCCCCGCGCCATTGCCAACCACTTGCAGGACGAAGCCCCGCTGTCCTCCACCCGACCGGAACAAGCATCGATATCTTCCCGCACCCGGCGGCGTGAAATTGACCTTTGCCATTCCGTCGGCACCCGTCGCCACCTCGAAGGTGGCCACCTGCTTGAAGCCGCTCTTTCCCTCGATGGCCTCCACCACGAATGACCCCTTGGCCGCCACCGGCTTAGACTCGGTCGAGCAAGTCCACAGGGTCACATCAACCCGCTCGCCCGGGCGATAGAATCCCTTCTCTGGCTGCGCGAATACCTCATTCGTCCGCTTCGTGTGATAGAACGCCGATTCGCCACCGACACTCCGGCCCGTGAATTCCTGCACGCCCACGCGAACGGAACAGTCGTAGTCGATCCGGTCGAGATGAGGGAGGTCCTTGGCAAAGACCAGCTTCACCTTCCCATCGCTGTCAGTCACCCCGGTGGCCTCCAGCAGGGTTTCATGATTCCACGGGAAGTCGTCATCGTCCTCACCATGGAGGTTCCTGCGAATCCCCCACTTCTTCCACCCGTCGCACCATTTCGCATCGGCCGGACTCCAGTGGTATCCCCCTCCATACAGGTCATCCCACTCCGCGGGCGGCGTGACCTCGATGATCCCGGGAGACGCGGTGAGACGGGCTTTCACCGCCGCACCCTTCACCGGTTCGCCCGAGAGGTACGTCGCCTTCACCGTTGCCGACAGTTCGTCCCCTCCCCGCCCGGCATCCGTGTCCACCTCCACCTGGAAATCCGGCTTGCGAAACTCACCGACACGGATCCCCCACCTCTGGTCATCCAGGTTTTCCCACGTGACCTCACTCGCTTTGCCCGTGCCAAAGGGATCGTTTAAGTAAGAGAGATCCACTTTGCAATCTCCCAGCACCATCTCAGCGGGCAGATGGAAGCCTCCTTGAAACCCGCCGAACTCGTCCAAAGGCACCTCGACTTCATGGATCACCTGCCCGGCCGGATCGATGACCTTCACTTTCACCCGGGTGCCTTCATCCAGGTTCCCGGAAGATGCCCCACGCCAATTCGGTCGCCTCAGCCACCCCGCGTAGTCCACTTTCTGGCCCGGCCGGTAGAGCGGTTGGTTGGTGACCAGCAGGGATCGCACTTCCTCTTCATCCCTCTTCCCTAGGGTTGCGCCGGAGACCCATAGAAGTTCGACCGGTTCACCCGCCCGATGCACCAGCACGCCCTCGGTTGCATCCAGTCCCAGCAGATAGCCGGTGTGATCTGAAATCGCATCCTCCCAGCCCCGCACCGAGGTCGCCATCGCGCCCTCCACCGGCTTGCCTGTTATCGCATCTATCAAAAACAAGTTCGGCTCTCTACCGGTCCCCTCGAATGGATCGCGCTCGTGTTCTCGTTCCAATCCGACGCTCAGGATGAGAGTCCGCGACACCCGCAGCTCCACCCCCTTCCAGGACTCTCCGATCTTCGCCGTGACCATGTAGTAGCCTGTTTCTGAAGTGGGCACCTTGAGGGTGCTGACCGACTGCATGTGATTGCCTCTCTTCTGGATCGGAGACGTCCACCCCGCGACCTTCGTGAAGAAAGGACGATACTCGCCGAACCGTTTCGCATCCATCTCCCAGGTACCCGAGCTCTCGAGCCGAACGGTTTGTCCTCCGTCTTCCTTAGCGAATTTCTCCGCATCCAGCTTCCACAGTTCGAACTGCTGCTCGCCGATCTCGCGCGAGAGGAATTCCACCGTCACTTCCTCGCCGGTCACTAAAGGACCAGCCTCGAGAAAGCGCCCTTCCGGGCCGATCCCTGCGATCAGCCCTTGAGCCACCTCATTCTCCGGCTCCCGTTTGAGCGCCTGTCTCGCCACTTCCTCCGCTTGATCGAACTGCCATCGGTCCGTGAGAGCCTCCACCAAATCGCTCACCGCCTCCTGCCAGACTTCTTCCGGAGTCGTCGCGTCTCCGGCCAATTCCCGCAGCGTCGCGAGGTAGCGGCTTCCGTCGGGAATAGTCCGCCGTTCCACGCCCTTGGGCCCGATCACGAAGGTCTCCTCGTCCTTCAGGGTGTGCAGCTCGAATTCTCCTTTCGCCTGGAGATCTCCCGCGGTCTCCGTGCCGTCGATGTAGGCAAATCCGGCATACGCCAGGTTCGCCACGCCGAGCAATTCATGCCACATCCGCGCCAGCTTCAATTTCGCCTCGGGAGCCTGCTTCGGTGACAGCCGCTTCGCCTCGCTCGATAACCAGAAGACGCGCTCATAGTCGGTTAGAGCGTCTTCAAATCGCGCCCTCAGAACCGGCAATCGCCACCCGCCGTCTTCACCGATCACGGGCGATCGACCGTCCACCAGGTATTTTCCGGCTTCCCAGCCCCAGCGGCCGGCATCCCACTTGTCGGTAATCTCCGGCACGAGGCGCAGATCCGTCAACTGCGCCACCTCGGCCCCCGCCCCAAGATCGAAGGTATCCGCGAATTTCACGTAAATGGCCGCCAGTTCCTCCGGCTTCGAGGTCATCTCCATGGCCTTCAGAAAGGCTTGTCTGGCCCTCGAGGTGTCCGATGCGCGGGGATTGTAGCGCCCACCACTGCCACGAACGAATGAGCCATCCACCATGTCCCCGTATCCCCTCAAGCTGGAAAGCAGGTCGCCCGTCTCCATCCATGCCCACCATTGGTCGCCGGACTCCTTCTCCAGTCGCGCCAGAAACCGGTCGGCCCATTTTTCCAGCTCCCGCTCGTAGGTCCTTCCCGATTCCGTCAGCACCCACACCGCTTCCCGCGCGCGGATCTCCCTCTGCTCGTTGCCGAGGTCCTTCTCAAAGACCCACGCTTCCATTTGGAGATAGTCCGGCTCGCAATTGAGCTTCCCCAGCCTGTCATGGAAATCCCGGGCCCGATCCGACACTTCTTGGGCGAAAGCTCCGCCGCCTCCCCAGGCGCTCACCAGGCACAGCACGAGCAACAGCAGTTTCCTCATCATCTTCATCCAATCCCGACTGGACGCAGGAGCGAGGGAATTCATTCACCCGAATCTTGCAAATCTCCAAGCTCCCGCCTCCGGATGCGCCCGTCCGTCGCGGGCCATCGCCACCGCCAGTTCCCCCAGCAGCGCGGAGAACTTGAATCCGTGGCCGCTACAGCCGGAGCAAACAATCTGCCGTTGCGAGCCGGGCACAAAGTCCAGGATGAAGCGCTCGTCCGGAGTGACGGTATAGAGACAGGCCTTCGCGGAAATGATTTCGCCCGAAAGTCCCGCAATGTGGTTTCGCGCGTGAGCTCGAACCGAGTCCGCGAGTTCGTCCATCACCGGGCGATCGGGCGCAGCGGGATCGAATTCCGGTCCGCCATGATGACAGGCGACCTTGATTCCCGGAAGCACGCCATCCGACGGAAATCCGTAGTGGTCCGTGGGATGATGAATCCACACCGGGAACTGGCCGGGAGCGAAGCGCTCTTCGCTCTCCACTCCCGAGTAAGTCGTCTGCCTCAGCATCACCTGCAACGGCAATTGCAATCCCGGCAACAGCTTCCCCATCCACGGCCCCGCCGTCACCACCACCGCATCGAAACGCTCGATCCCATGATCCGTGATGACGCTCACTCCCCCGCCCGTCTCAGTAATTTCGATCACCTTGCGTCCCTCATGAACCACCGCCCCGAGCTTCTGCGCGGCATCCACTTGCGATCGTAGGCAACGGTCCGCCCGCAGAAATCCAGAGTCCGCCTGATAGATCCCCACGACTCCCTTCCCGATATCGAGCGCAGGAAAACGCTCCGCCACCGCCTCTCGCGAAAGGAGATCATGAGCGATCCCGCAGTCCACCAGCGCATCACGAGTCGCCCGAAGCGTCGCATCATTCTCCGGCCCGAAGGTTAGACCGCCACACTTCACAAACAGCTCCTCGCCCGTGAGATCCTCGACCCGCGACCACGCGTCGTAAGCCGCGGCCATCCAGCGGGAGTGAAACACGTCCGGATACGTGCGCCGGATCAAACGGCTTGCGCCATGAGAGGCTGTCTGAAAAATGCTCAGGCCGCGATTCTGGCGAGCATGCGCTTGGTCATGGAGAGATAGATTAGCGCTTCGGAGTGTTCGATCCGGACTTCATGGTCGCGGATCAACCGGCGGGATTGGACCAGCCAGCCAAAGGTCCGTTCCACGA